>CADBRN010000062.1 GCA_902797025.1 uncultured Lachnospiraceae bacterium
CAGATACGTGTTGCGGGAACTCTTCGCGAGGCCGTCTTCCTCACGGATGATCGGGCATCCGATGATTTCGATCGGGAAGTTCAGATCACGCACCATACGGCGGATCACAGCGAGCTGCTGGGCGTCCTTCTGTCCGAAATAGGCGCGGTCCGCCTCGCTGATATGGAACAGCTTCGAGACGACCGTGCAGACGCCCTGAAAATGGAAGGGGCGCGTCACGCCGCACAGATTATCAGTCAGATTGTCGACTTTGACATGGGTGCACGCATCCGGCGCGTACATCTCGTCCGGTTCCGGGTGGAAAATGAGGTCCGCCCCGAGGGAATCACAGAGTTTGCAGTCCGCCTCAAAATCGCGCGGATAGACGGCGAGATCTTCCTTTGGTCCAAACTGGATCGGGTTGACGAAATCGCTGACGATGACACGGTCATTGTCTTCGCGCGCCCTGCGGATCAGGCTCGCATGGCCTTCGTGCAGATATCCCATGGTCGGGACGAGGCCGATGGTCAGACCCTGACGTTTCCATTCCCGGACATACTTCTTTACTTCTGCGATTTTTCCTGTGCGTATCATGATTTATTCCCTCCTGTTTTTATACGTTTTTTCAAGCGTGTCCATAAGTGCGTCGTCGATCCTGAATGTATGTTCCTGCGCCGGAAAAGCGCCGCTTTTTACTTCTTCGTCATAGCTGCGGAAGGCGTTTTTCATCGCTTCTCCGAGTTCCGCGAAGCGGCGGACGAATTTCGGCTTGAAACCGCCCGGTGTCATACCGAGCAGATCCTGGCAGACGAGAACCTGGCCGTCACAGCCGCTTCCCGCACCGATTCCGATGGTCGGTATCGAGAGATTTTCCGAGATCAGCGCCGCAAGACGCGCGGGCACACACTCAAGTACAACCATGAATGCGCCGGCCGCCTCGATCGCGCGCGCATCTTCGATCAACTGACGGGCGGTCTTCTCGTTTTTGCCCTGCACCTTGAACCCGCCGAAGGCGTTGACGGACTGTGGCGTCAGACCAAGGTGGGCGCACACGGGTATGGAAGCTTCGGTGATCGCTTTGATCTGCGGGCGGACCCGCGCTCCGCCTTCCAGTTTGACAGCCTGTGCACGGCCTTCCTTCATAAAGCGTCCCGCGTTGTGCACGGCTTCTTCGACGGAGGCCTGATAGGACAGAAATGGCATATCGCCGACGACAAACGTGTTCTTTGCGCCGCGCGTCACGCAGCGTGTGTGATGGATCATGTCATCCATCGTGACAGGAAGCGTGTCCTCGTACCCCATCATCGTCATTCCGAGGGAATCGCCGACCAGAATCATATCGATCCCGGCGGATTCGACGATCGACGCGGTCGTGTAATCATAAGCGGTCACCATGGAAATCTTTGTTCCGTCCTGTTTCATTTTGAGAAGAGACGGTACGGTTTGTTTCATTGCAAAAACCCCTTTCCTTCATCCCCTTCTTCAGGGCAGTGCTTCAGAAGATCCAAAAGCGCCGTGTCATCTCTTTGAGGATGCGCCGATCTCGCGACCTCCGCGGCACGGAGTGAGAGAATGCGATAGACCTCACGGATGCCGGGGGCTTCTTCGAGCGCGTCGAGATGTTTTTTCACCGTTTCGATATCTCCGCGTTCGATCGGTCCGGTGAGGGCGGCGGCCGGTCCCTTTTCGAGGACCGCGTCCAGGTTTCCCCTCATGAGCGGGGAGAGGGCGGCACGTGCGTCATCGTCGGAAAAACCGCATTTGGAAAGGAGCCCGATCGCGCAGTCCGTCAGAGCGACGACAAGATTGCTTGCCATGACGGCGGCCGCGTGATAGCGCACCTTATTCTTCGCTTCGATCACCTGAAAGCGGCAGCCGCAGACGGAAAGAAGCGCGCAGACATCAGAAAGGCGTGCTTTTGAACCTTCGATTGTAAATAGTGCATCTGGTAATTTCCTGTAAGATCCGTATCGGTCCGATACGGCCAGGAGAGGATGGACGGAAAATCCGAATGCTCCGCATTCGTCGATTCCGCAAAAGACGGTCGATGAGATCGACCCGCTGCAGTGGCAGATAAGCTTTCCGGCAAGGTGAAACTCTCTGATTTTCGCCCAGACAGATCCGATCGATCCGTCCGGTACGGTCAGAAACAGAACATCACACGCTTCGATGAGCGACTGCATTGTGTCAAAGTGATGAGTTCCCGTGAATTTCGCCGCTTCTGCGGCAGAACCGGGGGTTCTGCTGAAGTACCCGGCGACAGGCAGACCGTTTTCCACAAACAGTTTTCCGAGTGAAAAACCGACTTTGCCGGCGCCGATTAATCCGATTTTCATGCCACCACCTCCGTTCCGGCATCCTGTGTTTCTTCCAATATAATAGAAGACGTGACAAAGATATTAGAGGCGGTGATGTTCAGTCCCATTCATTTTTCAGATATAGGCCGAAAATTTTACCATTTTCATACAAACAGGTACGATTTCGCGCCGCGCTGCGGCTTCCGCGAATACCATCCTGCATAAACTTATCACCGGGGTTCCGAAAAGTAAAGAGAATTCTTGACTTTTCGGAATACAACGGATATAATTACCGTCGTAATTGACCCTGATCGGGGTCAGTGCATTTTTTTGTGCTCAAATTCAGGAGCATTTACCTTATGCAGCCGTAAATCGATCAGGAGGTGAAAGGAATGCCAACAATTAATCAGTTAGTCAGAAAAGGCCGTCATACAGCTGAGAAAAAGTCGACAGCTCCGGCTCTTCAGAGAGGATTCAACTCCCTTAAGAAGAAGTCCGTTGCGATGTCCTCCCCGCAGAAGCGAGGCGTATGCACAGCTGTTAAGACCGCGACACCGAAGAAGCCGAACTCGGCTCTTCGTAAAATCGCCAGAGTTCGTCTTTCAAACGGAATCGAGGTTACAAGCTACATTCCGGGAGAGGGACACAATCTTCAGGAGCACAGTGTTGTCCTGATTCGCGGCGGAAGAGTCAAGGACCTTCCGGGAACCAGATACCACATCGTCAGAGGTACGCTGGATACTGCGGGAGTCGTCAACAGAAAACAGGCTCGTTCCAAATACGGTGCTAAAAGACCGAAGAAATAATCATTCAGCATCAATCGAAAAAATGGTTTAAGTCAGGCGGTTATTCTCGAACCTTACGATACGGCTGCAGGGTTCACATAGAAGCGACCGGCGCAGACACATGATCATTTTGATGTGAGTACCAAAGATCTAATCGTTTATGATTAAGGAGGGAAGTATCGTGCCAAGAAAAGGACATACTCAGAAAAGAGATGTTTTGGCGGATCCGGTATACAACAATAAGGTC
>CADBRN010000063.1 GCA_902797025.1 uncultured Lachnospiraceae bacterium
GCGGAAGTGTCGGAATTGGCAGACGAGCAAGACTAAGGATCTTGTGTGAGCAATCACGTGTGAGTTCAAGTCTCATCTTCCGCAGATTATAGAAGCTGTTGTACCAGATGGTACAGCAGCTTTTTTATTGCGCTGCGGCCAGAATGGAGGGGGTAAAGAGCGGGAGAGGAAAAAGCGGTCTGAAACGTTTTGCGCTTTCTGAGAATATGCTTGACAAAACATAGTATTACGATAAGATTTATATGGAATAAGAAATGGTCAGATTATACGGTCGCAGGTGACAGATTTGGATTTTAACACGATGCTTTTACATCGCAGTGCCGTCGCATCTTATCCGGACGGCGCGACGATCCCGCAGATCGCGCAGACGACTGCGTTTCAATATGAGACTGCGGAAGATCATGAGCGTGTGTTTATGGGGCGTAAACCGGAATTCGCCTATACCCGGGTCTGAAATCCCTCTCCAGCAGTGATGGATATCCGGCAGATGGCAACTCTCGCACACGCGAGGGGGGATCCCGCTTGTTGTAGACAGCACGACAGTGACACCGTATCTGGTAAGGCCGATTGAACTCGGCGCGGATCTGGTCGTGCATTCCTCTTCCAAGTACATAAACGGCGGGGGAAATTCGGTGAGCGGCGTAATCATCGACGCGGAATTCTTCGCGTGGGATTTTGAACGTTCGCAGCACTTGCGCCATTGAAAAATACGGGCACCTGGCCTACGGCGTGCGTATGGCGACCGATCTCCGTGAAAATTTCGGCGCCTGTCTCTCGCCGTTTATACATTTCTGAATCTTATCGGGATGGAGACTCTCGGACTTTGCATGGAACGGATCTGTGAAGGGGCACGGCTTCTGGCGGAATCACTTTCCCGCTTTCCGGAGCTTCAGGTGCGGTATCCGCTGCTCCCGGGAAATCCGGACAGGGATCTTGCGAAGAGTCAGCTGCGGGGACAGGGCGGAGGGATCATAACCTTCCGTGCCGGATCGAAGCAGAAGGCCTTTGAGGTGATGAACCGTCTGCGCTGCGCGAAGCGTGCCAGCAATATCGGAGACATACGGACGCTCGTGATTCATCCGGCCTCCACACTCTATATCCACAGTACGGAAGAGGAACGTGAAAGGGCCGGGGTATTTGAGGACATGGTACGTGTGAGCGTCGGCATTGAAGATCCCGGTGATCTGATTTTCGATTTCACCGATGCGGTGAAGTCCTGTATCGGAGCGAAAAACCACTTGTAAAGAACGGCAAGATCATTCACAATGAGCATTCAGGAGGGTTCTATGCAAATCACAGTCAGCGGTACAAAAAAAGATGATTATGAAACGGCGGCGTTAAAAGAGGGCGATGTCGTCGAGTTCCTTTACTTCATGGGAGGTGGATGCTGATGGCTTTTACCGATGAACAGCTTGAACGATACTCCAGACATATCCTTCTGAAGGAAATCGGTGTCAGAGGACAGAAAAAACTGATGAACGGGAGTGTTCTGATCATCGGAGCCGGCGGGCTCGGCTCTCCGGCGGCTTTGTATCTCGCAGCGGCCGGCGTCGGCAGGATCGGGATCGCGGACGCGGACGTCGTCGATCTCTCAAACCTGCAGAGACAGGTGATTCACACGACCGCGGATCTGGGAAGGCCGAAAGCCGTATCTGCGGCGGAGACGATGAAAGCGATCAACCCGGATGTCGAGACGGTGGTTTATCGTGAGTTCCTCAATAGTAAAAATATTTCCGGCATCATAAAAGATTACGATTTTGTACTTGACTGTACGGACAATTTTCCTGCAAAATTTTTGATCAACGATGCCGGTGTGATGGCGGATAAGCCGTTTTCTCATGCTGGAATTCTGAGATTCCGGGGACAGCTTATGACGGTGATCCCACATGAAAGTCCATGCTACCGCTGCGTCTTTCATGAGATGCCGCCGAAGGACGCGATCCCGTCCTGCAGGGAAGCAGGAATCGTAGGGGCGATGGCGGGCGTGATCGGTTCGCTGCAGGCGCTGGAGGCGGTCAAATATCTGACCGGAGCAGGTGAATTGCTGACAGGAAAGCTTCTTACTTTTGATGCGCTGACCATGACCTTTCACACGGTACAGCTTCCGCCCCGGGGTGACGGATGCGCGGTCTGCTCGGATCATCCGGAGATCACGGAACTTACGGATTACGAACAGCCTGCCTGTGAATTCAAACCGGGCAGTGCAGTCTGATCATTCCAGCGAGCATTTTTCGCTGGATCCGAAAGAACAGCTCGGAGCGGTCAGAGATATGCGGGCACGCGGTCTTTCGCCGCTCGGAAACTGACATTCCCATCCGGCGTCTCCGTCGCGTCCTTCGGCGGAGGATATCCGGCTGGCCTTTGACAGCCGTGCGAGCTACCTGATTCTTTCGCTTCAGGATGAGAACAAGCCTGTCTTGAACTCATTTCATGTAGAAAATGGTATTTCATCGAAAGAAGAACTGGAAATTCTGGATTGACCAGGGATTGGAGGATTGGATGGCAGTTGACTATGCAACTTTGAAAAAGGGCGGCTGGATGCGGCAGAAGCAAAAGGACCGCTTTGCGCTCCGGATTCATGTCGTCGGCGGCACGCTCACGGCAGAACAGCTCATCGGAATACAGAACGTGGCAGATCGTTTCGGACACGGTTATGTTCATCTCACGGCACGCCAGTCACTCGAAATCCCCTGGATGAAACTGGAGGATATCGAAGAGATAAAAAAGGAACTCGCAAAATACGGGGTGTCTCCGTCCGTATGCGGCCCGCGTGTCCGGACGACGACAGCCTGTCAGGGAAGTACCACCTGTCCGAGCGCCTGCATCGACACACAGGATCTCGCGAAGAAAATTGACCGCCGTTATTTCGCACGGGAGCTTCCGGGAAAATTTAAATTTGGATGTACCGGATGCCGCAATAACTGTCTGAAGACCGAGGAAAACGATATCGGGATCAAGGGAGCCGAACGCGTGGAGTGGAGTGAAAACGCGTGCATCGCCTGCGGAGTGTGTGTGAAGGCGTGCAGAGAGGGAGCGATCACCCTGAAAGACGGGATGATCACGATCGATCGGGACCGCTGTTCCTACTGCGGCCGGTGCGCAAAGAGCTGTCCGGTCGGAGCTTATACCGAACATCCGGGCTATCTCGTTTCTTTCGGCGGACTGTTCGGGAATCATATCCATCGCGGAAAACAGATCGTTCCTTTTTTTGAGAGCGAGGAGACGCTTTTCCGGATTTGCGATACGGCGGTCGATTTCTTCGATCAGAACGCAAAGGCAGGGGACCGGCTCCAGTTTGCGATTGACCGGTACGGGCAGGAGCGGTTTGATGATCTGATCCGCCGTGCGTTTTCAGAAGACCGATGATCGATGTAGGGAGGCAATTCGATGGCAGAACAATCAGAATACAAAATTGATGAGACCGTAGATATCACCGGCGTCGTCTGCCCGGTGACGTTTGTAAAGACGAAGGTGGCGCTGGAGGAACTCGATGAGGGGCAGATTCTGGCCGTCCACATGAACGACGGGGAACCGGTCCAGAACGTACCGCGCAGTGTGAAGGATGAGGGACATAAAATTCTGAAACTGATCGGCAACGAGGACGGTACCTGGGATCTCATTGTAAGAAAGGCCGGCGCCTGACTCGGCGGTCTTTTTCTGGAGAGCGTCGATGTCCGGGAGACATCAGAGCATGAAAAAGGGTTTTATCTGCCGGTGCAGCGTGTCTGCCGGCCGAACCATGAGTTTCTGCTTGTGAGGAGCGGGCGCCACACGTACGTATACCATCCGCGGGCAGGGGAGGATTATCTGATCTTGCATATCTTCCGGTATTCCACTATAATCGTTCATGCACTTCATCGATGCGGGAAGAACCCGCGCTATAAAATAGTAAGGAATGAATGATTATGGCAGGTATTTTATACGGGGTGGGAGTCGGACCGGGCGATCCGGAACTGATGACAAGAAAGGCGTGCCGGATCCTCCTCGAGAATGATGTGATCGCTGCCCCGGGAGAAGACGTACGGGAAACTGTGGCGTATAAGATTGCCGCCGCGGCCGTCCCGGAGATCGCGGATAAAACGCTTCTCCCGATTTATATGCCGATGGTCATGGACAAGGCCCGGCAGATCGAGAATCATAAAAAGGGTGCAAAACGGATCGAAGAGGTTCTGGACGAGGGAAAAAATGTCGTCTTCATCACGCTGGGGGATCCGTCGATTTATTCAACGTTTTCCTACGTACAGGAGATCGTCGGGGCGGACGGATACGAAACCGCGATGGTCAGCGGAATCCCTTCTTTCTGCGCGGCCGCGGCGGAACTGAATATCCCGCTGACCGAATGGACGGAACCGCTTCATGTGATCCCGGCACTTCATAAACTGAGTACCGCGCTTGATCAGTCCGGAACGTATGTGCTGATGAAATCAGGGAGTCATATGAACGCCGTGAAGGAGAATCTTATGGCTTCAGGACGGAAAGTCGGGATGGTCGAAAACTGCGGGATGCCGGGTGAGAAGATTTATCGTTCGCTTGAGGAAATCCCGGATGACGCGGGATATTTTTCACTGATCGTTGCAAAGGAACATTGAGGAACGTACAGCGCACTTCTCCGGTGCGCTGTCTCTGAATATTATGATCTATCTGGTGAATCGAAAATTGCAGAGATGTGTTCCGGTTTTTCTTCTGTTGGTTTTTGCGGCCTTTTTCCTGGTTCTCCGCCCGATTCCCGTCCATGCCGACGAGGCACACAACGATGTGGCAGGAAGCGGGGAAACGGCGTCTTCAAAAACCGTCGGACGGTACGGGATGACGCCGATCCGGGGAGCGGACGTGAAGGACGGTACGTATGACATCGATATGGATGTGAGTTCCCGGTTCTTCCGGATTGATTCCTGTACGCTGACGGTAAAAGACGGAAATATGACGGCGTCAGTCAGACTGGATTCATTCTCCTACTCCCTGATCTATATCGGAACGGGCGTGGAAGCGGCGGCTGCCGCCTCGTCCGATTATATCGAAGTCACGGAGGATGCCGACGGGTATGCCGTCTTCACGATGCCGGCGGAAGCCCTCGATCAGCAGATCCGGATCGCATCCTTCAGCATCCGGAAAAACAAATGGTACGACCGTACGATCCTCTTTGATGCAACTTCGCTGCCGGAGGGAAGCCTGCGGGTGAAGCTGCCCGATTTCGATGCGATCGGGAAGGGACTTGCGGCAGCCGGTTATGACACGGACGGCCTCGACGCGTCCAATGATCTTTCCGGAGCAGAGAGCCAAAGTTCTTCTGCGCCGGCGGCAGCGGATTCCGGAGAGGGTAAGACAGGCCTTGTGGAAAGTGACAGCGCGGTTCCGCTCGATCAGAAAGACGGAGAGTATTCCATCGAGGTCAATATGACCGGGGGAAGCGGACGGGCCGGTGTGACTTCACCGGCGCCGCTGATTGTCCGGAACGGGAAAGCGTACGCGAAGCTCTGCTGGAGCAGCAGCTATTATGATTACATGATCGTGGACGGCGTCAAATACCGGAACAACACGACAGACGGCGGTGCATCGACCTTCCTGATACCGGTGCTTGCGATGGATGAGCCATTTTCGGTGACGGCCGATACGACAGCGATGGGAGATCCGGTTGAGATTGTGTATGAGCTCACCTTTTACCGGGATACGATCGGAAGCAGAAATCTCGTTCCGCAGATCGCCGCCCGCCGTGTGCTGATCCTCGCCGCTCTGATCATTGCGGCCGGAGGGGTTCTGAGTTTTCTCACGCGGAAATGCCGGTACCGCTGACTGACCGCGGAGGAAACGTATGATCGAATTAAAAAATCTGACAAAAAAATTTGACGATTTTACCGCGGTGGATCATCTGAATTTGCGGATTGAGACGGGTGAATTCTTCGGGCTGCTGGGCTCGAACGGAGCCGGAAAGACGACGACGATCAGCATGATCTCGACGGTACTGCTCCCCACGGAGGGGGAGGTCCTGATTGACGGAGAAAAAGTTACCAGGAAGGCTTCCGCTCAGAAACGGAAGATTTCCATCGTCACGCAGGAATACTCGATGCGTCAGGATATGACGATGGACGAGGTGATGGAGTATCAGGGAAGGCTTTACTATATGTCCCGCGGTGAAATCCGGCGGAAAACCGAAGAACTTCTGGACTTTGCGGGACTGATTGAGTACAGGAGGCGGATCGTGCGGCACCTTTCCGGAGGGATGAAGCGCAAGCTCATGATCTGCCGCGCGCTGATGACGGACCCCCGGATCATTCTTCTGGATGAACCGACTGCCGGTATGGATGCATTTGCCAGGCGACAGATGTGGGAGCTGCTCCGGAAGCTTCAGAGACAGAACATTACCATCATCCTGACGACTCATTACATCGAGGAGGCGGAAGCGCTTTGCAGCCGCGTGGCCTTCCTTCACAGGGGTAAACTCGACGCGGTCGATTCGCCCGGAAATCTGATCTGTGCCCTCGGAAAATTTGCGGTGGATGAAATGGACGGAAGTGTGCAGAGAAGCCGGTTTTTTGCGGACAGGGCCGGCGCGATCGCGTATCTTGAGCAGCTGGATGCAGACGCGGGAGCGACGCTCCGGAGAACTACATTGGAGGATGTGTTCGTCGAACGGATCGGAAAACAAAACCCGGCGGGAATTAAGTGATGGGAATTTTAACCGTATTGTGGGAAAAATGGGCGGAGTTTAAGAGAGACTTTTTCAAGATCACTCTGGCGGCGATGATTTCGCCGCTGATGTATCTTCTGATTTTCGGTCTCGGCATTCAGGCGACTTCGCACGGCGAGCCATATCTGAACTATCTGATCCCGGGTATCGTGGCGATGTCCACGATGACCGGAAGCTTTGGCGCCGTGGCGCAGAATATGAGCGTTCAGCGTCTGTATGAGAAGGCGCTGGATCAGGTCATGATCTCGCCGACGCCCCTGTGGCAGTTTATTGTCGGACAGATTCTGGGAGGAGCCCTTCGGGGGATGTACTCTGCCTGCATCATCCTGCTGCTTACGATGCCGGTCCGGACGGGACTGATTTTCAACGGTCTTTCCTTTTTGATTCTGTTTTTGAACGGCATGGTTTTTGCGACGATGGCGCTGGTGCTGTCCTTCCTCGCAAAGAGCTATTCGGATGCGCCCAGATACAACGCATACATCATTGTTCCCATGTCCTTTCTCTGCAATACGTTTTTCTCGGTTGAACAGATGCCTTCCGGATTCCGCCAGTTCGTGGGAGCGCTTCCGCTGTCCCAGACCAGCAGCATGATCCGGGGGATTTCCTCCGGCGTGAAGCAGAGCCCTGTGGGAATCGTGGTTTTGTTGATCTATCAGATTGTGTTTTCAATGCTCGCTGTCTTATTTATCTACAGAAAGAAAAATCTCTGACGGCGCGGAATGAATAAGGAGTCGAACGCATGGGGAACGACCGTTTGCAGAAGCCGTTTTTTCCGGTTTTCCTTGATCTGTCAGAGAAATGTGTAATCGTCGCCGGAGGCGGATCGATCGCGGAGCGCCGGATCCGGACTCTGCGCGGGTTTGTAGGAAGAATCCGGATCATCGCGCCGGAAATCAGAGGAGGCATCCGCGAACTGCTGAGTCCGGACGGACAGGCCGGATTTTCGGAAGGCGGAACCGCCGTCATCACGTGGGCTGCGAAGCGCTATGACCGGAGGGATCTGCAAGATGCGGATCTGGTGCTTGCCTGCACGGATGATCCGGAACGGAACAGGGAAATTTACAGGGACTGCAGGGATCTCGGGATACCGGTCAATGACTGCAGTGATAAACGTAACTGTGATTTTTATTTTCCCGGCATCGTACAGAAGGACGGGATCGTCATCGGAATCAACGGCAGCGGAGCCGATCATCACAGGGTGAAGGCCGTCCGTCAGGAGATCGAGAAGACGCTCGGCTGCAGGCATTCTCTGTATCCGGATCATCCGGGGACAGCTGACGGCCGGACCAATTACGAAGGAATGGCAGAGAGAAGAGATGAAGAAGCGAAAAGTTATCATCGGGAGCCGTGAGAGCATGCTCGCGGTGGTACAGAGTAGACTGGTAATCCGCTATCTGAACGAGTCACATCCCGAGCTGGATACGGAGCTGGTGACAATGAAGACGACCGGAGACCGGATTCTTGACCGCCGTCTGGATCAGGTCGGCGGCAAGGGACTCTTTGTGAAGGAACTGGATCAGGCGCTGACCGGGCGCCGCAGTGATTTTTCCGTGCACAGTCTGAAGGATATGCCGATGGAATTGCCGGAAGAACTTCCGGTCGTGGCATATTCCAGGCGGGAGGACCCGAGAGATGTTCTGGTTCTGCCGGAGGGTATGACGGAGCCGGATCTCACAAAACCGATCGGAACGTCTTCTAAAAGAAGGATTCTGCAGCTCCGGAAACTGTTTCCGGAAGCACATTTTGCGAGTGTCCGCGGAAATCTCCAGACCCGTATCCGCAAACTCGATGAGGGACAGTACGGTGCGATCGTTCTGGCGGCGGCCGGTATGAAACGGATCGGACTGGCGGACCGGATCAGCCGGTACTTTTCCGTGGATGAGGTGATTCCGGCCGCCGGTCAGGGAATTCTTGCGATTCAGGGACGAAGAGGTGAGGACTGTTCCATATTCCGCGGTTTCTCGGACGAAAATGCCGCACTTGCAGCCGCGGCCGAACGGGCATTTGTCCGCTTTCTGAATGGCGGATGTTCTTCCCCGGTTGCGGCCCACGCGACGATTTTTGAAAACAAACCGGAATTTGCGGAAGCCTGCAAGGATGCACCGCTGTTGGTACAGATGGAACAGAGCGCTTCCGCGAAGTACGGCACGAAGCGGATTTTTCTCCGCGGACTGTATTACGATGAAAAATCCGGCGGGTATATCACGGGAAGCGGAGAGGGCTGTGCCGAAGATGCGGAAAAGCTCGGCATCGCGCTCGCGCAAAAGCTGTCTGAAGAGGCCGGAAGTTTAAGGTGACGAAGAGATCGAAAGGCTCAGAGATTAAGCATGGAAAAGGGAAAGGTGTGGCTCGTCGGAGCCGGTCCCGGCGATCCGGGGCTTTTTACAATAAAAGGGCAGGAAATTCTGGAGAAGGCGGATGTCGTGCTGTATGACAGTCTGGTGGGCGCCGGTGTTCTCTCCATGATTCCGGAGCGCGCACGCGCGGTCAATGTCGGCAAGCGTTCCAGTCATCACACGATGCCGCAGCGGGAGATCAACGCGCTGATTCTGGAGGAAGCAAAGAAGGGAAACCGCGTGGTGCGCCTGAAGGGCGGAGATCCGTTCCTCTTCGGAAGAGGAGGAGAAGAGCTGGAGCTTCTGGCGGAACAGGACATCCCGTTTGAGGTGGTTCCGGGAATCACGTCGCCGATCGCGGTTCCGGCTTACAATGGAATCCCGGTCACCCACCGGGATTATACGTCGTCGCTCCACATCATCACCGGGCACAGGAGAGAGGGCGAAGCTTCCGGCATCGATTTTGAATCCCTCGTGGCATCGGGGGGAACCCTGGTCTTTTTGATGGGGATCGCCGCGCTTTCCGATATCTGCCGCGGACTCATAGAAGCGGGCATGCAGCCGGATATGCCGGCCGCGGTGCTTCAGAAGGGAACGACCGCGAGACAGAAGCGGGTTGTCGCGGCGGTATCGACCCTGCCGGATGCAGTGAGAAAAGCCGGAATCGAAACACCGGCGGTCATCGTGGTCGGAGAGGTCTGTTCGCTGGCGGATACCTTCGAATGGTATGAGAAGCTCCCGCTTTTCGGATACCGGGTTCTTGTGACGCGGCCGAAGGAGACTGCTTCGGGTATCTCCGCGATTCTCCGTGAGAAGGGAGCGGAAGTCCTGCAAATCCCGGCGATCGCGACGGTTCCGATCGAAGACAACAAAAAACTGCTGCGGGCCTTCCGCAATCTGAAGGAGTATCAGTGGATCGCCTTCACGAGTCCGGGCGGCGTGCGCATCTTTTTTGAAGAGATGGAGAAATCCGGCACCGATATCCGGTCTCTCTTCGGGCTGAAAATCGCGGCGATCGGGAAGGGCACGGCGGATGAACTGAAGCGGCGCGGTTTGATCGCAGATCTGATTCCCCCCGTCTACGACGGTGAGACGCTGGGCGAATGGATCGCACGGGAGGCGGAGCCGGGCAGCAGGATTCTCCTGCCAAGAGCGGAAATCGGAGGCAGGGCGATTCTGGAAAAGCTGAAGGGGTTTGACGTCGAGGATATTCCCACGTACCGCACACTCGCCTGTGAATCGGGAATTTTGGACGAAACCATGATGTTTGAGAGTGGCGGGATCGACTGTGCCGTATTTACAAGTGCCTCCGGGGTACATGCTTTTGTGAAGGCCAATCCGGAACTGGATTTCCGTCTTGTAAAGGCTGCGTGCATCGGAAAGCAGACACAGGCAGCGGCGGATGCCGCAGGGATGCAGACATATCGTGCGAAGGAAGCATCCCGGGACAGCCTGGTGGAGTTGATTCTCCAGATGCACGGGCAGCAGAAGGAGCATTCAAAAACGAGGGAAAGGAGCAGGTAAATGCAACAAGAAGCCAATCGGCAGCAAAAAGAGACGATGAAAATGTCAGCAGGCAGGGAAGCGGCATTTTGCGGATTGTTTATCGCACTGATGTGCATCGGCGCGAGGATTTCGATCGTGATCCCGATCGGAACCGGCGTGACGATTTCTCTGCAGATTCTGTTTGCACTTCTCGCCGGATTCCTGCTCGGACCGCGTGCCGGATTTCGAAGCGTTCTTCTCTATCTCCTCCTCGGACTGGTCGGTCTTCCGGTCTATGCACACGGAGGCGGCGCTGCGTATCTCGTACGGCCGACCTACGGATTTCTGATCGGATTTGCCGTGGCGGCACTGCTTGCAGGGCTTTTCCGCAGCCGCATGAAGAAGAGAACGAAGGTCTCCTATCTGATCTTCGGGGAAATTGCGATGCTTTCCTACTATGCCTGCGGCCTGATTTATATGTACGTAATGACGCATTTTCTGATCGCGTCGGCGGATCCGGTCGGAGTACATACACTGATTTTCGTGTGGTTTCTCAGCACAGTCGGACCGGATCTTGTGATCGGTGCTCTCGCGTCGCTTCTCGCGTACCGTCTCGTGCCGGTATTTGACCGGATACGAAACAATTGATCCCGGTAGTTTCCGGAATTCGAATCCTGACGGAAAGGAAGGGACCGTCTGCTTCAGCGGACGGTCCCTTTCTGCATCGATTTGCCGTGAAATTTTTTTGTGATCCGGAATGCCGCCGCGCTTCCGGCGAGGCCGATGAAAAATCCTGCGATGACGTCACTCGGATAGTGAACACCGACGTAAAGCCGCGAAAACGCGATGAGGATTGAAAGAACGACTGCGGGAATCCAGATCTTCCGGTCTTCGAGCCTTGCCAGTATCAGGGAGACGCCGAAACTGAAGGAGGTATGACCGGAGGGGAAGGAATAATCCCGGAGTTTTTTGACGAGCGGGATAATATCTCCGCAGGCAGCGTATGGCCGCGGCCGGCACACGGTATATTTGAGCGCATAGGTCGCCGCAAATACGAGGACCATCGATACAGCGGCAGTCAGGCCGGTTTTCCGCTTCGAAGGGATCAGAAGCAGAAGGAAGACGACTGCGATCCAGAAAATGCCGGAATCGCCGAAACGGGTGATAAAACGCCAGAACGACGTCATCGCCGGAGTCCGGAGGTTATTCTGTATCCACAGCAGTATGGAGGTGTCGATTTCTGTGATCCAATTCATTCTATACTCCGTTTCTGTAAAGTTTGTGTAAAATCATGAGCGATTCTGCTCATCATATCACGATTGTTCCGCATTCGGAAGAGAAAATTGCTAAAACTTCCATATCGGGAAGTTTTAGCAAAAAAAAGGAAATCGGACCGGATCGCTGTAAATATAATTACCGGGTTTTTTAAGAGACGATACAGCCGGGGATATAAACGGGAGGCGATGTAATCTTGGAAATTCGTCAGATCATGGAAGAGAAGGAATTTACGGAGCTTTCGCCATACGCCTCATTCGCGAAGCTTTCTAAGGGCAGGATGAGAGAGGAGGAGCCGTGCGATGTCCGGACCGCGTTTCAGCGAGACCGCGACCGGATCCTTCACTGCAAGGCATTCCGCCGCCTCAAGGACAAGACGCAGGTTTTTCTGTCGCCGCAGGGCGATCATTACCGGACGAGGCTGACTCACACGCTCGAGGTTTCACAGATCGCGAGAACGTGTGCGAAAGCGCTTCAGCTGAACGTCGATCTCGTCGAGGCGATCGCGCTGGGGCACGATCTCGGGCACACGCCGTTTGGCCACGCGGGTGAGCGGGTTCTCAACGAACTGACGCCCGGAGGGTTTGCGCATAACAGGCAGAGTCTTCGTGTCGTCGACTGTCTCGAAAAAGACGGAAAGGGGCTGAATCTCACGTGGGAAGTCCGTGACGGGATTCTCAACCATAAGACGAGCGGCCATCCGTCGACACTCGAAGGAAAAATCGTCCGGATCTGTGACAAGATCGCATACATCCATCACGATATGGATGACGCGCAGCGCGCCGGGATCATCCGGGAGGAGGACGTTCCCCGGGAATTCCGGGAAAAACTGGGGATGAGCACAAAAGAGCGGCTCAACACGATGATTCATGATCTGATCGCCGGAAGCAGCGGGAAGGATGACATCTGTATGTCGGAGGAGGTCCTGTCGACGATGCAGGATCTGCGGCAGCTGATGTTCCGGGACGTCTATACGAACCCGATTGCCAAAAACGAAGAGAAAAAGGTGCAGCTCCTGTTCGGCGTGCTGTTCGATTATTATAGAAAGGATCCGTCCCGTCTTCCGGAAAAATATCAGGACGCGGTCCGGGCAGGCGAACAGGTCGAGGTGGTAATCTGTGATTACATCTCCGGAATGACGGATCAGTACTGTATCCGGACGTTTGAAAAAATTTACATCCCCCGGGCGTGGGATGTGTTCTGAATCGATACGGGGAAATTGATGAGATACGGGGACGATTTGATCGAGGAGGTC
Source organism: uncultured Lachnospiraceae bacterium (assembly GCA_902797025.1). Taxonomy (GTDB): domain Bacteria; phylum Bacillota; class Clostridia; order Lachnospirales; family Lachnospiraceae; genus CADBRN01. The sequence continues at coordinate 13,037 of CADBRN010000063.1, forward strand.
CGTGCGCGAAACGATATCGTGGATGTGATCTCCGGGTACGTACAGCTGAAGAAGAAAGGAAGTCAGTATTTCGGTCTGTGTCCGTTTCACAATGAGAAGACGCCGTCTTTCTCGGTGAGCCGGCAGAAGCAGATGTATTACTGTTTCGGATGTCACGCCGGCGGAAATGTATTTACATTTCTGATGCAGTACGAAAACCTGAGCTTTCAGGAGTCACTCGAAGCGCTGGCCGCCCGGGCGGGGATCACGCTCCCCGAGCGGGAGATGAGCGGCCGCGAGAAGGAGGAGCACGACCGCAGGGAGATGCTTCTTTCGATCCAGAAGGAAGCCGCGAAATTTTATTATGCGAAGCTTCGGACAAAGGAGGGAGCGGACGGGCTCGCTTATCTGCGGAAAAGGGAGCTGTCGGACGAGACGATCCGCCATTTCGGGCTCGGGTTTTCCGGGAGGACGGGAAATGAACTGTACCGCTATCTGAGAAGAAAGAACTTTCAGGATGATCTGCTTCGGGATTCCGGCCTGTTCCGGATGGATGAACGTCAGGGCGGGCGTGACAAATTCTGGAACCGCGTGATGTTTCCGATCATGGATGTAAGAAGCCGGGTGATCGGGTTCGGAGGCCGCGTGATGGGAGACGGCGAACCGAAGTATCTGAATTCACCGGAGACGGAGATTTTTGATAAAAGCCGGAATCTGTACGCGCTGAATATCGCGAGAAAAAGCAGGAGGAAAACGATCATTCTCTGTGAGGGATATATGGACGTGATCTCCATGCATCAGGCGGGTTTCGACAATGCGGTGGCATCCCTCGGAACGTCGCTGACCTCCGGTCACTGTTCGCTTCTGAAACGGTACACGGATCAGGTTCTGCTGCTTTATGACAGCGATAACGCCGGTGTGAACGCGTCGCTGCGGGCGATTCCGATGCTGAGGGAAGCAGGCATACGGACGAAGGTCGTTCATCTTGAACCCTTCAAGGATCCGGATGAATTTATCAAAGCGAAGGGGGCAGAGGCTTTTTCGGAGCGGCTGAATGCGGCAGAGAACAGTTTCCTTTTTGCCGTCCGGATGAGAGAGAGAGAGTTTGATATGGCGGATCCGCAGGGAAAGAGTGATTTTCTTCACGCCGCCGCAGCGGATATCCTGACGCTGGAGGATGAGGTTGAACGGGACAGTTATACCGCCACGATCGCGCATCAGTACGGGGTTTCAAAGGAGATGATGGAGAATCTCGTGAAAAAGCAGGCTCTGCGGGCGGTCGGACGGAAACCGGTATCGGAGCCGGAAAGATTGACCGGGCAGCGGATCCGGAAGGAGCAGGCGGATGAAAAAGCGCAGAAGCTTCTGATCGGCTGGGAGGCATCCTTCCCGGAACTGATTCCGATCCTTGAGGAGTATCTTGATGCGGACGATTTTTCGGATTTCTTTTACCGCAGTCTTGCGATGATGGTCGCGACGCAGGCGAAAGCGGGAAATGTCAGTCCGGCATCGATCCTGAATCATTTTGAGGATCAGGAAAGTCAGAAGCGGGCGGCGGAAATTTTTAACGCACCGTCGCTCCCGGAGGATCCGGATGAGAGGGAGAGGGCGCTTCTTGATGTCGTCTGCCGTCTCAGGCGGGACGGAATCGACAGGAGGCTGTCCGACATGAATATGACGGATCTGGCGCCGCTCCAGAAACTTGCCGACGACCGCCGCCGGCTGGATGAACTGTCATCCCGCGGATTCCCTGCGGAAGTCCGGGAACGGATCGCGGGGATCAATCGCGGAAGTATCTGATATCGGGGATCAATCGCAGAACACAAGAAAGGATTTACATGGACAAAGAAAAATTCGACAAGGAAAAATTTACGGAGAGACTGAAAGCCTTAAAGGAACTGGCGAAACAGAAGAAAAACACGCTGGAATACCGTGAGATCGAAGAGTACTTCAGCGATGCGGAACTGACCGGCGCCCAGATGAAGAAGGTCACCGAATACCTTGAGGCTCACGGAATCGATATTCTGCGAATCCCGAAGGACGAGGGGGATGACAGTGATGAGGATGTACTCCTTCTGAAGGATGACGAGGATGTCAATCTGGACGATGAAGAAGAGATTGACATGGAAAAGATCGATCTCTCGGTTCCCGAGGGCGTCAGCATCGAGGATCCGGTCCGCATGTATCTGAAGGAGATCGGAAAAGTTCCGCTCCTGACCGCGGAGGAAGAGGTCGAGCTCGCAAAACGGATGGAAGAAGGAGACGAGGAGGCGAAGAAACGTCTTGCGGAGGCAAACCTGCGTCTCGTCGTCTCGATCGCGAAGCGGTACGTCGGACGCGGCATGCTTTTTCTTGACCTGATTCAGGAAGGCAACCTGGGGTTACTCAAAGCGGTCGAAAAGTTCGATTACCGGAAAGGATATAAGTTTTCCACGTATGCGACGTGGTGGATCCGTCAGGCGATCACCCGGGCGATCGCGGATCAGGCAAGAACGATCCGCATCCCGGTTCATATGGTTGAGACGATCAACAAGCTGATCCGCGTCTCCCGCCAGCTGCTGCAGGAGCTCGGACGGGAACCCACCCCGGAGGAGATCGCGAAGGAGATGGATCTTTCGGTTGAACGGGTGCGCGAAATCCTGAAAATTTCTCAGGAGCCGGTTTCCCTCGAAACGCCGATCGGTGAGGAGGAGGATTCCCATCTGGGCGATTTCATCCGCGACGATAATGCGCCGGTACCGGCTGACGCTGCGGCGTTCACAATGCTGAAGGAACAGCTGGAAGAAGTCCTCGGAACACTGACGGAGCGTGAGCAGAAGGTGCTCCGCCTCCGCTTCGGGCTGGATGACGGACGCGCGAGAACGCTGGAGGAAGTCGGCCGCGAGTTCAACGTGACCCGTGAGCGGATCCGCCAGATCGAGGCGAAGGCGCTCCGGAAGCTGCGGCATCCGTCCCGCAGCAGAAAGCTGAAGGATTATCTTGATTGACGAAGGAAAGATTTCAGAACGGCTGACGGTGATCGCCGATCTGCTCAGGATCGGGAGGAGGCCCGCCGATATCGGCTGTGATCATGCCTATGTTCCGATCCGTCTGTGTGAGCAGGGACGGATCGACCGCGCCGTTGCCGCGGATATAAGAGAGGCGCCGCTTGCGATCGCCGCGGAAAACATCCGGCGGCGCGGTCTTGCGGATCGCATCGAGACGAGGCTGTCCGACGGGTTCTCCGCGATCAATCCTTCCGAGATCGATTCGGCGCTGATCGCCGGGATGGGCGGAATGCTGATCTGCCGCATCCTCAATGAGGGAGCAGGGGTTCTTCCGTCTCTTCGGGAGCTGATCCTCGAACCGCAGTCGGATGTAGATCAGGTCCGGCGCGTGCTCACAGAGGGCAGTACCGGCGTGACCTTCCGGATCGACAAAGAGAGACTGGTTCTGGAACGGGGGAAGTATTATCCGGTGATTCACGCGATTCCGGTCGAAAAAAGTGCGGGCCGCCGCCTTACGCGGGAGGAGCTGCTTTACGGACCCGAGCTTCTTGCAGGGAGAGATCCGGTTCTGAAAAAATACCTGGACGGGCGATACCGGAAACTTTGTGAGATCGACCGGGCGCTTTCCGACATCAGCGCCCGGGAGAAAGCAAGGACGGCAAAGAGAGTCATCGAAATCAGAGAGGAGATTGCGTGCTGCAGGGCAGCACTTGAGTACTATGAAATGCAGTGAAATTTTAGAAAAATTTGAGAAGGATTTCCCGGAAAATGCCGCCGAGGAATGGGACAACCCCGGCCTGCTCGCAGGCCGGAGGGATTCAGAGATACGGACGGTATATGTGACGCTGGATGTGACCGATGAGGCGGTGGCGGATGCCGTATCCGCCGGAGCCGATCTGATCGTCTCCCATCATCCGCTGATCTTTTCTCCGGTCCGGCGCGTGACGGATGAGGACCGTATCGGAAGGCGGATGCTGACGATGATTGAGCATCACATCGCCTGTCTGGCCGCACATACGAATTTTGATGTGCGGAAGATGGCGGATCTGAATGAGAAACAGCTGGGTCTGAAAAATACAGAGGTTCTGATGGTGACCGGAGAGCGGGACGGCCTGCCTGAGGGAATCGGCCGGGTCGGAGAAGTACCCGAAGAGATGACGCTCTCTTCGTTCTGTGAACGAGTAAAAGCTGCCCTCTCTGTTCCATCCGTTCTCTGTTACGGAGATGCGGACCGCACCATCCGCCGGGCGGCAGTTTCCGGCGGCTCCGGAAAAAGTGTGATCGGGGATGCAAAAAAGAAGAGAGCGGATGTCATCGTGACCGGAGATATCGACTACCATACGGCGATCGATTCCGTGGCGGACGGCCTTGCGGTCATCGACGCGGGACATTACGGGACAGAGTACTGCTTCATCGACTATATGGTGGGATATTTCGAGAAGAATTTCCCTGAACTGACGGTCAGAAAAGCAAAAATCCATCATCCGTATCAGGTATACTGATACAGATCCGGAGGAACGATATGATTACACTCTATTTTAACGGAAAAGCATTGACGTATCCGGAGGATGCGGATTACCGTCAGGTCGCGCGCGATCTGGCGGAGAACTCCGGACATGATATCGTTCTGATCAATGAAAACGGCGAGCTTCGCGAGCTGTTTCGCAGGCCGCGGGACGGCGCCGATATTGTACCGGTGACGACCGCGGATACAGACGGCCACAGGACGTACCAGAGGAGCATGAATCTTCTGCTTTACCGCGCGATCGACGATATTTCCGGCGGTACGAAGCAGGCGGTTCTCCATTTTTCGCACGGGAACGGCTATTATTACACGATCTGCGGAGAAACTGAGACGGATACCGGATGGCTTAAACGCGTCGAAATGCGCATGAGAGAACTTGTGCGGGAAGGGGTGCCGGTCGCGAAGCGGACCGTGCCGACCGCCGACGCCCGGAGCCTGTTCCGGAAACGCGGGATGAAGGATAAGGATGCACTCTTCCGGTACCGCCGGACTTCTTCGGTCAATCTGTACAGCATCGGAGATTACGAGGACTATTACTACGGATTTATGGTGCCGGATACCTCTTATCTCAAATACTTCCGGCTTGTTCCGTATGCGGAGGGTTTCGTGCTCGTCACGCCCAGGAGGAGCGCGCCGGAGGAGGTCGGACCGTTCCGGCCGTCGGAAAAGCTTTTCCGAGTCCAGGCCGAATCGGAGAAATGGGGCGAGGCCATGCAGATCGATACGGTCGGACGCCTGAATGATCAGATCACGCAAAATGATATTGATCATACTATGCTGGTCGAGGAAGCGATGCAGGAAAGCCGCATATCAGACATCGCTGAGACCATCGCGAAGCGGCCGGATGTAAAATTTGTGATGATTGCCGGCCCGTCTTCCTCAGGAAAGACGACCTTCTCAAGGAGACTGTCGATCCAGCTGACGGCACACGGCCGGAAGCCCCATCCGATCAGTCTTGACAATTATTACAAAGAGCGGTCCGAAGTGCCGAAAGACGCGGACGGAAATTATGACTTTGAGTGCCTCGAGGCGCTCGATCTTGAACTTTTCCAAAAACAGATGACGGCGCTGCTGAATGGAGAGCAGGTTGAACTTCCCCGGTACGATTTCACGAAGGGCGGAAAGGATTACCGGGGCGACCTGCTGCGGCTTTCCTCCGGGGATATTCTCGTGTTTGAGGGAATCCACGGGCTGAATGAGAAACTGAGCCACTTTATTCCGAAGGAACAGAAATTCCGGATTTACATCAGTGCGCTCACGCAGCTCAATATCGATGCGCACAACCGGATACCGACGACGGACGCGCGTCTGATCCGCCGGATCGTCCGGGATTACCGGACCAGGGCGACCTCTGCCCGGGAGACGATTGAGATGTGGGACTCGGTCCGCCGGGGTGAGGAAAACTATATCTTCCCGAATCAGGAGTCGGCGGATGTCATATTTAACTCGGCGATGACGTATGAGCTGTCTGTGCTGAAGGTATATGCGGAGCCTCTTCTGTTCCAGATTCGAGAACGGGAGCCGGGCTATCTCGAGGCGAAGCGCCTGCTGAAATTTCTTGATTATTTCGTCGGGATTCCGTCGGAAAATATACCGGTCAATTCGGTCATACGGGAATTCATCGGCGGCAGCTGCTTCGATGTGTAACCCTGCTGCTGAAAATTCTCCGGTGGCAATTTGCAGCGGATACTGATATAATAGCGAAGGACTGGCGAGCAGAGTGTATGATCGCGGCCGGAAGGATCGAAAGAGACCGGCTGAGGAAAGTCCGGGCTTCACAGGGCAGGATGCCTGATAA
>CADBRN010000064.1 GCA_902797025.1 uncultured Lachnospiraceae bacterium
GACATATCATTTTAGATGGTTTATAGTTTGACCATCGAACGAGGGCGTTTGAAGAACTGATCTTCAGGTGTTCTCGTTTTTTTTCGGTCAGCCGGTGTGTCGGCCGGCCGGGCGTGGTTTATCTTTCGGCAAAGGCGCTGATTGGAATTCTTTTTTTTAAGAGGGTTCCCATCAGCGCCTTTTCTTGTAAAGGAGGGGCAGGTATGGGCAATATTGATATTCCTACCGTGATATGGGTTTTACTGTGTGCGGCACTCGTTTACTTCATGCAGGCAGGATTCGCGCTCTGCGAGGCCGGTCTGACGAGAGCAAAAAATACCGGCAACATTCTGATGAAAAATATGATGGACTTTTGTATCGGAACCCCCTGCTTCTGGCTGGTCGGATTCGGACTGATGTTCAACGGAACCGGAGCGATCATCGGGAAACTGGATCCGATGATCCTCGGGCGCTATACGGAGGCGAACAGCGTCGTCCCGCAGAATATGCCGCTGTGGGCATACGTCATCTTCCAGACCGTCTTCTGCGCGACGGCTGCCACGATCGTTTCCGGATCGATGGCAGAGCGCACGAACTTTAAAGCGTACTGCTGCTACTCGGCGGTGATCTCTCTGATTGTCTATCCGATCAGCGGTCACTGGATCTGGGGCGGCGGCTGGCTCTCGCAGTTGGGCTTCCATGATTTCGCGGGAAGCACCTGCGTTCATATGGTGGGAGGACTCATCGCGATGCTCGGCGCGTGGATGCTCGGACCCCGTATCGGTAAGTACGGCAAGGACGGCAAGGCGAGAGCGATCCCCGGCCACAACATGACGGCGGTCGCCCTTGGCGTATTTATCCTCTGGTTCTGCTGGTTCGGATTCAACGGCGGTTCCACCGTGTCGATGGCGGATGCGGCGGCGGCTGAGACTGCGGCCCGTGCATTCATGAACACGAACCTTGCGGCGGCGGTTGCCACGGTGGTGACGATGATCTTCACCTGGGTCCGTTACGGAAAGCCGGATGTTTCCATGACACTGAACGCGGCGCTCGCGGGACTGGTGGCCATCACGGCGCCCTGCGACTGCGTATCACCCCTAGGCGCGTTTATCATCGGCATCGTCGCCGGATTCCTTGTGGTATTCAGTGTGGAGTTCTTTGATAATGTAGCAAAGATCGACGATCCGGTCGGCGCGATTTCCGTCCATATGGCGAACGGAATCTGGGGAACCATCGCGGTCGGCCTGTTTTCCACCGGTGAGGACGGCGTCGGAGTCGGACTTTTCTACGGTGGCGGCGCGAAACAGCTTGGAATTCAGCTTCTCGGATTTATTTCCGTCGCGGTCTATGTACTCGCCGTGATGTTCATTGCCTTCAAGATCATCGACAGGACGATCGGACTCCGCGTTCCGGCCGAGGTCGAGATCGAAGGACTTGATATCCACGAGCACGGTCTTGCATCGGCTTACTCGGGATTTGCGATCAGCGACGTCACAGACATGACCGTCGATGTCAACGAGAACACCGATCTCGGTGTGGACAGCTATGAGGAGGCGCCACAGGCGATGAAAGATGCTGCGGTCAGGGTAGAGAAAGAGCCGGTGATCGCCGGTGAAACGGATACCGGCATCCATAAGGTCGTTATCATCTGCCGCCTGTCCCGCTTCGACAAGCTGAAGCGAGCACTGAATGAACTCGGTGTCACGGGCATGACGATGATTCAGGTAATGGGTTCCGGCGTACAGAGAGGAACGACAGAGAAATACAGAGGTGCAGTTGTCGATTCGACCCTGCTTCCGAAGGTAAAAGTAGAAGTCGTCGTTTCCAAGATCCGTGTGGACCGCGTCATCGATACTGCGAAGGAGGCACTGTACACCGGACATATCGGAGACGGAAAGATCTTTGTGTACAACGTTCAGAAAGTCGTCAAAGTGCGGACAGGCGAGGAAGGATACGCCGCTGTACAGGATGTCGAGTAAAATCGCCATTTTTCTATCTTCTGTTTTCTTATATGTATGGGGCTGCTGTGGCACGGCAGCCCCGATCTGTCTGAAGAGAAAATCTTAAAGATTACATTAAGAAATCTTTAGGTTCCATGAAGGGCTCCTTTAGGGAGTCCTTTTATATTGTACGTATATACCAGAAGAGTGAGAAGATACGCATGAATACAATTTTAGAAAAATTTGAGAGAACCGCGGAAGCCTTTCCCGATGAAATCGCAGTGGAGGATGACCGGTGCCGGTTCAGCTGGAAGAAATTGAAGGACAAGGCTCAGAGGGCGGGGAGCGCTCTGGCAGCCGCTGATTGCCGGAGAAAGCCGGTGGTTCTGATGGTCGAAAAATCTTGTGCTGCGCTCGCGCTGCTGTACGGCGTCCTATACAGCGGAGGTTTTTATGTTTTCGTCGATACGGCGCAGCCGGATGAGCGAATACAGAAAATTCTCAGAAAACTGGATGCAGGGGTCGTGGTCGCAGAAGCGGATCAGAAAGAACGGATCCGGGCGATGGGCTATGACGGGATCATTTTTGAAGCGGAGAAAGTGCTTCACGGAAAAGCGGACAGGGAAGAGCTGGAAAAAATCCGGAATGAGGCGAAGGCAGAGGATATTCTCTATGCGGTCTTCACATCCGGGTCCACCGGGGAGCCGAAGGGAATCGCAGTCAGCCATGACGCGGCGGCAAAGTTTATCGGCCATTTTGTGGAAACATTTCACATCAACAGGGAGGATATTATCGGAAATCAGGCGCCCTTCGATTTCGACGTCTCCGTCAAAGATATTTTCTCGTCATGTGTGACCGGAGCCAGGCTCGTACTGGTGCCGCGGACGTATTTCGCGATGCCCCGGCAGCTGATTGATTATCTGTGTGAGAAAAAGGTAACCACACTGATCTGGGCGGTGTCTGCGCTCTGCATGATTTCCCAGTTCGGCGGGTTTGACTACCGGGTTCCGGTTCGTCTTAAAAAAGTGATGTTCAGTGGGGAAATTATGCCACTGACGCAGCTGAAGATCTGGCAGGATGCACTTCCGCTGACACAGTTCGTAAATCTCTATGGACCTTCCGAGATCACCTGCAATTGTACATACTATATCGTTCCCGGACACTTTTCCGGAAACTCGCTTCCGATCGGCAGTGCGTTTCAGGGACGAAGGGTATTTCTGCTGGATGAGAATCAGGAAGAGGTGAAGAGCGCGAATATGTCCGGTGAAATCTGCGTGAGCGGGGAATCGCTGGCAGAAGGCTATTACCATGATCCGGAAAAGACCGGGCAGGCGTTTCTTGTCAGGAATGGCGAACGCGTCTACCGGACCGGGGACATCGGCTTTTTCGGGAACGACGGTCTGCTAAACTTCGTCGGCCGCAGAGATTTCCAGATTAAACACATGGGGCACAGGATCGAGCTTGGAGAAGTGGAAAGCGCGATGGAGCAGATCGAGGGCGTCGACCGTGCCTGCTGCATCTTTGATCATGCACGCAGCCTGGTATACGGATTTTATCAGGGAGAGGCAGGAACAGGTCAGGTCAGAAGAGAACTGAAGCAAAAGCTGCCTTCTTATATGATTCCGAATAAATTGAAAAAAGTGGATGCCTTCACGCTCAGCGCACACGGAAAGATTGACCGCAGCGCCCTGAAGCGGGCGGCCGGACTGTGAGGTGAGTATATGGAGACAAATATCATAAAGATACTGAAGGATATGGCGGCAGTAACGGAAAGCCCGTTCTATCTCTTCGATCTGGATGCGTTTCGCAGGAACATCCGGAAAATCAGGGAAGAGGCGGGCGAGACGGTGAAGATCTGTTTTGCCATGAAATGCAATCCGTTTCTTGTTCCGGAGGCTGCGCCGGCGGTGGACCGGATCGAGGTCTGCTCCTACGGGGAATATTGTATCTGCCGCAGCGACGGCATCGCGCCGGAAAAGCTTCTGATATCCGGCGTGCTGAAGAAGCCCTCAGAGATGGAGCGCATCGTGGAGGAGTGTGGAGGCCGGGCCCGTTACACGGTCGAATCCCTCGGTCAGTTTGCCCTGCTCTCGGAGCTTGCGAAGAAGAAAGGGATGACGCTGAGGATTTATGTCCGCCTTACCAGCGGCAACCAGTTCGGTCTGGATCGGGATGATATCCGGACTGTCTTTGAACTGGCGGCTATGACGCCGGAACTGGAAATCGCAGGGATCCATTATTATTCCGGATCCCAGAAGCGAAAGGCGTCAAAGCCGGCGAAAGAGATCGAAAAGCTCGATCAGCTGCTGCTGGAGCTTCAGGAATCCTTCCGGTGGAACATTCCCGAGCTGGAGTACGGTCCCGGAATCCCGGCGAGGTATTTTCAGGATCAGCCGGAAAATCCGGAAGATCGTTTCTTCGGGGAGATCCGCAGCGCGATCGCTTCCATGAAGTGGAAGGGCCGTGTGACGATGGAGATGGGACGCATCTTCGCTGCTTCCTGCGGCTACTACGTGACCAGAGTTCTGGATATCAAACAGAACGGAACCACGAATTATGCGATCACGGACGGCGGAATGCATCAGCTGAATTATGACGGACAGATCCGGGGGATGTATCATCCTTTTGTCAGGGTTCTGACGGAGTCCCCGCGGGAGCCGCAGACAGAAGACCGTGCATCCGGAGACGGAAAATGGACGGTCTGCGGATGTCTGTGCACGGCAAACGATGTGATGTGTTCGGAACAGGATCTCGGAGTACTGAAGGTGGGCGACATTCTGTCATTTTCCAATGTGGGAGCGTATTCGATGGTTGAAGGCATGGCGCTCTTTCTCAGCCATGAGCTCCCGGCGGTCTTCAGCTTTGCGGAGAATGAGGGAATCCGGTGTCTGAGGGATCCGGAAGAATGCTGGAAATGGAATACCCGGCAGAACGGATAATAGACACAAACAACAGATACAGTCACAAAACAACAGACAGACGAAAGGAAATACAAGACATGAATGAGATTGAATCAAAAATTATCAAAATTTTAATGGATCAGGACGACAGCATCAATTATGCAGAGGAAAAGCATCTGATCGATAACCGGATTCTGGATTCATTTGCGATCATCTCGCTCGTCTCTGAGCTGGAAGAGGAATTCGATATCCGCATCACCGCGGTTGAGATGGTTCCGGAAAATTTCAACTCGGTTGAAGCGATGGCCGCCATGGTTCAGAAACTGCAAGGCTGATCATCATGGGATATAACACCTTACCCTATCTGGTCCTGTTCCTTCCGCTTTCTCTGATTATTTATCAGGTGAGCGGAAGAAACAATCGAAAATACGTGCTGCTGATTTTTTCCTGGATCTATTTTTTCCTGTGCAGCAAAAAACTGATTATCTATCTGCTCCTGACATCCGCCGGCGTCTGGCTGGACGGCCTGGCGATGCAAAAGTCAGGCGGAAGGAAACATCTGAAAACCGCGCTGGCGGTGCTTGGCGTGGGCGGTCTCTTCGGTGTTCTTCTGTATCTGAAATATACCAATTTCTTTATCGGCATTGTGAATACGGTCATGGCAGGCAGGGGTGCGGGCGCGGCGATTCCGCTGCGGCACATGCTGGTGCCTATCGGCATTTCTTTCTACACGCTGGAAGCGGCAGGATATCTCCTGGAGGTATACTGGGGACGGCAGGAAGCGGATCCGGACTTTGTCCGGGTCGCGCTGTTTCTCGGGTTTTTCCCGCAGACCATGGAGGGGCCGATCGCGCGGTATCAGGATACGGCGCATCAGCTGACCGGTGGAAAACCGGTGACGGAGCAGCAGCTGTTTGACGGCGTGACGCGCATTCTCTGGGGAATGTTCAAGAAGATCGTCATCGCGGACCGGCTTTCCCTGATCGTCACGGAGCTTTACCGAAATTATGCGGCGTATAACGGCATCATGATCCCGGCCGCGGCGGTTACCTATACGATGCAGCTCTATATGGAGTTTTCCGGAGTCATGGATATCGTGATCGGATCTGCCGGAATTTTCGGCATCGCGCTGCCGGAGAACTTCCGTCAGCCGTTTTTCTCGCAGAGCGCCTCCGAGTTCTGGAGGAGATGGCATATTTCGCTCGGCGTCTGGCTGAAGACGTATCTCTTTTATCCGGTGACGACTTCCGGTATGACAAAGAAGTGGAACCGGTTTGCCGGAAAAAAATTCGGAAAATATATCACGAAAATCGGCACGTCGTTCCTGGCGCTGACACCGGTGTGGCTTTTTAACGGACTCTGGCACGGTGCAAGCTGGCATTATATCTTTTACGGTGTCTACTATCTCGTGCTGCTGATGATCGAGGTGATCCTGGAGCCGGCGAAGAAGAGCTTTTACAAAAAGACGGGATTTAAGAAAAACGGGCGGTTCTGGACCGTTTTCCGGATTCTGCGGACCTGGCTCATTATATTTACCGGTGAGCTGTTCTTCCGGGCGGAAAGTCTCCGGGCGGGAATCGCGATGTTCCGGAGCGGATTCCATCACATCGGGATTCAAAGACTCTGGGACGGAACGCTCCTGAAGATGGGCCTGGATCAGGCGGACTGGCTGGTGATTCTTGCCGGGATTGCGGTTGTGTTCGCGGCGGACCTGCTGAAAGAGAAGAATTTCGATATAAAGGCTTCGCTTGCGAAGAAGAGCCTTCCTGTGCGCTGGGCCGCCTTTTACGGACTGATCTTTGCAGTCCTGATTTTCGGAGCGTACGGACCGGGGTATCAGCCGGTGGATCTGATCTACGCAGGATTCTGAGATTCGAATGTGAGGAAGTATGGACGTCAAAAAAATATCAATCAAAGAGAAGGCGGGCTTTGCCATCGGACTGGTGGTGCTGCTGCTTATCGGATCGTTCTTTTTCAATTACTATGCGATGAATTCTCTGGGGAGCCATTCACTCAAGCGCCGGGCGGCGGTCGTCAGACTCCAGAAAGAAAAGAAGGATACGATCGAGGTCCTGATCATCGGAGACAGCGAGAGCTATACCACAGTTTCGCCGATGCAGGTCTGGAAGGATACCGGGTATACGATGTATGTCGGAGGCCAGTCCGGCCAGACGATGAACGAGATGCTGACGATGCTGGAAACCGGATTGGATACGCAGCATCCGAAGGCGGTTCTCATTGAGACGAATGCCCTGTACCGCACGAGCGGGAATCTGAATCAGCTGCAGGAGATGATAGCCACGAAGGCAGCATCCATACTCCCGATTTTTCAATACCACGATTTGTGGAAAAATGCTATCATAAAACCCGCCGGGGAGGCTCTGAACATGGCCGGAAAAGGGTTTGATATCCGGGATTCGGTCAAGCCGTACACCGGATCCCCGGACTACATGAAGCAGACTTCAAAGGAGCAGGAAATTCCGAGGGTGAATCAGATACTGTTTGACCGGATCGCAGAGCTGTGCAGGCAAAACGGAGTCAGCCTGATCCTGTACAGCGGGCCGTCTCCGGTCAATTATACGATGGAGAAACACAACCGGCTTGCGCGGCTCGCGTCACAGTATGATCTCCAATATATTGATATGAATATGGAGACGAAGGAAATCGGAATCGACTGGAATAAAGACACGCTGGACCGGGGAGATCATATGAATATCTCCGGAGCGGAGAAGACGACCGCTTATATGGAAACGGTTCTGAAGACTCTGAACCTGACCGACCGCAGGAAGGATCCCGCCTATCAGGAGTGGAACGATCTTGCGGAGACGTATCAGAAACAGGCGTCCGGAGCGATCGCAAGGATCCGCGGCGGGGCACAGGGGGAAAATAAATAAGAACATGGACGAACAAGCGTATACAATTCTGATCGCGGAAGACGACCCGGATATCATCGAAGTGCTGAAGCTGTATCTTGAGAACCAGGGATACCGCGTTCTTTCGGCTGAGGACGGGGAATCGGCGTACAGCCTGATCGAACGGGAGAAGACGGACCTCGGGATCTTTGATATCATGATGCCGAAAATGAACGGCTATGAGCTGATCCGGAAGGTGCGGGAGAAGTATAACTTTCCGATCATCGTTCTTTCCGCGAAAAAAGAGGACAGCGACAAAATCCTCGGGCTGGATCTCGGGGCGGATGATTATCTGGTCAAGCCCTTCAATCCGCTGGAGATTGTGGCGCGGGTAAAGGCGGCGTTCCGCCGGTTTTACGATCTGAATACGGGAACCGGGGAGGTGAGCGGGCAGAAGATGATCCGGTACAGGGAGCTTGCGATCGATATGGAGACGCTCCAGCTTTTCAAGAACGGAGAGGAGATCCGGGTCACGCCCACAGAGATAAAGATTCTGATGCTGCTGATGAAAAATCCCGGGCGGGTCTATACCAAGGTTCAGATCTATGAGTATCTGCGCGGCGAATACTTTGAAAATGATGAAAATACGATCATGGTTCATATATCGAATCTCCGGGAGAAGATCGAGGACGATCCGAAACAGCCGGAGTATCTGCTGACGGTCAGGGGACTGGGATATAAGATCGGGGCGGCAAGGCCGTAACGGCCGGGAGAGGTTCCATGCTGAAGAAACAAAAGCGGCGCATGACGGGAGAAAAGAAAAGTATCTATACACTTGTGATCCGGAACTCGGTCCGGATGGCAGGCCTCGTACTGATCCTGGCGGTCCTGTTTGTTCTGATCGCATGGCTGGTCATGCCGGAGAAGGTAGAGCCTTCGGGAATCCGGAAACTGATCCGTCAGGTTGACGGGATGACCGACAATGATTACGCGTCGATCAATGTCGGAAAATCGCTTGGAAAGGCCGGATACTTCGAGATTACGGACAGCAGCGCGGAGGTTCTGTACACCAGCGATCTCGCGCACAGCAACCGCTACAATAAGGATCTGCTTCAGTATCTTCCGGTGGTGGACGCGGATGTCGTCTATGATCTGATGCCGCTGGAAAATGGGAAAAACGATTTTTCGATTCTCGTCAGGCACAGCGGTGAGGCAGTCACCGGGATCACCGTGCTGGACGACAAGGGGAAAATCCTGTACAGCAACATCGATCTGAAAAGCAGCCAGATTTCATCGGGAACGATGAATTATCTGTATTATCAGATGGACGGCAGCAGCCTGTTCATTCAGAAGTATCCGTTCAAAAATGCGGAGGGCGAAAGAAGATATCTGTTGATTCACAGCAATTCTTCGATCACGGGTATGGCGAATACACGGAGAATGATCATTTTTGTTTCGACCGTCCTGTATATCATCACGCTGTCCGCACTGATCATCCTGAGCGGACGGCACCTCTCCGCGAAGGTGGTGGCTCCGATCCGGAAACTGTCCGATGCGATTGAAAAGACCGCCGGAGGGAACTGGATCAGTCTGAATGAGGGCGAAGAGCCCAGAGAAATGCTGGAACTTATCCGCTCCTTCAATGATATGGAGGAGAGGCTGAAGGCAAGCGGGGAAGAACAGCAAAAACTTCTGGATCAGCGGAGGAAGATGGTGGCGGACATTTCGCATGATCTGAAAACGCCGATCACGGTCATCTCCGGTTACATCAATGCCATGAGGGACGGACTGATCCCGGAAAATGAGAAAGACCGGTATCTGGAAATCATTCAGAATAAGACGGAACTTCTCTCGGAACTGATCAACAATCTGAGCGATTTCGGCCGGATGGATCATCCGGGCTTCCGTCTGAATATGGAGCGGGGCGATCTGTGCGAGTATATTCGGGAATATATGGCCGCACGATATTCCGAGCTGGAGATCGGCGGATTTCTGGTCGATACGGATCTGCCGGAAGAACAGGTCTTTGTATCCTTTGACAGGCGGCAGATGAAGCGGGTGTTCGAGAATATCATCGGAAATTCTGTGAAATATTGTGCTCCGGGGACGACCATCCGGGTTCACGCAAGGGTGGTGCGGAACAAACGAAAACGGTATTTCAGAATCCGGATCGGTGATAACGGGCCGGGCATTCCGGAGGAGTACCGCTCCTCCGTGTTTGAACCGTTCGTCGTAGGAAATGAGTCGCGGACCAGCGGGAAAGGAACCGGTCTCGGACTGTCGATTGCAAAGCAGATCGTCACACTGCACGGGGGCAGCATTACGCTGACCAGACAGCCGGGCACCGTCTTCGAGATCCTGCTGCCGGTAATCGCAATATAAGAGCGGAGCATGACCCGCTGCCGTCTTCGTGGCGGCAGCGGGTATTTCGTGTGTCACGGCGCCGCTTTCAGGATCATGGATGAGTACGGCGGGAGCGTGACGGCACCGGCGGCATACTTCTCCCCGGTGAGAAGGTCCGTGAGGGTTTCTGCTCCTGCGTCGAACCGCGCGGTGTAGGGGTTTTCATCGGCGTTGACCGCGACGAAGATCCGGTCGCCGCCGAAGGAGCGCGAAAAGACGCACTGCCGGTTCGTCAGGACGACGGAACGGAAATCGCCGTACCAAAGTGCGGGAGACTCATTGTGTACGCGTGCGAGCCCGGCGATATGATCGGTCAGAGCGTTCCATTCCGGAGCATCGAAGCAGGGGCGCAGAGCGGGGTCCCCCAGGGATTTGGCCGCCTTCGTTCCCCACTCGCTTCCGTAGTAGATAATCGGGATGCCGGGCATACCGAAAAGAATCGTGTATGCCAGCGGTACGTGTTTCGGGTTTGACAGGATCGACGCAAGGCGCGAGACGTCGTGATTGTCCGCGAAAGAGAGCAGATGCCGTTCCCTGTAAAGCGTCCACGGCTCCGGACCGAACTGACGGAGCAGGGAATGAACGATCTCGAACAGATTCATACTGTTGAGAGCGGAATACAGTCCCTTGTAGCATTCATAGTTTGTGACAGAATGGCACATCCCGTCGTTCATGATCGAATTGTAGTCGCCGTGGATCATCTCACCGACAAGAAAGAAATCTTCCTTCGCCGCTGAAGTTTCGCTGCGCAGCCTCCGGAGAAAATCGTGATCGAGCAGATAGGCGACGTCAAGCCGCAGACCGTCGATGCCGAAGGTATCGATCCAGAAACGGACCGAGTCAAGCAGGTACCGGACGACCTCTTCGCTGCGGAGATTCAGTTTCACCAGATCATAATTTCCCTCCCAGCCTTCGTACCAGAAATCGTCTCCGCAGGGAGAAGTGCCGTTCCAGTCGATGTTGAACCATCCGGCGTAGCGGGATTGTTCCCGGTTCTTCTGTACATCCCGGAAGGCGAAAAAACCGCGGCCGACGTGATTAAAGACGCCGTCGATGACGACGCGGATGTCCGCATCGTGGAGCGCATCGCAGACTTCCCGGAAATCTTCATTCGTTCCAAGGCGGACGTCGATCTTCCGGTAATCCCGGGTGTTGTAGCCGTGCGTGTCGGATTCAAAGACCGGGGAGAAGTAGACCGCGCCGATCCCGAGCCTTTTCAGGTGCGGGATCCAGCCGGTCACCTTCCGGATCCTGTGGGAGAGCACACCGTCGTTTTCAAACGGTGCGCCAGTGAAGCCAAGCGGATAAAACTGATAAAAAACACGTTCGTAAGCCCACATGTGAATACTCCCTTCTTAATACGCCCCTCTTCGCAGGGTCTCCCCGCGTACGGCGGCTGTCTCACTCCCCCATGACCTGAAATACGATGTCTCTGTGGCGGTCGCGCACATCACACTCCACGAGCGTCAGATTCTGCCACGGGCCGATCGTGATGTCACCGTTCACGAAGGGAATCGTGATGAACGGGGAGAGGATCGCGGATTTGATGTGACTGGATCCGTTGTCGTCGCCCCAGGTCTCATGGTGTTTGTAATAGACGACGCGGCCGTCCTTGTCCAGGTACGGTGAGATGATGTCGAGCGCCTTTTTCAGATCACGCGTGACCATGCCGGGCTCGAATTCCAGTGTCGTGAGGGCCGCGACGCCGCCGGTCGTGAATCCGGTGATGATGCCGTCACTGATATTCTTCTTCTGGCAGGCGCGGCGGACTGCCTCGCGGAAATCCTCCGTGACATCGATCATGCCCATATTTCCCTTTGTGTTGTACGATTTTGTCATTGTATAAACTGCCATTTGCGGCCTCCTTTTCAAGCGGATTTCAGGTTCTGTGACAACATCCATTTTACCACATCCCGCAGGCCGTATTTGTGTTAGAATCGAATCATACGGTAATTTTCGGCAACCTTCGGCACCAAGGGGAATTTATGACAAGACATTCGGACTCCGGAAGAGACTTGCAGAGAACAGAACAAACAGGACGATTCGGGAGGATCCGGAGGCGCGCCGGAAAGAGCAGGAAACCGTACCGGAACATACTCCGGCCGAATCTGGCGTCACTGATCGGATTCGAGGTGTTTACGAAGCTTGCGATGATCATCGGATGCTCGCTCCTTGTCTATTATCTGTTCAATCTGACGATGTTCCTCTCCGGATTTCGTTATCTGACGGCGGAAAATGTCGGCCGCTTTATGAGACACCCGCAGGTCTATCTTTTCGCTCTGATCATCGTACTGGTGATCGTGATCGTATCCGCGTTTGATGTGAGCGGGGTGATCTTCCTCACAGACCGTTCCTTCCATGATGAGAAGACCGACATGATCGCGGCTCTGCGCTTTGCGGCGGAGAACACCTGGAAAATCATGAAGCCGGGGCGTCTCCGGGCGGGGCTGACGGCGCTCCTTGCCAGTGTGCTGTTCAGCATCGGGATGATCCCGGGGGTGGTGAGCCGGGCGGCGATTGCCGATTTTATCGTGCGGAGAGCCGGGGGGCGTCCGGCGGTCATCGCGGGGTTCGCCGCTGTCGGCGTTCTGCTGGCGCTCCTGTTTCTGAACCGGATGTACGTGCTTCACTACGTCATACTCGAAGGCTGTACGTACAAAGAGGCAGCGGTCTGCGGCCGGAGGCTTTCCGGGAAGCGGCGCGCGGGGGATTTTTTCGTTCTGCTTGCCGTCATGACGGCCTTTTACATGATTTATGTCGCCGCCATCGCGGCCGGTCTGCTCGCGGCGCTTGGCGTCAGCCGTCTGACTGCGGGTTTCACCGGTCTGCATTTCCTCTCGGAAACGGCGGCGCTGGTGATTCTGGCGGCGCTGATGATCGTGTTTGCCGCGCTTGCCGTACCGGTCGGATACGTCTGTGTCTCCGCCCGCTATTACCGGCACAGGGAGGAGGACAAAGAAAATCCGGTCGGCCTGCCGGTTCAGGATTCGGAGAGAAAACGCGCGGGTCAGAAGATCGTGAAGATCGGACGGATCCGGGCCGGAAGGCGGACGGTAACGGCGGGTCTGTTGATCCTTGCGGTCCTGATCGCGCTTCCGTTTTATATCCGCTGGACCCGGCACGGCTACAATCTGAACGTCGAATTTCTGCACCGGATGCAGGTGACCGCACACCGCGGGGCGTCGCGGTATTATCCGGAGAACACGATGGCGTCCTTCGAAGGCGCAAAGGATCAGGGGGCGGACTGGATCGAGCTCGATGTACACGAGAGCAGCGACCGGCAGATCTTCGTGATGCACGACAGCAGTTTCCGGAGGACAGCCGGTGTGAACAAGTCCGCGTGGGATCTGACGTATGACGAAATAGCAGGGCTTGACGCGGGTTCGTTCTTCAGCAGAAACTTTGCGGGAGAGAAGATACCGCTTCTTTCGGACGTGATCGATTTCGCGAAGCGGGCGAAGATCCCGCTCAATATCGAGATCAAGCCCTCCGGCCACGAGGAGTCCCTCGAGAGTGATCTCGTGAATCTGCTCCGGGAGAAAAATTTTACCGGGCAGTGCGTCGTGACCTCCCAGTCGTACGGATCGATCGCGAAGGTGAAGGATCTTGATCCGGATATTAAGACGATCTATGTCATGGGTTTTGCCTACGGGAACATCAGCCGTCTGAAAAAGGCGGACGGCTTCAGCGTCCGGTACACGAGCGTCACGCGCGACCTCGTCAGCCGCGTGCACAACGCCGGGCGTGAGATCTACGCCTGGACCGTAAACAGCCGCTGGGCGATCGACGATATGATCGACCGGCAGGTCGACAATATCATCACGGACAATGTCCCTCTGGCGAAAAGCCGGATCGAGAAGAAGGAATCCGGTGATCTGCTGAATGAATATATCCGGCTCCTGAATGATCTGATCTGAATCAGCAGATTTCTGAAACCACTCCGGCGCGCAGAAAGACCGGATCATCGGGACACCCCATGTTTGCGCGGAACAAGGCAAACGTAATAAGTTGACGCGGTGCAGATTTACTGTAGTGAATTGTACCGAAAAAAATCTAAAAAAAGCTTAAAGTTTGTGACGAAAAAATAACGAAATCGATTGCACCTGCAAAAATCGATTGATATAATGTTAAACAGTTGGAAATTTTTTGGGAGGTATCATTATGTCTTCGACAACAGTGTGGCTTATTGTCCTGTGTCTGATTGTCCTCGCCATCATCTACATTTTCGCGAATTATGCAAAAATAAAGAAGATGGATGAAGGAACGCCAGACATGATCGAGATGTCCGGTATTATCCGTTCGGGCGCGAATACGTTTATGAAAACGGAGTATCGGAGCATCATCATCGTTTTGATCATCGTGGCCGTCGTCTTCACGTTATTTATCGAGAAGACGTGCGGACTCACATTCCTGATCGGCGGATGCATGAGCAGCATCGTGTGCATTCTCGGCATGAGAAGCGCGACGTACGCGAATGTCCGTACCGCGAACAAGGCGAGGGAGACGCTCTCGATCGGCGAGACCGTCAAAGTCGCGCTCTGCGGCGGATCCGTCTCCGGACTTTCCGTTCAGGCGTTCGGTATGCTGGGACTGGTTCTGATTCTTCTGCTGACCGGCGGCATCGATCACACGGCAACCAGTACGGGACTTCTCGTGAATCTTCCGTGTAACCCGACCGTGATGCGTGTCTCCACGTATTCCCTGGGCTGCTCGATCGTCGCGATGTTCAACCGTGTTGCCGGCGGAAACTACACGAAAGCGGCGGATATTTCTTCCGATATCCTCGGAAAGCTCCGTCACGACCTGCCGGAGGACGACAGCCGTGTTCCGAACACGATCGCAGACTTCATCGGTGATAACGTAAACGATATCGCCGGAAACTGCTCCGATCTGCTGGAGTCTTTCGTTGCTACTCTGAGTTCTTCCATCATGATCGCCGTTACGCTGTACCAGAGCGCGACGATGAATGAGCATGAGGGAATCACGGACGCGACCTTCAACATGACCATCATTTTCCCGATCGTTCTCGCTGCGTGCGGACTGATCGGCTGCCTGGTCGGCCTTGGCATCGCGAACATCAAGAAGATGGGCGACAACCCGTCCAAAGAGCTGGATATGTCCACCTGGATCTCCGCGGGACTGACCATCGTCCTTGGCGGAATCGCAAGCTATATGGTATTTAGCGGCGTTGGTCTTTACAATGAGTTCAAACTCGGATGGGCTTCTCCGTGGGTATCCGCGATCATGGGTATCGCCAGCGGCGTCGCGATCGGCGTCATCACCGAGTATTATACGAGTACGGATTACAAGCCGACGAAAGAGCTGGCTGAGATCTGCCAGGAAGGTGAAGCCTTCGTCGTCACCAAAGGTGATGCGATCGGTTCCCGCTCCTGCCTGCTTCCGATTCTTCTGATTGCGATTGCGCTTCTGATTTCCGGTAATGTCTGCGGTACATACGGGATCGCGATCTCCGCGCTGGGAATGCTTGCATTTGTAGGCGCCACCGTTTCGATCGATGCGTTCGGACCGATCGCGGATAATGCGGGCGGACTTGCAGAGTCCTGCCACCTTGATCCGGAAGTCCGTGTCATCACCGATAAGCTCGATGCGGTAGGAAACACCACGGCTGCAATCGGTAAAGGTTTCGCGATCGGTTCCGCTGCATTCGCAACGGTTTCCCTGATCGTCGCTTACGTCGGAAACTATACGGATCCGAGTCAGGATCTGGTCCTGAACTTCGCGTCCTTCATGGTCGTAGCCGGCGGTATTCTCGGCGGCGCGCTCGTCGAGTACTTCTGCGCGATCCTCACGGACAACACCATCGACTCCGCGAAGATCATGGCAGATGAGGGAGACAAGATGATGTCCATCCCGGGCGTTCTGGAAGGAACCGTAAGACCGGATTACAACCACATGATCAGGCTTGCCGCGCAGGAAGCGATCCGCAAGATGGTATTCCCGGCAATCATGGCTCTTCTGATTCCGGTTGTCGGCGGACTTCTCTTCGGCGTTCAGTTCGTCGGTGGTATTCTGGTCGGTGCTACGATCGTCGCGATCCCGCGTGCGATCTTCATGGGTAACTCGGGCGGTGCGTTCGATAACGCGAAAAAGTACATCGAGAGTGGAATGCTCGAGGGCGCGGGCAAGGGATCCCCGGCGCACAAGGCTTCTGTCACCGGTGATACAGTCGGTGATACTCGTAAGGATGTCGTCGGTGTCGCGCTTGATATCTTCATCAAGCTGATGTCTACCGTCGCGAACACCCTCGCGCCGATCCTCAAGACCGTATCCCTGATCAAGTAATCCGGGGCGGCTTCGGAACGCGGTAAAAGCGAAAAAATTAAAATCCCCCGGCGCCTGAGGCGCCGGGGGATTTTTCCGGTTATATGTGAAACCCGCAGCGACGGCAAAATGCCGTCGGAAGACGGGGCCGGTCAGATGATGTCCTCGCGTTTTACGTATCCCGGGTTTTCCGGCGTTCCGATGATCTCATCCACGTGCCGGATCTCCGCCCATTTGTCGATCACCTCGTAATCGACGTGGATACCTTTTCCGATGACGGAGTGAGCCTGGAGGATCGAGTTTTTGACGACGGCGCCTTCCTCGATGCGGACGCCGCGGCCGACGATGGAATTTTCGATCGTTCCTTTGACGATGCAGCCGTTCGATACCATGGAATTCCGTACGGATGCACCTTCAAAATAGTGGGTCGGGCAGGAGTCCGATGTGACGGTGTAGATCGGCCAGTCCTCCTCGAAGAGCTCGTTCGCGCGGTCGATGTCCAAAAGCTCAATGTTCGCGTCGTAGTACGTCTTGAAGCTGTTGATCGGTGCGAAGTAACCCCGATGCGGGACCGCGCGCACGTCCAGTTCCGAGCACTGATTGTTGACGATATTAGAGAGCGTGAAGACCGACGAGATCGACACGGCCTTGCGGACCAGTTCGATGAACAGCTCGCGTTTCATGACGTACGTGTCCATGAAGATATTGCGTTCCTTCGCGGTTCCGCGGTTCCGGTCGATGGATTCGACGCCCTTCTGACGGTTCAGCGTCAGATAATCGCAGTTGAGGTACATGTTGTCTTTTGCGTCCGTCACCCGCTGATACAGAAGCGAGATGTCCGCGCCGGACTCGATGTGCTGGTCGAGCAGAGCCTGGTAATTCTGCGCGTAGACCATATAGCTCGGAGCGATCACGACGTAGGGGAACGGCAGACGCTCGATAATGGACAGATTTTCCATAAACGCGGCGATGTCGGTGTTGTAGATGTCGCTGGAAGAGGTCGCCTCCGCGAACAGGATCTGGATATGGCCGCGTTTTGAGTTGATGTTGTAGGTGCCCGCACTCCGGATGTGTTCGGTCAGTGAGCGCGGATTTTCACGGACATAGACCAAGATGCGGTCGATGCCGCTGTTGCTCATATTGGAAATGGGGAAATCAATGACGCGGTAGCGTCCGGCGAAGGAAAATGCGCCGATCGGCCGGTATGTCTGAAGTCCCTCCACATGCAGGTAGTTCGCGGATGAATTGATGATTCCGAAAGCTCTGGCCATTTATTCGTCCCCCTTCACATTCTTTGCGACAAGTTCAATGTTTTCACTGTTCTTGCTGCCGACGGTCACATTCGCGCCGACCGTGACGGATTCCCCGACGATCGCGCGCGTGACGACCGCGCCGGATTTGACGGTGCTTCCGGGCATCAGAACGGTGTCGATGACCTGCGCACCGTCCTCCACGGTGGAATTGGTGAACAGAACCGAGTTTTGAACTTTTCCGCGGACGATGCAGCCCTCGGAGATATACGCGCGGTCCACTTCCGCGTCCGGGCTGATGTACTGCGGAAGCGTGTTCACATCCTCTGTGTAGATGCGCCAGGTCGGATCAGACAGATTCAGGGCGTTTTTCTCGTCCAGCAGATCCATGTTCGCCTCCCAGAGAGAGTCGATCGTTCCCACGTCCTTCCAGTAGCCGGTAAATTCATATGCGAAGAGGCGCTTGTCGTCCGCAAGAAGCTTCGGGATGATGTCCTTTCCGAAGTCATGGCTCGATTCCGGATCTTTCATATCCGCGGTCAGCATGCGGCGGAGCAGTTTCCAGTTGAAGATATAGATACCCATGGATGCGAGATTGCTTTTTGGCTGTGCGGGCTTCTCCTCAAATTCCGTGATCCGTTTCTCTTCGTCCGTGTTCATAATACCGAAGCGGCACGCCTCGGACATCGGAACCGGAATGACCGCGATCGTGCAGTCGGCGCTGTGCTCCTTGTGGTAGGCGAGCATCTTCGCGTAATTCATCTTGTAGATGTGATCGCCGGAGAGAATCAGAAGATACTCCGGGTCATAGCTGTCGATAAAGTCTATATTCTGGGAAATCGCGTCGGCAGTGCCCCGGTAGACGTCCAGATTTGCGTCCGCCTTCTCGCGCGGGGGAAGAACATAAACGCCGCTTCCCTTGGAATCAAGACCCCACAGGCGCCCCTGAGATGCGTAGCTGTTCAGAAGAACCGATTCGTACTGCGTCAGGACGCCGACCACATCGATGCCGCTGTTCGCACAGTTGCTGAGCGGAAAATCGATGATCCGATACTTGCCGCCGAAATGGACCGCCGGCTTGGCCATCTTCTTCGTCAGCGCCCGCAAACGGCTTCCGCGGCCGCCGGCGAGAATCATTGCCATCATGTTGTTCTGCATAGAGCCAACCTCGCTTTCTGATAATTTTCTAACATATATATTATACAGGAATCATCGGACGCCGTAAACATAAATTGACCATAGAATCAGGCCATATTTCTGAAATAACTATACCGGCGCCTCCTGTATAATTCAGGTTGCAGCTCCGTGCCGTTTCCAAAAGAAGCAGATCCGGATGCGGGTAATCGGGCGCGGATCGAAATGAAAAAATTAACGAAAAATTGCCGGGTTACCTGCCGCGGCGCTGTCCGGGACGGCGGATCCGTTTTCGGAGTTCCGCCTCCGTCTCCTGCTCGTTTTCGAGGATCTTCTCCTCGATGTGCGCCGCTTCCTCCGGAGATTCGCGGCGGATTAACAGCTCCGTGGAAATCGGTTTCTTTGACCGGTTTGTCACATCCAGATATCCGATCACCGAGAAGACGACGGCACCGATGAAATTGACGAACAGATCCTTCATCGTGTCGATGATCCCGATATCGAGGTAGCCGTTGTTGATCGTGTACGTCTTTCCGGAGGCGGTCGAGATAACCGTCTTTGTGATGTCAGAAACACGGATGGGCCTGCCGAGTCCCTTCGGATCCAGTGTCACCGACCCGAAGGATTTCACGATAAAATCCTTCTGCATGTCGAGAAAGAAAAGCTGATCCATCCCGAACTCGAAAAACTCCCAGAGAACGCCGATCGTCATCGAGAAGCAGAAGGCAACCATCGACAGAAAAAACGGAGACAGATTGAATCTCCTGCTGTGCCGGTTCAGAAGATCGACCATCGAAAAGCCGATCGCGGCGCATAAAAATCCGTTGATCGTGTGCAGCATCGTGTCCCATCCCGGGATCAGGACATAGTAATGATTGATCTCGCCCAGAATCTCCGCCGCGTAGATAAAGAGATAGATCAGCGCCTCGAAGAGAGGCGGGATCTCGATCTTCAGCTGCTCCTCGGCCAGTGCAGGCATGAGGAACAGAAGCAGTGAGAGAATGCAGAGCGCAACGTTTTCGTATTCACGCGACAGAATGCTCCGGACCAGAACAACGATGACGAGCGCGCGCAGGATGCTGTACAGGATGAAGCTGCGCCGGCTCAGGCGCATCCGGCTTTTCAGATGCCGGATAAAATTCCGGCCGCGATGAAGAAAACGACTGTGATTCAAACGGAAAAACCCTCATATAAAAACAAAAATGCTCATCGATCCTGATGTATATCTTTATAATAATACACAACAGAATAAAATCAAAGGAGAATTGTAAAAACGCGAGTATTTTACTGAATATTTACAGCGGAAAAGATTTTGACTTATCCGGAAGAAGCCTGTACAATAGGAAGAAATAATGTTGATTAATCAACATCAAAATCGTCATCGATGGAAAAGTGTGAAAGGAATTGTGCCATGGAAGATTATCTGGTCTATACGGATTCGGCGGCGGATCTGCCGGCGTCGGCGTATGAGAAGTTTGATATCCGTATTGTGCCGATGGATTATGTTCTGAACGGAAAATCGGTCACGTTTCATACGGAGGCTCCCGATCATGACGCGCATTGCGATGAACTGTACAGAGCACAGAAGGAGGGCGCAGACGTCCAGACGTCCCAGATCGTTCCGTATCGGTATATCGAGACCTGGACTCCGGAACTTGAGGCGGGCCATGATATTCTGTACCTCTCGTTTTCCTCAGGGATGTCCGCGACGTATGACAATGCGGTCGGGGCGGCAAATCAGCTGATGGAGGAGTTCCCGGACCGGAAGATCCGGGTTGTCGATTCCCTGGCGGCGACGGCGGGCGAAGGCGTCGTCGCGTACACGGCCGCGCTGAACCGGTCAAAGGGCATGTCACTCGAGGAAAATGCGAAATTTATGCAGGAGCACGTGAAATATATCCGTCACATCTTCACAGTCGGTGATCTGAATTATCTCCACAAGGGAGGCCGGGTGTCGGCGGCGGTCGCCGTGATCGGGACGATGCTGAACATCAAGCCGATGCTGATCATCAACAGCCTGGGTAAACTCGATGTCGTCGGAAAGACACGCGGGCATAATCAGGCGCTGAAAGCGCTGATCTCCGGTTTCAAAAGCCGCGGAGCCGGATCGGTGGAAGGACTTCCGAAGGTGATCTTCATCGGCCACACATCGGATTATGAGGGTGTGAAACATCTGAAGGAAATGGTGCAGGAGGCGGCCGGTCCGGACGCGGTCGTCGAGACGATCTGCGAGTCGCCGATCATCGGCGTCCACACAGGAACCGATTTCTACAGCGTCTGTTTCTGGGGACAGCCGGTTGAGGAAGATCTGAAGGACGAGAGAAAGAACGGCTGAGCATCACCATGACGATTGACGACCGATATATGATGCTGACGACGAGGATCGCCGGGATCACCCACAGCATCCAGCAGATCAAAAATATTGCGCTGAAGCCGTACGGGCTGAAGGGGCGCACGGTGAACTGTCTCTTTCACCTGTACCGCTGCGGCGGCGGAATCACGCTGCTCGAACTTGCGAAGCTGTGCGGGGAGGACAAGGCGGCCATCTCCAGATGCGTCACGGATCTCCGGAAAATGGGATACGTCACGGCGATATCCGAGAATGGAAAGAACTACCGCGCCCAGATCCGCCTCACGGAGGAGGGCGGCCGGGCGGCAGCCCACCTGGACCGCTGTATCAGGGAGGCGGTAAAAGCGGGGGGAGCGGCGCTGGAGGAAGAAGAGCGTGAGTCCTTCTACCAGTGTCTTCAGTGTATTGACCGGGACCTCGCTGCCTATCTGGAGAAAATTCGTGCGGAAAAATAAATAAAACGGTAGTTGACAACACAAAAATCACATTATATAATAGCCAAGTGAGTTGCCACGGAACATGATTTCCAAAGGCATCCGCAGAGATCTGATATGGCGAGATAGCTCAGTTGGCTAGAGCACGCGGTTCATACCCGCGGTGTCGAGGGTTCGAATCCCCCTCTCGCTATCGTGTGAAGCTCCGAATGGTCAGCAGAGGTTGACGTTCGGGGCTTTTTTCGTATATCAGGGGAACGGAACGATTGTTCACGAAAAGGTGCTCAGGGGAGGTTTGTATGAAGTACGATTATCTGGTGGCCGGCGCCGGGCTGTTCGGCGCGGTATTCGCCCGGCAGGCGAAAGATGCGGGGAAACGTGTCCTTGTCATTGAACGAAGGAATCATATCGCGGGCAACGTCTACACGGAGGAGATCGAGGGGATCCAGGTGCACCGCTACGGCGCGCACATCTTCCACACGAACAGCCGGCGCGTATTCGACTATATCAGCCGGTTCGCGGAATTCAACCGCTTTACGAACTCTCCGGTGGCGAATTATCACGGGGAGCTCTACTCCCTTCCGTTCAATATGTACACCTTCAATAAGATGTGGGGGGTCGTCACTCCGGAGGAGGCTGCCGCGAAAATCGCGGAGCAGCGGGAGGCCGCCGGCATCACTCATCCGAAGAATCTCGAGGAGCAGGCGATCAGCCTCGTCGGAACGGATATCTACGAGAAACTGATCAAGGGCTACACACAGAAGCAGTGGGGACGGCCCTGCACGGAGCTTCCGGCTTTTATCATCCGCCGGCTTCCGGTGCGGCTGACCTTCGACAACAACTATTTCAACGCGCGCTACCAGGGCATTCCGATCGGCGGATACACGAAGCTCGTCGAAAATCTGCTCGCGGGGATTGAAGTCCGGACGGGGGTGGATTATCTGAAACAGAAATCGGAACTCGACGCGGAGGCAGAGAAGGTGATCTTCACCGGCCCCATCGATGAATACTTCGGCTATTCTCTGGGGGCGCTCCAGTACCGGTCGGTGCGGTTTGAGACGGAAGTGCTGGACAAGCCGAATTTTCAGGGAAACGCCGCGGTGAATTACACCGACGGGGAGACGCCCTGGACGCGGATCATCGAACACAAGTGGTTTGAGTTCGGAAAAGACGCGGAGGGAAATGATCTCCCGAAAACCGTCATCAGCCGGGAATACAGCTCTGAGTGGAAGATCGGGGACGAACCGTACTATCCGGTCAACGATGAGCGCAACGGAAAATTATACGAGAGGTACAGAGAACTCGCACAGAAGGAGCGGCGCGTCATCTTCGGCGGACGGCTCGGCGAGTACCGGTACTACGACATGGACGCGGTGATCGGCGCCGCGCTTACGCTGGCGGATTCGGAAATCGGCGGAAGACGTACGGACTGCGGGGAAAGAGGGTGATCAGGTGAAGGATCCATTTGTCCGAAAGGGAACGAAGATGGCGATGGAACTGGAGACGCTGCATTATCGTGCGGAAAATGACGGGTGCGGCGGAGGTGCCCTGCCGGTCCTCACCTTCCCGATCCTTCGCGGGATTTCCGGGATACGCCACTGCTTCACAACGCGGGAGGGCGGCGTAAGCAGTGGCCCGCTCGCGTCGCTGAATCTGAAAAACGGACTCGGAGACCGGGAGGAAAATGTGGCGGAAAACTTCCGGCGCGTCGCCGACGGTCTCGGAATCGCTCCGGCGGATTTTGTCCTGACGGACCAGACCCATACGGCAAATGTCCGCATCGTCACGGAGGCGGACCGCGGGAAGGGCGTCACAAGACAGAGGGATTACCGGGATGTGGACGGGCTCGTCACAAATGTGCCGGGCATCGTGCTCGGCGTGTTTTCCGCGGACTGCGTGCCGCTTTTTTTTGTGGACCCGGTCCGCCGGGCCGTCGGGCTCGCCCACTCCGGATGGAGGGGAACGGTACAGCGGATCGGGGCGGAGACGATTCGCCTGATGAGCAGACAGTACGGGAGTGATCCGGCGGATCTGATCTGCGCGATCGGACCGTCCATCTGCCGGGACTGCTATGAGGTGAGTGAAGACGTCGCAGGAAAATTCCGCGCGGCCTTTCCGGGACATGAGACGGAGATTCTGGAGGACGGGAGAGCAGGCCACTTCCAGCTGGATCTGTGGGCCGCGAACCGCATCGTCCTTGAGGAGTCGGGCGTGCGGCCGGAAAACATCGGGGTCACAGACATCTGCACCTGCTGCAATCCGGACCTTCTTTTCTCCCATCGCGCCAGCAGAGGGAAAAGAGGAGTGATGGGATCGTTCCTCGGAGTTGAACCGGTTCCGCCCTTTGGCGCGGACTCAGTCCGGCATCCGGCGCTGTGAGTGCCGGGGACGTACGCGGTCAGGGATGATCCGGCGTGCCGCCGCGTTCCACGCCCACCCTGCCAGGTATACGGCGGATTCCGGAACCGACAGATGCGCGACGGTCCGGTACAGATTCCAGATACGGCCGATGGAGGCCGCTTTGTTGCTGGAGAGGGTGCCGCTGTGGCGCCGGTACGTGGCGAGCGGAAAATCCAGACCGTGAGCGGTGACGCCGCTTTTCAGGAGAGCCCACCAGGTTGCGGTATCTTCGGAGGGAATCTGCGGCATATGGATCCGCTCCCGGCTGATCCGTTCCGTATCGATGAGAACGGTGCTGGTAAAGATCACCGTCCGGCTCAGTGCCTGGCGGAATGTCAGGGTAGACGGGACCCGGGTGACCTTTCCGGTGGGACTGCCGTGTTCATCGCCGAAGTGATAGGCAGTGAAGACAAAGCCGGCGCGCTGCTTTTCACAGAAGTGAAGCTCGAGTTCGAGTTTGCGGCGGTGCCAGAGATCATCCGCGTCCAGAAACGCGATGTAGCGTCCTCTGGCGGCATCGACGCCGGTGTTCCGCGTATCCGCGGCGCCGGTATCCTCCGGCTTTTCAATCAGACGGATCTTCGAAGCAGTTTCCTCCGGGAGTGCTCCGATCTCCCCGCGGGTGCGCGAAAGCGTATCATCCGTGCTCTTGTCATCGACAAGGATCAGTTCCCAGTTCGTGTAGGTCTGCTCCGTTACGGTCCGGATCGTATCCCGGATGTAGTCGGCGCAGTTGTAGAGCGGGACGACCACAGAGACCATAGAAGCTTCCTTATCGGAGGCGTATTTTGCCATAATCCAATCTCCTGCAAATCATATTCCAGTGTCTGAAGCAATCCTAAACCGCGGAAGCGGGGTTGTCAATCGGAGAAACGATCAAGATGAAAACGATGAAATCGTATTTTTCCGGCCAGAAACGATATATCTTTCTCGTCACCGTGACGGGAATCCTCTATAATGCCGGCGTTGTCGCCGGACCGTGGTTTGAGGGACGTCTTGCACTTTGCTTCGTCAACATCCTGAAAGGAACGGACAGGCCATCCCGGATGATCCGGATTGCCGTGCTGTACGTCCTTGTGATCCTCACGGTGCAGTCGATGCGGTTCGTAAAGCGTCTGTACGTGCGGAAATTCGCGAACAACATCCGTCTCGATATGCGGGATACCCTGTACAGAAGTCTCGTTCATATGGACCGTGCCGCCATGGAAAAAGAGCACGCCGGTGAAGTGATGACGAAAGCGATCACCGATGTGGACGCCTGCGCGGAGGGAATGCGCAAATTCCTGACGGAGATCTTCGACACGGGTGTGGCGATGGCCGCTTATCTTGTCATGCTGTTTTATTACGACGTCCGCCTGACGGTGATCGTGATGCTTTTCCCGCCGGCGGCATACGTGATTGCGGAGAAGATGAAGCGGATCGTCACGCGCTCGACGGCGGAAAGCCGAAGAAGCGCGGAGCGTCTCGCGGGCGCGACGCTGGACCGTGTGTCAAACGCGGTGACCTACCGCGTGTACGGCCGTGAGGCCGATCAGGACAAAGGGTACGAAGCGCACCTGTCCGACTACGAGAAGAAGGCGGTGCGGGCCGATATCTGGGAAAATATGATGCAGCCGATCTACCTGGTGATCGCCATGGCAGGAACGATCTTCGTCATCTGGCTCGGGGGAAAGAATGTGCTCGGTACGGGCTGGCGCGTCTGGACGATCGCGTCCTTCACGACGTATCTGTCCTGTTACACGAAGCTCGCCCAGAAGACGTCGCACGCTGCGAAGCTGTTCAACGCGCTGCAGAAGGCGGGCGTTTCGTGGAAACGGATCCGCCCGTTTATGAAGGAAACTCCGGATACACCGGACGCGGGCACGGCGGAACCGGCCGATCTCGTCTGCGATGAGGTGTCCTTCACCTACCCGGATGAAAAAGTCTCCTCCTGCCCGGATAAAAAAGCCTCCTCCTGCCCGGATGATAAGACGAAGGAGGGGACCGTTCCGGAATCGGCCGCGGAACCGGTGTACGTTGGCCTTACCTTTGAAGCCCGCCCCGGCGAACTGATCGGTGTGACGGGAGGTGTCGCATCCGGAAAATCCACCCTCGGGAAGACCTTCCTCTGCGAGGCGCCCTACGGCGGCAGCATCCGGTACGGCGGAGCGGAGCTCTCCGATCTCATATCGCCGGAAAAAGAGGCCGTCGTCGGCTACATGGGGCACGACCCGGAGCTTTTCAGTGATACGATCGAAGAAAATATCCGGCTCGGAAAAGAGGGAGAGATCCTTCCGTACATCCGCGCCGTCTGCCTCGATGAGGAGATCGATACATTTCCGGAGAAACTGAACACCCGGATTGGCGACGGCGGCGTGCGCCTTTCGGGAGGTCAGCAGGCCCGTGTCGCACTTGCGAGAACCCTGTTTCACAGCCGCCCTGTGATGGTGCTGGATGATCCGTTTTCTGCGGTTGACCGCCCGACGGAGCGAAAGATTCTTACCAATATAAGGGCGATGCAGAAGAATGCGATTATCCTGCTGATCTCCCACCGGCTCGAGACGTTCGGCGGAACGGATCAGGTGATCTGGATGGAAGAGGGACACGTGACCGTATCGACCCACGAAGCGCTTCTTGCGGAGAATAAGACGTACAGAAGGCTCTGCGCTCTGCAGAGCGAAACGGAACCGTCCAGGGAGGAGGTGTCCCATGAGACACGGTGAGAAACAGCACACTGTCTCTAAACGCCCGGTCCGGGAGATCGCCCTTCGGACGGTGAAGAAAAATCCTGTGGTGACGGCCGGACTCGCTGCTGTAATCGCGGGTGCCGTCATCGTCGGCGTCCTTCCGCCGCTGGTTCTCGCAAAAGCGGTCGACCTGCTGACGGGAGAGGCCGGAGTTCCGGGAGGAATGACTCCGTCCGGTGCCGTTCTGCGGTATGCGCTCCTGTACTTCGGCCTCACAGCACTTTCCGGTGGGTCGGACGCACTCCGGGAAGTCCTGATCACGGTCTTCGGACAGAAAATCACCCACGAGACGAGAAGCGCGATGAACCGGAAACTGACGCGCCTTCCCGCGGCGTACTTCGCGGCACAGGAGAGCGGCGTCACGACCTCGCGGTTCGTAGACGACGTAAACGCGGTCGAATCCCTGTTCTCCTCGGGTATCATCAGCATGATCGCGGATGCATGCCAGATCGTCAGCATCCTGATCGTCATCTTTCATATGAGCCGCGGCCTCTTCCTCATGCTTACAGCCGCGCTGCCGCTCCTGTTTTTCCTGACCCGCGTCATCCAGAAACAGATGCTCGCGGCACAGTGGGACAACCGCGTCGCCGTCGGAAGGACGAACCAGCAGATCCCGGAGACGGTGCGGAATCAGAGAACGATCTGGACTCTGAGAATTTTCGCCTGGCGCGAGAAAAAATACCACCGCTGCGTGCGCGACGGCTTCGACGCGATGGAACGCTCAAACTTCTGCGATGCGATTTACTCGCCGATCATCATGACGGTCAAAGCGCTGCTCGTGGCGCTGATGATGGTCCTCGCGGTGACAGTAACCGGCGTTCAGTCCCTCTTCGGCATGAACGCCGGGACCGTCGTCGCTCTGATCGCCTACATCGGAAAAGTCTTTTCGCCGCTGGAGAGCATCGGCATGGAAATCCAGAACATCCAGGAGGCGATGGCCGGAATCGGAAGAATCCGTGAATTCCTCGGAGAAACAGAACGGGTGATACCGGAAGAGGCCGCCCTGCCGGAAGAATCCGATCCGGTCATTGAATTCAAACACGTGACCTTTGGCTACGAGCCGGAAACAACCGTTCTCCACGATTTCTCCATGACCGTCTGCCGCGGTGAGACGGTCACCCTCGAGGGACGAACCGGAGCCGGGAAAAGCACCTGCTTCAAGCTGATCCTCGGCCTGTACAGACCGCAGAGCGGAAGCGTAACTGTGATGGGGATACCCGCAGAAAAATACACAGGAACGATGCTCAGCCGGACCTTTGGCTACGTCGAGCAGAGCTTCGCCATGATCCGGGGCAGCGTGCGGGACCAGATCACACTCCACGATCCCTCCGTTACCGAAGAAATGGTCCGCGATGCGCTGAAAAAAACCGGGATGCTGGAAGTATGCGAAAACCTGCCCCGGGGCCTTGACACCCCCTGTCGCGACTCCCTCTTCTCCGAAGGACAGAAACAGCTCCTCTCCATCGCCCGGGCGATTGTCCGGGATCCGGAGATCCTGCTCCTGGATGAAATCACGGCAAACCTGGACTCAATCACAGAAGCCCAGATTATGCGGACGCTCCGGGAAGCGTCCGCTAACCGGACCGTGCTGTCGATTTCCCACCGGCTCTATCAGGAACAGGGCGGGAGAAGAGTGACACCGGTCTGAAACCTTCAAATATTTGTTTGAAAAATATTAAAAGGACCTCGTGTGCCGCAGTGTCTGCAGTTAGGGGAGGATCCGCAAGAACTGCTGCCTGAAGAAATGTTTAAAGGTCTAAAGAAGGGCGTGTGAAAAAACGAAAAGTTTTTTCACACGCCCTTTTTATTTTAGGGAAAGCGTGGCCATTTCAGTTGAAATTGAGC
>CADBRN010000065.1 GCA_902797025.1 uncultured Lachnospiraceae bacterium
AGCGTTCATCCTGAGCCAGGATCAAACTCTCATAAAAAAGATTGATTCCGGTCAGAATTAACTCTTGGCTAATTCATCCCGTTTTTTACTGATTAATAAAGGTTCGTCATTCATTGACAAACTCAAATGAACTTTCGAGAATGTGTTTTACTGTTCAGTTGTCATGGTTCTTTGTGTTTGCTGTCCTGCGAGACAGCTTCTAAATAATATCATCGGGTCCACTCTTTGTCAACAGCCTTTTTTATTTTTTTTCAACTTTTTTTGCAGAGGCTTTACACAGCGTGTTTCCCGTCAGAATCCGGATCACATCGCAGCACCCGTCGTGGTCATTGTCCCGAACGACTACGCCGCACTCCCGCCGGATATTCTCCGGCGCGTTCCCCATCGCAGCGGATAATCCTGCGTATGCGAGCATGGCCCTGTCGTTGTCCGCGTCCCCGGCAGCGATCACCTCGTCCGGGCTGATATCCAGATAGCCGCACAGCCACGAAAGTCCCGCCGCCTTCGTCATTCCCTTCGTGGAAATCTCGATCGACGTCTCCTCCGCGTAGGCAATTGTGATCTCCTCCGAGAGCGGATTGAGTTTTCTTTTCAGTGTTTCACGTACCTCTTTCGAGGAACAGTAGAAATTGATTTTTTCGATGCCGCGTCCTGATGTCTGAAACAATTTCCGGGCGCAATCCGTAATGACACAGACACGTTCCATCATCCGGATGTAAATGCCCATATGGTAATAGCCCGGATCTTCGATCAGCCGTTTTTCTGTAACTGCCTCGCCCAATGTCAGAACATACGGCACTGCGTCAAACCGGGCTCCGATCTCGAGAATACGATCCGCGAGCTTTTTCCCGAAGCCGGACCGGTATAAGATTTTTTTCGTGCGCCGGTCATATACGACCGCTCCGCTCTCACAGACGGAATAACGGATCGGTCCGAGATCTTCCGCGCAGTCCTCACACTCTGACACTGCCCGGCCGGTCGAAATCACAATATATTTTCCCGCGTCGATCGCATTCCGGATCGCCCGTTTCGTATTCTCCGATACCCGTTTTTTACTATTTAGAAGCGTACCGTCCATGTCGAACGCGGCTAATCTGTATTGTCCCAACGGTTTTCTCCTATTTGGCACCCTGTTCTTCCCTCATCTCACGCAGCATGCGGATCTCTTCCGCGTATCCCGGCAGCTCATTCGGCGTCTCCAGGAAGCAGGGGAGATCTCTGAGCGTTTCGTGATTGATGATCCGCCGGAACGCTTCCTGCCCGATCGCACCTCTCCCGATCTTCTCGTGACGGTCCTTGTGGCTTCCCGGCGGATTTTTGCTATCGTTCAGATGAAGCGCCTTCAGACGGCCGAGGCCGATCACAGAGTCAAACTCATCAAGTACATCATCGAGATGGTGAATAATATCATATCCTGCGTCGCTCACGTGACACGTATCCATACAGATCCCGACATGGTTCTTCAGTTTCACCCGGTCGATGATCGCGGCAAGCTCTTCAAACCGGCTTCCGATCTCCGTCCCTTTTCCCGCCATCGTTTCCAGAAGAACGGTCGTATGCTGTTCTTCCGAAAGAATGCAGTTTAGTGTATCGGCGATCTCCTCAATTCCCGCGTCAATTCCCTGCCCCGTGTGGCTTCCCGGATGAAAATTGTAGAAATTGCCCGGAAGGGATTCCATCCGCAGGAGATCATCCGCCATCGTCTCCCTGGCAAATTCCCTCGTCCGTTCAGTTTTTGAACACGGATTAATGGTATAGGGCGCGTGCGCAAGTATCGTGCCGAAACGGTTTTCCTTCATCAGGTTGATCAGTGCTTCCGCATCCGCCGGATCCACCGGCTTCGCTCTGCTTCCGCGAGGATTGCGTGTAAAAAACTGAAAGGTATTTGCGCCGAGTGAAATGGCGCATTCGCCCATCGCAAGAAATCCTCCCGTAGAGGAGAGATGGCATCCGATTGTGAACATAATTCTTCCTTTCCGCTCCGCGCTCAGCTATTTTCCTGCATCATCCGATCCGATACAAGCCGCTCCAGCTCCGCGTAAGTTTCGATCGCACAGGCCTTCCGGCGAAGTTCCGCGGCGCCGTGCATTCCCGCCGTATACCAGGCGACGTGTTTTCGCATCTCCCGCAGGGCTGTGTACTCTCCCTTGTTCTGAATCTCCATCCGCGCCTGTCTGAGAATCATCGCGCCGATCTCCTGCGCGGAAGGGCGCGCCGGTATCTCTCCCGCTTCCAGAAATGCGTTGATCTCCCGGAAAATCCACGGATTCCCTCTGGCAGCTCTTGCGATCATGATCGCATCGCATCCGGTTTCTCCGATCATCCGGCCCGCATCCGGCCCGCACGTGATGTCCCCGTTACCGATCACCGGAATTCCGACGCTTTCTTTCACTCTGCGGATCACGTCCCAGTCCGCCCTTCCGGAATAATACTGCTCTCTCGTTCTGGCGTGAACCGCGACCGCGGATGCTCCCGCCTGCTCCATCGCCTTTGCAAATTCCGGAGCGTTGATACAACTGTCGTCAAATCCCTTCCGGATTTTCACCGTAACCGGCTTGCGGACCTTCTTCACGAGAGCGGAGACGATCGCCGCCGCACGCTTCGGATCTTTCATCAGTGCAGATCCTTCCCCGTTTCCGACGACTTTCGGAACCGGGCATCCCATATTCAGATCAAAAAAATCGAATGAATCATCCTCGAGCATCGAGCCGGCTTCCGCGACGACATCCGGTTCGGACCCGAAAAGCTGCAGTGCAACCGGATGCTCCCCGGGGTCTGTCTCGATCAGTTTTGCAGTGTTTCTGTTTCGATAGGTGACCGCCTTCGCGCTGACCATCTCTGTATACAAAAGTCCCGCGCCCTGTTCTTTACACAGCACGCGGAACGAAAGATCCGTCACTCCGGCCATCGGGCCGAGCACGGTGCGGTTTGGTATGGTCACCCCGCCTATTTTAAATCCTGACACTTTCTGTCCTCATATCTTATACGCCCTGATCCGGGTTTCTTCCGGCTTCTCTCACTTCGGATTCCGCCGGCCCCTTTGCCTCACTCTCCCGGAGCGATTCGTCCGGCCGAGGTAAATACCTTGTAGAAAAGCTCGAGGGACGCAAACAGTTCCCTCTTCGTATCCTGAAGCTCTCTGATCTTCAGTCCCGCCTCGATCTCGTCATAACCCGCATCTGAGTCAGACGCCTCCGTGCGCAGCTCGAGCAGGCCGTCGCGGTCAAACTCCACGGAAAGAATCCCTCCGGCCTTCTCGGTAAACAGCACACACATGATTTTCAGTTCATCCTTCACGTTCTGCGGAAGAATATCAAATTTCGGATTGAAATAATACTTCTGCGTATACTTATTCGACGCGCAGAGCACTGTATTCTGTTCTGCCATTTCTTACTCCTGTCCGGGCGAATTGTCAGACGTAGCCGTAGATCCCGCGGACCGACACCTCGCCTGCGTAAACCGCCTCCACAAACCCCGTGTCGTCGCGCAGCACCAGCAGTTCTCCGCACCGGTTGATCCCGAGCGCGCGGCCGGTAAACGGTGCGGCCGGATCAAGCACACGGACACGTTTTCCGGTGTTGGCCAGAATTTTCTCATAATCTTCTTTTAATCCGGACAGATCGCCGTCCTCAAGAAAGATCCGGTAGCATCTGTCAAACTCCCGGATCACCGCCGCAGTGACTTCTTCCCGGTTTATTACGTGCCCCGCTGCCATCCGCATCGAGATCGCCCGGTCCGCCAGTTCCCCGGAAAAAGCGGTCATATTCACGTTCAGACCGATGCCGATCACGACGTAGTCCGCCTCCGGTCCAAGTTCGGTCAGGATCCCGCAGAGTTTCTTCCCATCAAAAATCACATCGTTCGGCCACTTGATCTGCGCCCCGATTCCACAGACCGAAGAGATTCCCCGTGCCGCGGCAAGTCCCATCACGAGTGTCACCAGCGGGTAGGATTCTTTTTTCAGATGGTCCGGCCGCAGCAGGACACTCATCGAGACAGAGGTGCCTTCCGGCGACTTCCAGACGCGTCCGCGTCTGCCCTTCCCGGCGCTCTGATAATCCGCAAGATAGACGCTGCCGTCCATCGCCGCGGCTGACTCGCGCTTCGCCCATTCATTTGTAGAATCCGTCTTTTCGACGTAGAAGACCCGGCCCGAGCCCGAAAGAGACCGGATCTTCTCCACATCGAGAAGTGCCTCTGACACAGGATCCATCCTCCTCACCGTTTAAAACTCCGCTCCGAGCGTCGCAGCCATCACCGCCTTGATCGTATGCATACGATTTTCCGCCTCGTCAAATACGAGGGACTGGGGAGATTCGAAGACCTCGTCGGTCACTTCCATGTCGTCGATGCCGTACTTCTTGCTGATTGTAAGCCCGATCTGTGTATTCAGATCGTGGAACGACGGCAGACAGTGCAGGAAGATCGCCCCGTTTCCCGCGTTCTTCATGATCTCAGAGGTTACCTTATACGGAGAGAGGGCGCTGATGCGCTCCGCCCATACCTCGTCCGGCTCGCCCATTGACACCCAGACATCCGTATAGATAATATCACTGTTTTTCGTTCCGGCCATCACATCTTCCGTCAGCGTGACGCTGCCGCCGCTTTCCTTCGCATACCCTTCACAGAGCGCGACGAGTTCACGGCCCGGGAAATACTCCTTCGGAGCACAGGCCGTAAAATGCAGACCCAGCTTTGCACAGACGATCATAAGGGAGTTTCCCATATTGTAACGGGCATCGCCCATGTACGTAAACTTCAGCCCCTTCAGTCTTCCGAAATGTTCGCGCACGGTCATCATATCAGCAAGCATCTGTGTCGGATGGTACTCGTTCGTAAGACCGTTCCAGACCGGGACTCCCGCATATTCCGCCAGTGTCTCGACAATTTCCTGGCCGAACCCCCGGTACTCGATTCCCTCATACATACGGCCGAGAACCCGCGCCGTGTCCTTGATACTCTCCTTTTTCCCGATCTGGGAACCCTTCGGATCCAGATACGTCGTGCCCATCCCCAGATCATGCGCCGCGACCTCAAAGGAACAGCGTGTGCGCGTACTCGTCTTTTCAAAAATCAGGGCGACATTTTTTCCGCGCAACACATCCACCGGCACGCCCTTTTTCTTCTTGTCCTTCAGTTCTTCCGCCAGATCGATGAGATACAGAATCTCCTCCGGCGTATAATCCTTCAATGTCAGAAAGTTTCTTCCTGTTAAATCCATGGTTTCCCTCCGTACACAGATCAATGTCTCTGCCGTCTCGCCTCATACATCAGAAGGGATGCGGCGACGGACGCATTCAGCGATTCGACGCATCCCTCCATCGGGATCCGGATCAGACAGTCCGCCTCATCCGTAAGCTCATCACTCAGGCCGTTTCCCTCATTTCCTATGAGAAAAGCCGTCCCCTTCCTGTAATCTTCCTCCGTGTATTCATTCTTTCCGTCGAGATGGGCGGCAAAACTCCGGACGCCGTACGCTCCAAGCTTCCGGATAGCGGCGGAAAGATCCGCTGCCCGCACCGTCGGAACCCGGAAGATCGATCCCATCGTCGCCCGGATCACCTTCGGTGAGTAGAGATCCGCACAGCCCTCGCCCAGAAGAATGCCCGTGACGCCGGCGCCTTCGCCGGTCCGGATGATCGTTCCGACATTGCCCGGATCCTGCACGCTCTCAAGCACCAGAATCAGAGGTTCGCCGGGTCCTTCCGTGAGATCCGCAAGGTTCCACTTCGGGAAGGCGGCGACGGTCAGTATGCCCTGGGGCGTCTTCGTGTCACAGACAGACGCAAAGAGGCGGTCCGCGACGATCTCCGTATCACACGCCCCTGCCACATAAATCTCCGGGTTCTCTTTCACAAAGGATTCCGACATAAAAACGCCGCGGCGCAGGGAAGGCGGCGTCTCCTCAAAAAGTTTTTTCCCCTCGAGGACGAAACAGCCGGCCTCTCTGCGCGCCTTTGCCTTCGTATTCAGCTGTCGGATCATTTTCAGCTTCGCGCTGCTGCTGCTCGTTATCATATCTTTGAATAGTCATAAGAGAGCGCGTGCGAAAGCTCATACTCATAAGGATCAATGTCTTTCTGCATCGAAAGCGCCTCATTGATATCAAAATCCGTCACACGTCCGTCTTTGTACGCCACGACCCGTTTTGTCTTTCCCGCGATCAGAAGATCGACCGCATACGCCCCCATTACCGTCGCGCACACACGGTCCCGGGACGTCGGGGAGCCGCCTCTCTGCATATATCCGAGGATCGTCGCTCTCGTCTCGATTCCGGTCGCCGCCTCGATTCTGCGCGCCATCGCAGCTGAATGGCCGATTCCCTCCGCATTGATGATGATATGGTGCTTCTTCCCCTTGCGGCGGGTCTCGATGATGTTGTTGATGATTTTCTGCTCATCGTAATCGTACTTTTCCGGAAGAAGGATGTTCTCCGCTCCGGCTCCGATGCCGGCCCAAAGGGCGATGTATCCCGCATTCCGGCCCATCACCTCGATGATGCTGACACGCTCATGGGAAGCGGACGTGTCCCGGACCTTATCGATCGCCTCCATCGCGGTATTGACCGCGGTATCAAACCCGATTGTATAATCCGTGCAGGCGATATCGAGATCGATCGTACCCGGCACGCCGATTGTATTGATGCCGAGATTCGCAAGTTTCTGCGCACCGGCGAAAGAACCGTCGCCTCCGATGACGACAAGTCCCTCGATTCCGTTTCTGCGGCACGCCTCCGCCGCTCTGTGCAGCCCCTCGTCCGTACGCATATCCGCGCATCTTGCGGTATTCAGAATCGTTCCGCCCCGCTGGATAATATCGGATACATCCTTCGCCGCAAGTTCCCGGACCTCGTCATTTATCAGGCCCTCGTAGCCGCGGTACACTCCCATCGTCTTCAGACCTTTGCTGCGTCCACGGCGCACAACGGCGCGGATCACCGCGTTCATTCCAGGAGCGTCTCCTCCGCTTGTCAGGACGCCGATCGTCGACACTTTCGATTTCGTATCATTCGCCATAGAATCAATCCCCTTTCGTGGATCTGCTGTCACTGGCTTTTTACGGTATTCTTCTGTATCATAAAGCAAAATACCGTTCTTTTCAACGTCCATTTCCGGAAGCCGCCGTGCCTCCCCGCGATTTCAGCCACTCTTTTTTCAAATCGGCGCTCCGGGCAATTACATTTTCCCCTCCGATCAGTTTCTTCAATCCGGCCATCACATCCTCCGCCACGGTGAAACCGGAATTCAGCCGTTTCACCGCGCGTTCTTTTTCAAGATAGATCACCGCCGTATCGTGCCCTCCGCCTGTATTCAGGATTTCAGCCACTCTTCCGCTTTTCCCTTCATAAGACACACGGTCCGGGAAACGGAGCCAGACCTCGGCCGGTATCTGATCAAACGCGATCACCTTCTCGCAGATCACTTTTGACGGCCGCTCCTCCTCCGCCGAGACGCGTCCGAGGATAAATACCCGCGCGTCATTCTCGAGAAGCGTTGAATACCTCTCGTAACTTTTCGGGAATACGATCACTTCGACCGATCCGAGAAGATCTTCCAGTGTCACAAATGCCATGATCTGATTCGTCTTTGTATACTTGACCGTCTTTGATGTGATCATACCGCCGATGATCACGCGGGCGCCATCCGCGGCACGTGCGGACCCGGTTTCCTCATCCGGCTGAAACTGATCCGCTCCCGCCGTGATGTTCTGCTCAAGCAGCTTTTCATATTTTTTCAGCGGGTGCCCGCTGATATAGATTCCCGCAACTTCTTTTTCAAACGCGAGCTTCTGCTCCTCATCGAATTCTCCGACATCCGGCATCTTTATATCAAATGTTTCCTGCGCCCCGGGTATGACGTCAAAAAACGAGATCTGGCCGGCAAAATTATTTTTCCGTTCATCCGCGATCTGATCCATGATCATTCCGTAGACCTGTATATACTGTTTTCTCGTTCCGCCGAAGCAGTCAAATGCGCCGCATTTGATGAAATTTTCGACCGTTCTCTTGTTCAGCATTTTTCCCGAAATGCGGGAGCAGAAATCGCGCAGCGACTTGTACGGGCCGTTTTTTTCCCTCTCATACTGAACAGCGTCCATGACCGGCTTTCCGATTCCCTTGATGGCGGAAAGTCCGTACCGGATCTTTCCGTTCTCCACCGAAAAATCGCCGACGCTCCGGTTGATATCCGGCGGAAGAA
Organism: uncultured Lachnospiraceae bacterium; assembly: GCA_902797025.1. Lineage (GTDB taxonomy): Bacteria > Bacillota > Clostridia > Lachnospirales > Lachnospiraceae > CADBRN01. The sequence continues at coordinate 8,199 of CADBRN010000065.1, forward strand.
TCTGAATATTCATTTTGGAAAGATGCAGCATATACGACGCACATTTTCCCGGATTGTCGATAACCGACGTCATCAGCGCCGCCATAAACTCGACCGGATAATAATACTTCAGCCAGGCCGTCTGGAAAGAGATATACGCATAGGAAACCGCATGGCTCTTGTTGAACGCATAGTTCGCGAAATCCAGCATTTCCTCAAAGATCTTGTTCGCGGTTCGTTCATCGACGCCGTTCCGGATACAGCCGGGGATGTCAAGCTGATCATTTCCATAGATGAAGTTCTGCCGCTCTTCCTGCATGACCTTTGCTTTTTTCTTGGACATCGCGCGGCGGAGCACGTCGCTTCGCCCGTATGTATATCCCGCAAGATCGCGGACAATCTGCATCACCTGCTCCTGATAAACAATGCAGCCATACGTCGTCTCAAGGATCGGGCGGAGTTTTTCCGTCTCATATGTGACCTGCTCCGGATGCTCCTTTCCGCGGATGTACTGTGGGATGAAATCCATCGGACCCGGACGGTAAAGCGCGACGCCGGCGATAATATCGTCCAGCGAGGACGGTTTCAGCTCTTTCATGAAGCTTTTCATCCCTTCCGACTCAAGCTGAAAGACACCCTCGCATTTTCCGGCGCTGATCATCTCCATCACCTTCGGATCATTGTAATCGATCTTCATCATATCGATCGTTTTTCCTGACGACTTCTCCGCCATCTCCTGCGCGCTCTGGATCACCGTCAGCGTGCGCAGGCCGAGGAAATCCATCTTCAGAAGTCCCAGTTCCTCCAGCGTCGTCATCGTATACTGGGTCGTGATCGTGCCGTCCGCCGCCTGTGAAAGCGGAACAAACTCATCCACCGGTTTCGAGGCGATCACCACCCCGGCGGCATGCATCGACGTGTGGCGCGGAAGACCCTCCAGCCGTTTCGCCATGTCGATCAGATGGCGGACTTCTCCGTCGCTCTCGTACAGCTTTTTCAGCTCCGGATTCATCGTAAGTGCCTTGTCGATCGTGATATGCAGTTCCGCCGGAATCATCTTCGCGATCACATCGCACCGCGCGTACGGGATGTCGAGCACGCGGCCGACGTCGCGGATCACGCCGCGCGCCTGAAGCGTTCCGAATGTGATGATCTGCACGACACGGTCCTGTCCGTACTTCTGCGTGACATAATCGATCACCTCGCCCCGGCGCTCGAATCCGAAGTCCACATCGATATCCGGCATGGACACGCGCTCCGGGTTCAGAAAACGCTCAAACAGCAGGCTGTATTTCATCGGATCGATCTCTGTAATTCCCAGCGTGTAGGACACGATGCTTCCTGCCGCGCTGCCTCTCCCCGGGCCGACCGAGATCCCGTGATCACGGGCAAATTTTACGTAATCCCAGACGATCAGGAAGTAGTCGACGTATCCCATCTTGCGGATTGTGTTCAGCTCGTAATCGAGACGTTCCCGGAGTTCCTCCGTCACAGTCCCATAATTCTTCTCAAGCCCCCTGTTGCAGAGTTCGGACAGATACGTCCAGGAGGTGTACCCTTCCGGAACATCGAATTTCGGCAGCTTCAGATTGTGAAATTCGATTTCGACGTGACAGCGGTCCGCGATTTTCTGCGTATTTTCTACTGCCTCCGGTGCATACGGAAAGAGCGACCGCATCTCTTCCTCGGATTTTACAAAGTACTGGCCTCCCTCGTACCGCATCCGGTCCTCATCCGCCAGCTTTTTCCCGGTCTGAAGGCAGAGCAGAATATCATGTGCGTCCGCATCCTCCGCATAGGTGTAATGCACATCATTTGTTGCGACAAGATCGATTCCCGTCTCCTCGTGGAGCCGCATAATTCCCTGATTGACCTGTTTCTGCATCGGGATCCCGTGATCCTGCAGCTCAAGGAAAAAATTGTTTTCGCCGAAAATATCCTGATAGCGGAGCGCCGCAGCCTTCGCCTCATCATAAAGATCCGCCTCGAGGCAGCGCGCGACTTCTCCCGCGAGGCAGGCTGAGAGTGCGATCACACCCTCGTGATACTTCCTCAGGATCTCCTCATCGACACGCGGTTTGTAGTAGAATCCCTCTGTGAAGCCCCGGGAGACGATCTTGACCAGATTCGCGTAGCCCGTATTGTTCTCCGCGAGAAGAACGAGATGATAGTACCGTTCTTCTTTGCTTCCGCTCTCCTTGTCAAAGCGCGAACCCGGAGCAACATACACCTCGCAGCCGAGGACCGGATTGATTCCCGCCGCCTTCGCGGCCTTATAAAAATCAATGCACCCGTACATCACGCCGTGATCCGTGATCGCGGCGCTGTTCATGCCGAGTTCTTTCACGCGCGAAAGATACTCCGTGATTTTATTTGAACCGTCCAGCAGGCTGTATTCCGTGTGGACGTGCAGATGCGCAAAGCTCATACCGCTGCCTCCCTGTATTTAAGACTGCCCCGTCCCTGAACCCGCAAAGGTCAGAAACGGGGCAGCCGTGGTATTCATCAGATTGCAATCAGTTTTCCGTCCCGCTTCTCGATCCGGCGCTCCTTCAGGAGATGTCCGACCGCACGTTTGAAGGCGGCTTTTGAGATGCCGAAGGTCCGTTCAATCCGCTCCGGCGAAGCCTTGTCATCAAAATCGAGCGTTCCTCCGCAGCGCTCGATTTCCGCGAGTATTTTCTCCGCGTCCGGACCCATCTGCAGATACGCTTTCTGCTTTGTCGTCACGCAGAGCCGGCCGTCCTCACGGACCTCCGTCACCCGCAGCTTCAGGATTTCTCCGTAATTGAACCGTCCCTGCGCATCTTTCTTCGGGATAAGCGCGGAATACTGGTCGTCGACCGCGATAAAGACGCCGAAATTCCGGCTGATCTCATAGACCCGGCCGTTTACCTCATCTCCGACGCTGTACGGGGCGCGTTTTTTCAGATACGGATATACGTTCATCGTCGCGCACAGTCGGCCGCTCTTGTCGACGTACATCCCGACGAGAATCTCCTCTCCCTTTTCGATTTTGCCGCGCTGCTCGTGGTACGGAAGAAACAGATCCTTTTCGAGCCCCCAGTCGAGAAACGCTCCGACCCGTGTGGTGTCTTTGACCGTAAGAATCGCGATCTGACCGACCTGGAGACGCGGCTCATTGACCGTCGCGATCATCCGGTCGTCGGAATCTCTGTACAGGAAGACCTCGATCCGGTCCCCCTCCTTCAATCCCTCCGGCACCTGTTTTGCCGGAAGCAGAACCATCTCTTCCCGATTGTCCGTCATTTTTTCCGCGAGATAAACGCCGAAATCGACGCGGCGCACCTCAACCAGCTCCTGTTTTTTTCCTATTTCCATCATCCGGCAAACTCCCCGATAAAATAAATGTCACCGCTGTTCCTGTTTTTCAGCACAACCGTGTAGACTCCTTCTTTTTCCGCTACACAGGGCAGGATCTCGTCGCCGAGAAACGCCTGCTTTACGTATTCCGCCCGGAGATGATGCACCTCAGTTCCCGGCGGAAGGCAATTCTGGGACATGATCATATACTGTCCGTTGTTCACATGATGATTCGTGTCCAGGTGACTCTCCAGGATCCGGAAGGATCTGCCCTCTCGGAGTTCCTCCGGTATGCGGATTTTTCTCTTCCCGTAACGGTCCTCCAGCGCCAGTTCCGGGTGGACGCCGTAGCCGTCGATCTGATCCTTGGTGACGCCGCAGGGCATGCCGGTCTTCCGGTCCATGAAAACCCACTCGGATTTTCCTCCGACAAGCCGTGTCCCGTCCGGCCGTTCGATCGTGAAATCGCGATAGCCGATAAAATTCCGGAAGCCGGAAGCCCAGGTCGACGTGATGATATTTTCCGCAAATTTCGGATACTCGATGATCTCAAGCCGCAGAGATGCCAGCACCCACATCTTTTTGTGCTCCGCGGTCCAGTAAACGCCGACGTTCCCCTCCTCGCCGTGAAACGTCGCACAGTCCTGAAGGTAATTAATCATCGCCGGCAGTGTCAGATATGCGTTCTCGTCCACCTCACTGAAACGAACTCTGCTCTCAAAAGAATATTTCATAAAAATCCGCTCCACATTTCAATCCCAAACGCCGCGTCCGCGTTTTATTTTACATCAAAGTGAAAAAATAAGCCACTGCAGAGATCTGCAATGGCTTATATAAGAAGCTGGGCTACAAGGATTCGAACCTTGAAATGACGGAGTCAGAGTCCGTTGCCTTACCATTTGGCGATAGCCCATC
>CADBRN010000066.1 GCA_902797025.1 uncultured Lachnospiraceae bacterium
ATGCATTCGCTGCATCGATTTTTTTCAGCAGGCTTGCATCAGCAAACGGGCCTTTCTTCAATGAACGAGCCATTGGTAACCTCCTTATTATTCTTTATTTACCGTTTCTTCTGCGAACGATAAACTTATCGGACTTCTTATTCTTTTTTCTTGTCTTAAGACCCATCGCAGGTTTGCCCCACGGTGTGCTCGGTCCCGGACGTCCGACCGGAGCTTTTCCTTCACCACCGCCGTGCGGATGGTCGTTCGGGTTCATGACCGAACCACGGACGGTCGGGCGGAAGCCCATGTGGCGGACACGGCCGGCCTTGCCGATTGTGACGAGGTTGTGGTCACCGTTGCCGATATTTCCGATGGTTGCGCGGCAGTTGTCCGCGATCATTCTCATCTCTCCGGAAGGAAGACGAACGGTTGCGTATCCGTTCTCCTTAGCCATCAGCTGCGCGCCGACGCCGGCGGAACGAACGAGCTGTCCGCCCTTGCCCGGGTGCATCTCGATATTGTGGATCATAGTACCGACCGGGATATTTGCCAGCGGCAGGCAGTTTCCGGGACGAATTTCGGCGTTGACGCCGTTCATCACCTTCATGCCGACCTTCAGGCCTTCCGGCGCAAGGATGTATGATTTCTCACCGTCTGCATAGCAGATCAGCGCGATGTTCGCGGTACGGTTCGGATCATACTCGATCGTCTTGACGGTTGCCGGAACATCATCTTTGTACCGTTTGAAGTCGATCAATCTGTATTTTCTTCTGTTTCCGCCGCCGCGGTGTCTGACTGTGATTTTACCCTGATTGTTGCGTCCGGAATTCTTCTTCAGTGATACAACCAGCGATTTCTCCGGCTTTGTTGCTGTGATCTCGGAAAAATCGGAGCCGGTCATATGTCTTCTGGACGGTGTATATGGATTATAGGTTTTAATTCCCATTGTCCGCTGCTCCTTTCAAATTGAATCAAAGTCCCTCGAAGATCTCGATGTCTTTGCTGTCCTCTGTCAGAGTGACAACCGCCTTCTTCGTTTTCGGAGTAAAGCCGATCGTCATGCCGCGGCGTTTCTTTTTGCCGTTCTGATTGAGTGTGTTGACCTCGGAAACCTTGACGCCGTCGAACATCTTCTCGACAGCTTCCCTGATCATGGTCTTATTTGCATCCGGATGTACAAGAAACGTGTACTTCTTGTATGCCATCTCATTCATGCTCTTCTCGGTAACCACCGGTTTGATGATCACGTCATAATACTGAACGTTTGCCATTATGCGTACACCTCCTCGATCGCCGCGACACTGCTCTTCGTCGCGATTACGGTGTTGTGTTTCAGGATATCGAAGACATTCAGCGTGCCGGCGGAAGCGGTGACAACGCCCGGAATGTTTCTTGCAGAAAGAGCAACATTGTCGGAATCATCCGCGATGACGACAAGCGCTTTCTCAACTTTGAGATTGTTGAGAACTTTCTGCATCTCTTTCGTCTTGATTTCCGCAAGCTTCAGCTCGTCAAGGACAAGGAACTTGTTCTCCTGCACCTTGCTGGTCAGCGCGGACTTGAGAGCCGCTCTCTTCTCTTTTTTGTTCATCTTCTGAGAGTAATCTCTCGGAACCGGAGCGAATACGACTCCGCCGCCCTTCCACTGTGCGGCACGGATCGATCCCTGACGGGCATGACCTGTTCCCTTCTGTCTCCACGGTTTTCTTCCGCCGCCGGAAACCTCGGAACGGGTCTTCGCTTTCTGTGTGCCCTGGCGGCTGTTCGCGAGCTGCTGAACGACTGCCTTGTGGACCAGATTCTCATTTATCTCGACGCCGAACACCGCATCATTCAGATCAATGGTGCCGACTTCATTGCCTTCCATATTGTAGACTGCTACATTAGCCATTCTATGTTTCCTCCTTTCCGATCAGGTGTGTGTCAGGCTTTCACTGTCTCTTTGATCGTGACAAGACCTTTCTTCGGTCCCGGAACGGATCCCTTGACCAGAAGCAGATTGTTCTCCGCGTCTACCCTGACGATCTCAAGATTCTGTACGGTGACTTTTACCGCGCCCATCTGTCCGGGCATTCCCTTGCCCTTGAACACCTTGCTCGGATTTGAACTGGAGCCGTTGGATCCCGCATGGCGATGATATTTAGAACCGTGCGCCATGGGTCCTCTGTGCTGTCCGTGACGCTTGATCGCTCCCTGGAATCCCTTACCTTTGCTGATCGCAGTCGCGTCAATCTTGTCGCCTGCCGCAAAGATATCCGCCTTGATCTCCTGTTTCAGCTCATAGTCAGCTGCGTTCTCAAAACGGAACTCCTGGAGATATTTTTTATAAGAAACTTCTGCTTTGTCGAACTGACCCTTCTGCGGCTGATTGAGGAGTTTCTCTCTCGTATCGCCAAAACCTACCTGAACGGCGTTGTATCCGTCGTTCTCCTCGGTCTTGATCTGGGTTACGACGCACGGACCAGCCTGAAGCACGGTGACCGGAGTCAGTGTTCCGTCTTCATCGAAGATCTGTGTCATTCCGACTTTTGTTGCCAGGATTGCTTTTTTCACTGTTTTTTCCTCCTGTTTTCTACAGCGGAGCGCACAGGGCGCTCATCCTAGTTAACAGCTGCGGCCAGATTATCTGGTCTTCATTTTGATGTCAATATAGACACCAGCCGGCATTTCGAGTCTTGAAAGCGCATCCACCGTCTTCTGTGTCGGTGTGATGATATCAATCAGTCTCTTGTGGGTTCTCTGCTCGAACTGCTCGCGGGAATCTTTGTACTTATGTACCGCGCGAAGGATCGTGACCACTTCCTTTTTTGTCGGAAGCGGAACCGGTCCGCTGACAGCCGAGCCTGTCTTCTTCACCGTCTCGACGATTTTCGCCGCCGATGAATCGACGAGCTGATGATCATAAGCTTTCAATGTGATTCTCATTACCTGATTTGCCATAAAAAAGTCGCCTCCTTTTCGCACTTTTTAAATCGAAGTACGACAAGTGGTGACTGTACACTTCTCCGTGTGTGTCCTTATCGGAACACAGACACGTTGTCTCCGCCTTCAGCGGACATTCTATAATTGTACAGTGACTTGTCGCCAGTTTCGTGAACATGACATTTGCTCCGCGGAAAACCCGTCTCATACGGCAAATATATAAAGACGGCAACCTCACGCTTCATCGCTTTCATTGTCACAACAGTCACAGTATACACAATGCGGTTCCATTTTGCAACCACTTTCTATATTTTTTTCAATAACGCTCATTCACCCTGCTATACCGGAAGAATTTCCCTCCCCGATTCAGACCGGATCAAAAAAGAACCTCACGCGCTCCCGTGTCGGACGTATTCCAGTCCTCCGCCCTGCGGGAGCATTCGTGAGGTTCTTCAATTCTTATCCGATGCGGACAATCGCCGCATTTTGCATCCCCGCAATCAGATGCAGTCCGAATAGTCGATCAGCTTGATTCCCGTTCCTTCATCTTCGTGTATCTCCGGCTCATCGCCGTCCTTTCTCGCCTTCTCCATGAATTCATCCGCGGTGCGAATCGGAATTGCAAGCTCGATTTCGCCGCTCTTCGGCGTCGTCGTACGCTCCTTCACCTTTGGGTGCTGTACATTTTTCGTCGCGGTATCGATCTGTCTTCCCTCCAGTGCCGCTTCAAGGGCTGCCTGAACATTCGGAAGCCCGTCCGTCTTAACTGCATCCTCTTCATCCGGGGCAGCCTTCGGACCCTGCTCGCGGACCGGCGTTTCGGAATCTTCATGATCCGGGAAAACGCGTCCCGTGACGGCGCCTTTCAGGTTCGAGATAAACTCCTCGCCTTCCCCTTCGACGGGGAATGCATCCGATGAATCCTTCCGGCCGCTCTCATCGCCGAGTTCCGCGTTGAACTTTTCTGTCTTCTTCTTCTCAAGCGACGTGAAGTAATCGTCATCCTCACCGCTCTCGTCCTCCTCGTCCTCCTCGCTGCGTCTGAGCACTTCCGAGATAATGAAGAGTATGACGAGAATGAGCAGCACCCCGCCAAGTATCATCAGACCGGTCATCGACTGCGTCGCGATGAACAAATAACCGATAAAGGGAACTGTGAACACGATCTTGCGGACCGTATCACCGTTTGCCTGAAGTTTCTGTTCCGACGCCTCTGCGCTCTCGGAAGCGATGATCACGTCATCCGTGCTGTCATATTCTTTCACGATGTAGGAGTCGATCTCATCGTTGTCGCCGGCATGGAGAAAGTGATCTCCTGCCGCGAGATCGGCGGGCGCGGTCGATTTCGCGTATACAACCGTACCACGGTCGAGATTGCCCGACCCGTTCTGGATGACTACCGTATCGATTCCGAACAACGGCGGAAGCAACAGGGCCGCGCCGCATGCAATCAGCAAAATCAATATAATTCGAACAAGGACTCTCAAAAATTTAGACATAATGCTCTCCTGAACTGATAATCATATTCGGATGTAATTATAACGCACAGGGATCCTTATTGCAAGAATTGAAGAAACGCGTGTATAATGGGCAGGAATTCGGAGGTACAACATGAACGGCAAAATCAAAACGATCGAAGATCTGTCGCTGAACGCGTGGCCTTCTCATCAGATCCAGTACTACGACGGATGGCTGCTGCGTTTTTCATATTTTTACACGCACCGCACAAACAGCGTGGAGCAGGTCGGTACATCGACGATTCCCAGGGAACAGAAAATCCGATACTGCGAGGAGGAGTATGCAAAATGGGGCACACCCGCTATTTTCAAGATCACCCCTCTCATAGACAGCTCCTTTGACGACCTTCTCGAGGCGCGCGGTTACGTGATCGAACACCGTACCATCGTAATGGTCCGCGACGGCCTCCCGGATCTCGGGAACGATACCTCCGGCCGTTTTGGAACAGTCCGTCACCGGGAGTACGGCGGGGTACGCCTCACCTGCTCCGCATTCATCCCGGACGCCTGGATCGACGCACTCTTCGCTCTGAAGAACACCACGAACATCATGCACCGGGCCGTCGTCCCGTCCATGTATCGGGCGATCCCGAAGGAAACACTCTGCATACAGGTTCGCGACGGAAAACGGTTTATCGGTACCGGGCTGGGTATTCTCGACCGGAACTTCGTGGGGGTCTACGCGATTCACGTCCACCCGGATTACAGAAGGAAGGGGATCGCGCGCCAGATCGTTTCCATGATACTCGAGGAAGCCGCGCACCGCGGCATCACGGGAGCGTACCTGCAGGTCGTCAGCGATAACGAACCGGCAAAAAATCTCTACCGTGGCCTCGGATTCCGGGAATTCTATGAATATTGGTTCCGGGTCCGTTAGAGTACGGACAGAAAATCGTTGATGCGGTCGACGAGATTGTCGATCTGATCATCGGTCATTCCATGCACGCCGCCTGCCTGCTCCAGCGTTTCGCCCGGAGCCGCTCCGCACGTCACACAGTGCATCCCCTCTCTCACCAGGATATTCGGGATCATCGGATCGACGGTCATCAATTCTGCGATCGTCATGTTTTTGTTGATTTTCAATTTTCCTGCCTCCGTATCATTTGCGGTAACAATGTCTTTTGACTCCGCCATCATTTGTATTAAATTTTGCACTTGTATTGTCCGAGCTGTTCGTATACAATAAACATAATTGGTAATAAATATTACCTGCTCTTACTATAATATATACTAAAGGAGGATTTGACAATGGCTAGAGTTATTTCTGACGCATGTGTATCCTGCGGAACCTGCGAGAGCGAATGCCCGGTAGGCGCGATCCACAGCGGAGATACTCAGTACGAGATCGATGCAGATTCGTGCATCGACTGCGGAGCTTGCGAGAGCGTATGCCCGACCGGTGCTATTTCTGCAGCTGACTGATCGATACAAAACGGAATGATTTCCGAAAAAACGGACTGGCATCTGTCAGTCCGTTTTTTATATTTCCTTCCGCAGATTCCGTATCTGCCGACCGGACCGCTGCAAATCAGCGGCCGCGGTCACGTTCTGCGCTCATAAATTTCGTATAATCCGGCAGCCACACGAGATTGACGGTCCCGATCGGACCGTTTCGCTGTTTTGCGATAATAACTTCGCAGATGCCCTTCATCTCGGAATCTTTGTGATAATAGTCGTCACGGTACAGGAACATGACGACGTCCGCATCCTGCTCGATCGCCCCCGATTCACGCAGATCCGAAAGAATCGGCCGGTGATCTCCGGTTCTCTGCTCAACCGCCCGGCTCAGCTGGGAGAGCGCGACGACCGGAACATCCAGTTCCCGCGCAAGCGCCTTGAGCGACCGCGAAATCTCCGAAATTTCCTGCTGTCTCGAGTCCGACCCCCGGCTTCCCGATCCGCTCATCAGCTGGAGGTAGTCGATCATCACAATATCCAGTCCGTGCTCGAGCTTGTACTTTCTGCACTTCGTCCGAAGTTCCCGGACCGGAAGGCCCGGCGTGTCGTCGATGATCAGATTGGAACCTCCGATCACGGATGCCGCGTCGACCAGACGCGCCCACTCCTCGTCGCTGAGATTTCCGTTCCGGATGTTCTGGGAGTCGACACGCGCTTCCATCGCAAGAAGCCGGTTCATCAGCTGCCCCTTGGACATCTCGAGACTGAAAATAGCGACATGCTTGTTCTTCCGGAACGCCATATATTCAGCCATGTTCAGGACAAATGCCGTCTTACCCATCGAGGGCCGGGCAGCGACAAGAATCAGATCCGATTTCTGCAGTCCCGATGTCTTGTAATCCAGATCCGCAAAACCGGTCGAGATGCCTGTCACATTGCCGGTGGTTCGCGAAGCCTTCTCGATCGTATTGAGCGTGTCGACGACAACCTGGCGGATCGGAACGAATTCGCTTGTGTTCCGCTGCTCAAAAATCCGGAACATATTCTTTTCGGACTCATCCAGAATATCCTCGACGGGCTGGCTGTCCTCATAAGCAAGGTTCTCAACACTCTGGGCCTCACGGATCAGACTGCGCAGCGTCGACTTCTCCTTGACGATTTTCGAATAATACTTGATATTCGCAGAGGTTGCGACAGCGCCCAGCAGGTCACGCACAAATTCCATGTCCGCAATTTCCGGAGCGGAATTCTTCTTTCGAAGCTCGTTCTGCAGCGTAACGAGATCCACTTTCGTGCCGCGATTATACAGCTCGGTCATCGCCCCGAAGACGACCCCGTACTGCTTCTGATAGAAGTCATCCGGCGTCAGGATCTCAGATGCTGTCATGATCGCGTCTCCGTCGATCAGCATCGATCCCAGAACCGATTTCTCGGCTTCGTCGTTGTGCGGCATAATTCTCTTTGCGGATGAATCATCCATTCTTTATGCCTCTGTCACGTTGATCTTGATATTCGCCGTCACCTGAGGATGAAGACGGATCGCAACCGTCGCTGCCCCGAGTTCCTTGATCGGGGCCGTCATCTGGATCTTCTTCTTGTCCAGGTCAAACCCGCACTGTTCCTTCGCCGCCTCAACAATTTCCTTCGCGGAGATGGATCCGAATGCGCGGCCGCCCTCTCCGACCTTGATTGTCATCTGCAGCGTACTCTTTTCGATCTGTCCCGCCAGATCTTTCGCCGCCGCCAGTGTCTCCGCCGCCAGTTTCTCTTCATGCGCGGTCTGAAGCTTCAGATCATTCAGTGTCTTCGGCGTCGCCTCAACCCCGAGTTTTTTCGGAAGAAGCATATTGCGCGCATATCCGTCACTTACCTTGACGACATCGCCGCGTTTGCCAAGTGTCTTTACATCCTGCAGCAAAATAACTTTCATCAGAGTTCTCCTTCATCGATCATCTGGTCAATTGTGTGTTTCAGCTGTTCCACCGCTTCATCCATCGTCATACCGTCGAGCTGGCATCCTGCCATATTCAGATGGCCTCCTCCGCCCATGCGCTCCATGATAATTTGTACATTGACCTCGTCAATTGCACGTGCGCTGATGTAGATGCGGTTATCGTACTCGGTCAGGACAAACGAAGCCCTGACTCCGATAATGTTTAAAAGCTCGTTCGCGGACTGTGAGGCGACGATCGTCGGACTCTCGACGTACCCCGCCGGGCAGATTGCGATCGCAAAATCGTCGCGGTAACGGTATGCGCCGCTTATCGTCTCACCGCGGGCGCGGTAATCGTTCATATCCTCCCGGAACAGTTTGCGGACGCGGGTGACATCCGCACCGTTTCTCCTGAGGTAGGCCGCAGCCTCAAAAGTCCGTACACCCGTTTTCTGCATGAAGTTATCGGTGTCGACCATGATTCCCGCATACATCGCATCCGCCTCAATATTCCGGATCCGGACATTCTCAGAAAAATACTGAAGAATTTCCGAGACCATCTCGCAGGACGATGACGCATAGGGCTCGATGTATGACAGCACTGCGTTTTTGATGACTTCACTGCCGGGGCGATGATGATCCAGCACGACGATCGTATTCGCCTTTTTCAGAAGTGCCGGACATTCCGTATAACTCGGCTTGCTTGTGTCGACCACGATCACCAGCGTATCTCTCGTGGTCAGATCTTCTGCCTCCCGGGTCGAAAGAAACATTCCCGGGTCAAAATCAGGCGACTCGCGGAACAGGTCGATCATCGGCCGCATCGACGAGGTAACCTTGTCGATCACGATATGCGCTTTCTTATTCAGAGTGCGGACCACACGATAGATGCCGATCGCCGCGCCGAAAGCATCCGCGTCAATCAGCTGATGGCCCATGACAACAACCTCTTCCTTCGACATGATAAACTCACGAAGCGCATGTGCTTTGACCCGCGCCTTGACGCGGGTATTTTTCTCGACTGCTTCGGACTTGCCGCCGAAAAACGAATTGTGATCCGCATCCTTGATAACAGCCTGATCACCTCCGCGTCCGAGAGCCAGATCCATCGCAATCCTGGCAGCAGCAAAATTATCATTGAACGATCCGTTGTTGACGCCGATTCCAATGCTGATCGTGACCTGCATATCGTTTCCGATGTTGACACTCTTCACGCTCTCCAGGATGCCGAATCTCTGTTCCTTCAGCTCATCGAGCGAACGGTGGCGCATCACGAGAATAAATTTATCCTTCTCGTATTTTTTCACGATTCCGTCCAGATCATGGAAATACTTCGTGATTTTTCGTTCGATCAGAGCAGTCAGAAGCGAACGGCGGACCGCCTCCACCGAATCGAGCGCCTCCTCGTAATTGTCGATGTAGATCAGCCCGGCAACCATCGATTCATCCCTGCACTTCTGAATCGTCTGGTGCAGTTCCGTCTCATCGTACATAAAAAATGTGTAGAGGCACGTACCTTCCGGGGTATCTGCCGCAAAAAAAGCGGAATTGGCCACGATTTCATCCGTGCTGATCTTTGTCATCTCCGCCCGGTAGAAATGGTGATTGTAGGCGAGTTCGATCTCCAGCGGGCTGTCGCATTCCTGCGGAAAGATATCTTTCGTAAGATCTGAAAACACTCCGGTAAGCGACCGGGTGGCAATCCCCTTCTCGACCCCTGTCACTTCGGAGAACGAACGGTTGACCCAGAGTATCCTCCCGCGCTCGTCCGTGATCGCATACGGCAGAGAAAACTCTTCCATCATCTCTTTCTGGATCACGCCGTACTGCGCGGCGAATGATATCATCTCACTGAGAATCGCGTTTCGCCGCAAAAAGTACACGATCAGCTCGATGACAAAATAAACCGCCAGAGCGGCTGTCATAATTCCTCCTGCCCTGCGGCTGACAAAGCAGATGCCGATGTCCGCTCCGGCAAGTATCAGAATCAGCCAGATGGGCATCAACAGGTAGCTGCGAAACTGCGGACTTGTTTTTAAATCGGACATTTTCTGATAACCTCAAAATCGGGCGGCAGAATCACTGCCGCCCAGATATTAGTTACACAATTATTTAAACGGCAGTTCTTCGTCGATCCCATCCGGGATATTCATAAAGCCCTCCGCCGAATCGGAACCGATCTGGGACGACCGGTCCGGACGGTCAGAACCTTCCGGTGCATGATAAGCACCGCTCGTGCTGTCGCTGACTGATTTGCTCTCCGCAAACTCCTGATCTTCTACAACAATATCGGTCGTGTATACCTTGGCACCGTCACGGTTCGTATAACTTCCCGTCTGAATGCGCCCTGTCACGATGATCTTGATTCCTTTATGAAAATAGCGCTCAGCGAACTCTGCGCTCTTTCCAAACGCAACACAGCTGATAAAATCCGCTGTCTGCTGACTGTCATTGCCCTGACGTCTGAAACGGCGGTCTACCGCCAGCGTATATCGGGCGACCTGCGTCCCGTTCTCCCCCTGTGAATAACGGATATCCGGGTCACGCGTCAGCCGTCCCATCAAAATGACTTTATTCATATAAGATCCTTTCTAATACCGGAAATTTTTTCCACTCAACTAAAATATCATAATTGATATGGAAAGTCAATGTGACGGCTTTCGCACGGTTTTCGCACTTCTTTCAACCTCTCTGCGGCTGATCATGATCTGTCTGCCGCAGCCCGTACACTTCAGCCGGAAATCCGCGCCTACACGCAGGATTTCCCAGTCAAAACTGCCGCAGGGATGTTTCTTTTTCATCGTCACAACATCACCGACCTCATAGGATTGCGTCATGTCTTTCCTCCGTTCCCGTCCGCTCCGGCTCCTGAACGCATCTTCGTACCTGCGCGAGAAGGCGTCCGCCTTCCTCTTCTACGGTCATCCGTGCACCCGGATTTTACCGAGAACCTGGCCGATCGGCTCCCGGATCACAAGATCCGCGTTCGTATCCATACCGGTGCTGCCCTTGTTGATCAGTACGACCTTGTCGCCTTTGAAGTAATGAATCAGCCCCGCCGCCGGATAGACCACCAGTGATGTTCCGCCGACAATCAGAACATCCGCTTCAGAGATTGCCCGAACCGCCCCGTTGATTGTATCGCTGTCGAGGCCTTCTTCATACAGGACAACATCCGGCTTCACGATGCCGCCGCATTTTTCGCATCTCGGAACGCCGTCGGCGGAACGGACATATTCACCGTCATAGAATGCATGGCAGCGGGTGCAATAATTCCTGTGGACACTTCCGTGAAGTTCATATACGACTTTACTTCCGGCCTTCTGATGCAGGCCGTCGATATTCTGGGTCACAACCGCTTTCAGTTTTCCGGCTTTCTCAAGCTCCGCCAGTTTCTTATGCGCCGCGTTCGGCTGTGCGTCAAGCGCCAGAACCTTATCGCGGTAGAATTTGAAAAATTCTTCTGTATGCGTCACAAAAAATGTATGACTCAGCATCGTTTCCGGCGGATATTTGTACTTCATATGATACAATCCGTCCGTACTCCTGAAATCCGGAATCCCACTTTCGGTCGATACACCCGCGCCGCCGAAAAACACAAGATTGCTGTGCTCATCGATAATCTTCTGCAATTCCTCAATCTGATCCATACCTTCTCCTTTCCCGCAAAAACCCGAAGAAATCAGTTTACACGCACGCCCTGTACGACAAACCGTCTGGCAGAATCCCCGGTACACGTCGAGAGCGTCACGATTTTGCTCTGATCCGTGAACGTCATCTCACCGGTGGCGACATCCGATTCCTGCTTCATTTTTTCCGCGAATCGGACGAAGGAATCGTCTGCCCCGGAGAACAGAGAATAGACGTCGCTGTCAACCGAAACCTTTTTCAGACTGAATATTCTGTAGCATAAGCTGCCCTGCGGCGTCAGAATCCAGAAATACGGGTTCTTCTGGTACGCGCCGTCGTTTACAAGGCGCTTCAGTTTTCCGAACATCGAGCCGTTTTTCATGTTGTGGCCGTAAATAATCGTATTCGGATCTGAAAAATCGGAACGGTTCTGGTATTCCATAAAGACCGATCCGGCAGAATTGCTCTGCCGCTTAAATGTGCGATGAAGATAATAATCGTCATCGTCTCCCTGCACGATCGGATAACTGATCCCCACGCCTCCGATGTAGATCCATCCGACAATATCCCCGTTGATCTTCTGCAGGGACGCAAAATCGGCGGTAACCGGACAGGACAAATTTCCCTCCTCCGGGACCGCCCCATGCGTCTGTGCGTCCGGATCGGTATCCGGTGCAGATTGCGCGGACGTACTGCTCAACCCGTCCGCGGAAACCGGATTGCCATCCGGCACCTTGTCTGTGTAATCCAGAAGAGAATTGTACTCCTCCGTTCCCCGGTGATATTCATTCAGTATATTGATCAGATGGTACGCCGCAAATGCCGCGATGCAAAGACAAAGGATGATTGCGATCACATACCCGGTACCGCCGTTCTTTTTCTTTTTTTTGCTCATGCTCTCCCCGGACCGTGCATTTTATTCACATAATAACTAAAATAATTATATTCCGGCAGATTTTTCGTGTCAACGCCTGCGGCGGCGTCCAGAAGTCCCTGATGGTTTCCCCGTTTTCTTCCGATTGCCCGCGCCGGATTTTTCCTGCCGCACAGGACGCGGCGGAATCAGACATTCCCTGCCGAATCCGATCAGATCCTCTCTGCCTGCGCGGTGCAGAGCCTCCTTCACGAGAAGGTAATTTTCCGGCCTGCCATATTGGATCAGTGCACGCTGCATCGCCTTTTCATGCGGATTTCTGGCGACGTATACATTCTCCATCGTGAGGGGATTGAGTCCCGTATAGTACATACAAGTCGATACGGTCCCGGGCGTCGGGTAGAAATCCTGTACCTGCTCCGGCATATGACCGGATTTATGGATATATTCCGCGAGAAACACCGCATCCTCCAGACGGCTCCCGGGATGCGAGGAGATGAAGTACGGAACGGCGTACTGTTCCTTCCCGCTCAGACGGTTCGCCTGATCGAACGCCTTCAGGAACGACTCGTAAACATCCTTCCCCGGTTTCCCCATCAGCTTCAACACGCGATCGGAAATATGTTCCGGCGCGACGCGGAGCTGACCGCTGACATGGAAACGGCAGAGCTCATTCAGAAATGTCCGGTCCGGATCCGCCATCAGGTAATCGTACCGGATGCCCGAGCGCACAAATACCTTTTTCACATGAGGCAGTGCTCTGAGTTCCCGAAGCAGGGAAAGATAATCGCTGTGATCGACCTTTAGTGCCGGACACGGCTTCGGAAACAGACACTGCCGGTCCGTGCAGGCTCCCTCCGTCAGCTGCTTTTTGCACGCCGGTGCACGAAGCTGTGCCGTCGGCCCTCCGACATCATGGATATAACCCTTAAATTCGGGATCGTGCGTCATCACCTCCGCTTCTTTCAGAATTGATTCATGAGACCGCGCCTGTACGATTCTTCCCTCATGAAAGTTCAGGGCGCAGAAGCTGCATCCCCCGAAGCATCCGCGGTTTGAGGTCAGACTGAACCGGATCTCGGACAGAGCGGGAATTCCTCCGTCCCGGTCATACATGGGATGCCATCTTCTCACATACGGGAGATCGTAGACATCGTCCATCTCCATCATCGTCAGCGGACGGGCAGGCGGGTTCTGCACGACGAACGTTTTTCCGCCGTACGTCTCATACAGGGCAGAGGCCTGGTAAGGATCCGTATTTCTGTATTGAATCTGGAAACTTTCCGCATACTTTCGTCTGTCCGCCTGTATCTCTTCAAAGTCCGGCAGGGCTGCGGCCTCACCGATCCGTTCGCGTTCTCTCGTCTTCCACACAGTCCCCCGGACATACATAATATCGTGAATCGAGATTCCCGCATCCAGCGCCTCTGCGATCTCAACGATGCTTCGCTCCCCCATCCCGTATGAGATCAGATCCGCACCGGACTCAAGCAGGATCGAGCGGCGGACCCGGTCCGACCAGTAGTCATAATGTCCGAGCCGCCGCAGACTCGCCTCGATTCCGCCGATGACGATCGGAACTTTTCCATAAACCTTCCGGATCATATTGCAATAGACCGTGACTGCCCGATCCGGACGTCTGCCCATCACGCCTCCCGGGCTGAACGCGTCGGTCTTTCTCCTTCGCTTCGCAACCGTGTAATGATTCACCATAGAATCCATATTCCCCGAAGAGACGAGAAAGGCAAGGCGCGGGCGGCCCAGGACTGCGATGCTTTTTTCATCATGATAATCCGGCTGGCAGATCATGCCGACCGTATATCCGCGTGATTCAAGAACACGGCTGATGATCGCGCTGCCGAAGCTTGGATGATCCACGTATGCATCACCCGAAACGTATACGAAATCAAGCTGCCGGATTCCGGCAGCTTGCATATCATCTGTATTTACTGGTAAAAATCGGTTTTTCATGAGATTGAAAGACTTCCCCAACTATCCTCAGGAACAAGCGAGATATACGTTTTTCCGCGATTGACCGCGATCTCGTTCCCGCTCTGGTCATAATACTTCGTGATACCGGTTTCGCTGTCCTTCGACCAGGTAATCGGCACCGCACGTCCGTCCGTGATATAGTATCCCGGCTGATTCTGCTGGACGACATTGTAAATCATATAGCCGGCATCGTCGTACTCGGAAAAACTGCAGCACTGCAGAAGGACATTTTTAAACGTCGCCGCCTGACCGTCCTCCGCATCCGTATGAACTGAGCCATAGCAGGAAAGGTCATATGTACCGGTTCCCGCATTGTACGTCAGTGTCGAACCGGTGTGTGAAAACGGAAGTGCAACGGTATTCGCCGTTACCGCATCCGGTGTGCCCGACAAATCGTTCTCTGTGTTATACTCAACGAACCGAAAATGCGAATCCCGTTCCGGGCGGAACTGATTGTACGTTTTGCTGTAACCCGTGGACTGGAAATTCTTGTCCAGATCACCGGCGCATACGTATTCCGTGAACTCTCTCGGCTTTCCGTTTTTCACCCTCGAAAAAGTTCCGGAGAAATGCTCTTTCCCATAGTCTTTTGTGAAATACTCATCCACGTACCGCGGCCCGCCGTCATGGCAGAGAACTGCGTTCCACTCCGACGCGAGGATAATATTCGTCGGACGGACGCTCCGGATACTTCCCATCTGCTGGATCTTCTCCCAGTCCTTCACCAGAACCATCAGACGCGTGATCCGTCCGTTCTTTGTACTGTTCATGAGCTCATAGACGACGTCCCCTTCGGCAATTCCGTAGTGCTGATATGCGATCTTCTCATTGTCGACCATCACCGCTACCGGACGCTGTTCCTGCAGATCTGTGCTGACCGGCTCGCCGGTCAGCTCACTGAAGTACGTCCCTTCCGGAGGCTGCGCCTCGGCAGGCGCCGACTCCGCCTGAACCGGTTCTTCCGTTGATTCCGAAGCCGCTGTTTCCGATACCGCAGATACCGACGTCACATCCTCTGCCGACGAGACTGAACTTACGGGTTTTTTCCCGCATCCGGTCATTCCCGAAAAAATCAGAGCACACACGAACCCACCACATAAAATACGTTTCAGACTGCTTTTTTTCATGCTTTCCACCCTTAATGCCATTCCGGCCTTCTGCATTGGTCACCGTTTCGCCGCGAAGAGCGTGCCGACCTTCTTTCCCTTGAAAATGTCGTAAAGTCTGGACGGATCATTGCCATTCATGACAAGCGTGCTGATTCCCTGAGATACGGCAAGTTCCGCCGCCTCCAGCTTCGTCTTCATACCGCCCGTGCCCCGTCTCGATCCGGCTCCCCCGGCGAGCGCGTAGACTGACTCGTCGATCGTATCGACACGGCTGATCAGTTTTGCATCCCGGTAAAACCGCGGATCTTTATCATAAAATCCGTCAATATCCGACAGAATCACGAGCATGTCCGCCCTGCACAGAACCGCAACGACTGCAGAAAGCTTATCGTTGTCTCCGAACAGCCGCTCCTCCGACTCAATCTCCGTATAACTGACCGAATCGTTCTCATTGACGATCGGGATGATCCCGTGCTCAAGGAGGGCTTCAAATGTATTTGACAGATTTTCCTTTTTTTCCTCCTGCTGGATATCCTCCGCATTCAGAAGAATCTGCGCCACCGTCTTGCTGTAATATCCGAAAAACTTATCGTACAGGAACATATTGTCGCACTGACCTACAGCGGCGGCTGCCTGTTTCATCCGCATTTCGTTCGGAGGGTCGGAAAGACGCATCTTATTCGCGCCGACCGCAATCGCACCGGACGAGACGAGAACGACCTCATTTCCCATATTCTGAATGTCTGCAAGCGTCATCGCCAGCTCTTCGATTCTGTGAAGATTGCGCTTTCCAAATTCATTCGTCAATGTCGAGGTTCCGACCTTGACGACAATTCTCCTTTTTTTTCTGTTCATCGTATTGCAACTCCTCGTGAGAATAGAAAAGGCCGCGAGGATGCACCGCCGCTCGGTACATCAATCGCAGGCCTGCATTTCATATAGAATAATACCACTGATATGGCATTTTGGCAACTTTTCCGGCGGATTCCGGTCCGTTTCTGTGCATAATTATCGAAGCAAAAAGACCGCCGCATCGCCGTCCGCCGATTCATTTACCGGCAGACGGCGGCGCAGCGGCCTGACCCGAGCACGCCTGGAGGGAATCGAACCCCCGACACACGGTACCGGAAACCGTTGCTCTATCCCCTGAGCTACAGACGTAAAACGGACGCATCCGCCCGTTCGGACTTTACGATGATAGCACAGGATGAATGAATTGTCAAATATTCCATACGAAACGACAGCGGCGCCGGTCCTGCGTCCTCAGATTCCGGCCTCACATATTTCCGGCTTCTTCTTCCCGCCGTTCAACAGCAGCTTCGACAACGCGCCTTTCCGCATCATAATAATAGACATGGTCGGAAAGAATCTCCGAGGGCTCAAGCTGACTCCGGTTAATATCGCGGACCATCCGGTTCAGCGTCTCCGGCCGGTAGCAGTCTTCCGCGCCGAGAATCAGACATTCGTGGATGCTGCTCGGGATTATATAATAATCGCCCCCGATCTCCGACGCAATTTTTTCCGTCATATCCGGATAACCGATGCATACGGCGCCGAAACATTTCTGCTCATTTGTGAGAATATAGAGCGGCGAATCATCCTCTTCTCCCGGAGCCTCGCTGATGTCGCGAAGCGCGCTCTGAAGAGAGGAAAACACCGGCTTCTGATCCCTCTTTGTGTTTTCCCACGCTTCCCTGAATAACCGCCTCTCGCTGATCCCCCAGAAATTCAGATGCTCTCTGCGGATTAAAATGGACGCATCCTTCAGAATATCGTCATCGACCCGATAGTAACAGACAAGCGCAAGATCCATCCACTGTCGGTTCGGCACAGCGGGCAGTTCCCTGCGGTTCATCCGGCCGCTGATCAGTTTGCAGTACAGATGCTTTGAGACTTCGTCGTACACGCGAAAAAAATTTTCGGGAAGGCGGACTTTCCGGCCGTACTCCTCACACTGTTCAAGCACGAGATTTGCGAGATGACCGACGGACACTCCCTTGCGATATTCGTCAAAATACGAATCAAGATAGACGGACGGATGCAGATCTGTGCCTCCGCGCCGCACCTCCATCGCATGCCGGCATACACCGTTATTTTTCGTGACCGTGCGCAGCGTGACGCTGAATTTTTCGCCGGATCTGCGGCGTACTTCGTCCGCGAGTTTTTCCTGAAACTGCTGATAGTTCATAGAATCCTCCTTTTTATTTCCGCGCGCAGAATGAACCGATGGGAGCGGACGAAAAACAGACCGTCAGCGAGACAGGAAGAAACTTCTCCGCACACGGAATCAAACATTTATGAAATTGAATTTTAGTGTATCGGGATAATGAATCGGCTGAAATGAGACTGGAATCCGATTCGTAAAGAGAAGTGCCGGAGGTACATGAATTCCATGCACCTCCGAAATAAAAAGCGATTTTACGGATACTGCTGTATCAGGCTTCAGACACGGCTCAGGTACTCGCCCGTGCGGGTATCGATCTTAATCTTGTCGCCCTGATTGACGAACAGCGGAACCATAACCTGTGCACCCGTTTCGACGGTAGCCGGCTTTGTCGCACCCTGCGCGGTATTTCCGGCAAATCCGGGCTCGGTTTCCGTGATCTCAAGCTCCACGAAAAGCGGTGCCTCGACAGAGAATACATTTCCGTTGTAGGAGAGAATCGTAACTTTCTCATTCTCTTTTACAAACTTGAGCGCATCACCGACCGTATCCTTGTTGACACCGATCTGATCGTATGTCTCCTCGTTCATGAAGTAATAAAGGTCACCGTCATTGTAAAGGTACTGCATACCCTGACGGTCAATTCTTGCCTGCGGGAATTTCTCGGTCGGGCGGAAGGTTCTCTCGGTCACTCCGCCGTTTATAACATCTTTCATCTTGGTTCTGACGAACGCTGCGCCTTTTCCCGGCTTTACGTGCTGAAATTCGATGATCTGCACGACGTTTCCGTCAATCTCAAGTGTGATACCGTTTTTAAAATCGCCTGCTGAAATCTGATCTCCACTTGCCATCTGTATTTCCTCCTTATTGCAATATCATATAATACGATTTGTGATTTTTCAACGTTTTTTTCGGCCCGGCCGGCCGGCAGCGTCCCGGTCCCGGCTGCTGCGGCCGCCTGTCTGAAACGTTCCGGAAGGAAACTCCGTCCTCCCCATCTCCCGCATCCGTTTTTTAAACGAGCGAAGCACAATCCACTCGAGCCGTCTTTTCAGAACGATCTGTATCTCTTCCTTCGGGTTGAGCGGCTGTACGAGAATATTCGCGATGCCTGCACGTTTCGCGCCCCAGACATCCGTAAAAAGCTGATCGCCGATCAATACCGCCTGATCCGTTCGAATACCCATCCGTTCACAGGCGCGCACATAATTTTTCACCGCAGGCTTGTTCGCCAGATAAATAAAATCAGACCCGACCGATGAGGCAAACCCGGCGACCCGCTGCTTCCGGTTGTTTGACAGAAGGCAGGTAGAAAACCCGATCTCCCGGAGTTCTGCAAACAGCCGGACCGACCGTTCATCCGCCGGCGCGCCGTGCTCAACGAGCGTATTGTCGATATCATAGATCACACCTCTGTATCCCTCATCATACAGTCTCTGATAATCGACCGCATAAGCGGACGGAAGCCACTCATCCGGATAAAATCGTTCAAGAAATGACATCGGTTCCTCCGTCTGAAAGATAACGTTCCAGCTCGCCGTACCGCTCTTCCATCCGGTCGATCCCGCTGCGGTAGAATGCAAGAAGTTTTTCCGTATCCTGTTCGGTACGTCCTACGACCGGCTCCTCCGGGCGGATCACGAAGATCCGTCCCTCATCCTCCCACTTGTCGATGAGATCAAGCGTGCGGTTATAGGCAATATGGCGTGTGCAGAGCGCCTTCACAAGATTCGGGTACTTTCTGTACTTCGTCCTGTACAGCGCTTCCGCTGCACGGTTTCGCTCCTTCCGGTAATTCTTCGGACGTGTCAGGACGACGACATTTTTCCGGTAGCCTTTCCGCATCGCGTGAAGGATCGGAACGGAATCCGTGATTCCGCCGTCGGAGTATTCACCGCCGTCCAGCGGCCGCAGTTCATTGATCAGCGGCATGCTGCACGATGCCGCGATGATATTCATCAGACGCTTCGGATCCTTTTTTTCATTCAGATACTCCGGCTTTCCTGTATCCGCATTTGTGACGACGTATTCCGCACGGATCTCCGATGCAAAGTATGTCTCAAAGTCAAACGGATAGTACCGATAGGCGAAATCACCGCAGAGGCGGTCCAGATCAAATGCCTTCCCGCGAATCATATGCAGCAGATCCCCGTGCACGTACCGTATGGACTTATCGCTGACCGCGATGCAGTCCCGGCTTCTTCCGATCTGACGTGATACGTAGTCGGCCGCGTTGCAGGAGCCGGCAGAGACACCGACGACATAATCCAGATAGCAGTTATGCTCCATGAGAACATCAAGCACGCCGGCAGTGAAAATTCCGCGCATGGCGCCTCCCTCAAGGATCAGCGCCGCATTTATTCCTTCCTTCATCCGTACTCCCCCGGTCAGTGCTGATGATAATGATCCAGAAAATCGGCGAGCTTGTCCATCGCGCTGATCAGCGTATTTTTGTGCGGCAGGTATACGATGCGGAAATGATCCGGATACTGCCAGTTGAATCCGCCGCCGTGAACGATGAGCACGCGTTTTTCATGAAGAAAATCATATGCAAATTTCTCATCGTCTGTGATGTTGAATTTCTGGACATCAATCTTCGGGAAAATATAAAACGCCGCCTTCGGTTTGACGACCGAAATTCCCGGAATATCCTTGAGCAGATTGTAGATGCACTCGCGCTGCTCATAGACACGTCCCCCCGGAATCAGGTACTCATTTACGCTCTGATACCCTCCCAGCGCGGTCTGCACGACGCTCTGGGCCGGAACATTCGAGCACAGGCGCATATTGGAAAGCATATTCAGTCCCTCGATATAGTCGCGGCCGGCGTCAAGATTTCCGGAAAGCACCATCCATCCGACGCGGTAGCCTGCGATCATATGGGATTTGGACAGTCCGGAGAAGGTCACGCAGAACACGTCCGGCGCGAGCGAAGCGATCGAAGTATACGGAATTTCATCCATCACCAGCCGGTCATAGATCTCGTCGCAGAAAATCATCAGCTCATTTTCCCTTGCGATCTCAACGATCTGCTCGAGAAGATCCTTCGGATATACCGCTCCGGTAGGATTGTTCGGATTGATCACAACGATCGCCTTTGTGCGGTCCGTGATTTTGCTCTCAATATCGTCAATATCCGGAGCCCAGTCCGCCTGCTCGTCGCAGATGTAGTGGACCACCTTTCCTCCCGCGAGCGTCGCGCAGGCGGTCCATAACGGATAGTCCGGAGCCGGAATCAGAATTTCATCCCCGTCATCCAGAAGTGCATTCATCGAGAGCTGGATCAGCTCGCTGACCCCGTTTCCCGTGTAAATATTATTCACGGAGAGATTCGGGAACTTTTTAAGCTGATAATACTGCATGATCGCTTTTCGTGCGGAAAAAAGCCCCTTCGAATCCGAGTATCCTTCACAGTTTGCGACGTTCGCAATCATATCCTCGACGACTTCATCAGGGGCGGTAAAACCGAAGGGCGCCGGATTGCCGATATTCAGCTTCAGAATCTTCTGACCGGCCTCTTCCATGCGCGCGGCCTCCGCGACGACCGGCCCGCGGACATCGTACAGCACATGGTCGAGCTTGCTCGATTTTCTAAATTCTCTCATTGGAAATCGCCTCCCATATCGTTTCTCAAAGGAATAAGTGCTGTGCACACAGTTTGTGCACCGAAGATGTATAATTCCAAAACATCTTATCATCATTGATTCGTGTTTGCAATCTCGTAGTTGA
Source organism: uncultured Lachnospiraceae bacterium (assembly GCA_902797025.1). Classification (GTDB taxonomy): domain Bacteria; phylum Bacillota; class Clostridia; order Lachnospirales; family Lachnospiraceae; genus CADBRN01. The sequence continues at coordinate 21,251 of CADBRN010000066.1, forward strand.
CTTTAGCGCGTTTAAGTGTTACGCTTTAACGCATAAAATTGCAAAATTCAGTGAGGTGTTGTTATGGCAATCAAATTGATTCTTCTGGTTCTATTCTTCGGCGTGATGATTTCAATCGGAATCTACTGCCGCAAAAACGCGTCCGATGTAAACGGATTCGTCCTCGGAGGACGGAGCGTCGGCCCGTGGCTAACCGCTTTCGCGTATGGAACCTCGTACTTTTCGGCCGTCGTGTTCGTCGGATACGCGGGACAGTTCGGCTGGAAATACGGGATCGCGGCGACCTGGGCAGGCATCGGAAATGCACTGATCGGATCGCTTCTCGCGTGGGCGATTCTCGGCCGGCGCACGAGAATCATGACACAGTATCTCGACTCCGCGACAATGCCGGATTTTTTCGGAAAGCGTTTTGAATCCAGATCACTGAAAATCGCCGCTTCCGTTATTACCTTCGTATTTCTGATTCCATATACCGCATCACTCTACAACGGGCTCTCCCGCCTGTTCGGAATGGCCTTTCACATCAATTACTCCGTCTGTGTCGTTATTATGGCCGTCCTTACGGGAGTCTATGTGATCGCGGGCGGTTACATGGCGACCGCGATCAACGATTTCATCCAGGGGCTGATCATGATCGTCGGAATCATCGCGGTCATCGCCGCTGTGCTGAAAGGTCAGGGCGGATTTATGGCAGCGCTCGACGGCCTCGGCCGTGTCAGCGACCCTTCCGTCTCGGCGACCCCCGGTGTTTTCGCCTCCTTTTTCGGACCTGACCCGAAAAACCTGCTCGGAGTCGTCCTTCTGACTTCCCTGGGCACATGGGGTCTGCCTCAGATGGTGCAGAAATTCTATGCGATCCGAAGTGAAAAATCGATCGAAACCGGCATGATCATCTCAACCGCCTTCGCATTCATCGTCGCCGGCGGATGTTATTTTCTCGGCGGTTTCGGAAGACTGTTCTCCGACCGGGTCGATGCCGCCGTGGAGGGATATGACGCGATCATCCCGGCGATGCTCTCGGATCTTCCGGACATCCTCATCGGAATTGTCGTGATTCTGGTTCTCTCCGCTTCGATGTCTACCCTGTCTTCGCTCGTCCTCACATCATCCTCGACCGTGACGCTTGACCTGATCCGTGACAATTTCAAGAAAGATATGAGCGAAAAGAAACAGCTTGCCGTGATGCGGATCCTGATCGTCGTCTTCGTCGCAGTTTCTGTCGTGATCGCACTGATTCAGTACCGGTCAAACGTCACATTTATCGCACAGCTGATGGGAATTTCCTGGGGCGTTCTCGCGGGCGCTTTTCTGGCGCCGTTCCTGTACGGCCTCTACAAGAAAAAGACATCGGTTCTTTCCTGCTGGTGCTGTTTTCTGTTCTCCGTTGTTTTCATGCTCATCAACCTGTTTGCGAAGGAGAGTCTTCCGACGGTTCTCCAGTCTCCGATCAACGCGGGAGCATTCTGCATGATCGCCGGCCTCGTGATCGTCCCGGCCGTATCGATCTTCACACCGAAGCCGGATGCAGAGCGCCTCGACGCGATCTTCTCCTGCTACAGCAAAAAAGTCGTCGTTGATCAGAGTGAGGCGCTCGGCAATTCCTTCAGCAGCAAAGAAAAATGATACAATAACTCCGCGGTCATTCCCCAGATCACACCGTGACCGGTTTTATAAAAATAGTAGGCGCGCGGCAGCTTCCGCATCGGATAGCTCCTGCCGCCCGGAATCAGATCGTACGGGAAATCCCGGTCGTCATCCACGCGAAGTTTTACGTGGCTGACGACCGGTTTCTTTTCGCGCAGCCACGAAAACGGCAGAAAGAACACATGGTCCACTTCTTCTTCGGACCAGGTATCCCGGTAATCGCGGATCACGCCGAGAAACGATCGGATCCAGATTCCGCCCGGACCCGCCATCTGAAACATCGGTGCGATGACACGGATCTGTTCTCTTCCGATCAGCAGTTCCTCGGCCGTTTCGCGGACCGCGGCTTCCCTGCTGCTCTCTCCGTTTTCCAGAGCGCCTCCCGGAAAACAGATCTCACCGCCCTGGGGCAGATTGCTTGCCCGCACCTCGAACAGCAGGTTCGGCTCCCCGTCCCGGATCACCGCCGGCAGCAGGACTGCTGCCGCCCGGTCCGTATCCGGCCGGATCGTCTCCATGTCCCGGCTGTCAAAATGAAGAGAAAGGCTCTGTGCCAGCAAATTCGTCTTTTTTAAATAATCTTCCTGATTTTTGCTCATTTCTGCTCTGCCTGTGATAAACAAACCGGCGTCCTTAAAGCCGCCTTTCTGGCGGACGCCTTAAGGGACGCCGGTTGTATGGATACACGAATCATTTCAATATCCGCAGAATCGGTTAAAGCTCCGCGATATCCGACTGTTCGATCAGCTGTATATGTTTTTCGCGCAGTTCGCGCTCCGCGCGTTTATCATCATCCACGCGGAAAATCATCAGCGCCCGCTTCGCTCCGCCCCCGAGGGTCGCGTACATATACTCGACATTGATCTGATTATCATGAAAAATCGTGAGCACACGGTTCAGCCCGCCCGGCTCGTCAGGAATCTCCGCAATGACAACCGGCGTCAGCCGGCAGACGTAGCCCTCCTGCTTCAGAACCGAAGTCGTCTCAAGAACATCGTCCACGATAATCCGGACGATGCCGAATCCCTCCGTCTCTGTGAGAGACAGCGCGCGGATGTCGATGCTGTGGTCCGCAAGCACCTGTGTCATATCGTGCATCGTTCCGGGTTTATTTTCTACAAAAATAGAAATCTGCTTGACACTCATACAAATACCTCCCCGAATCAGATTTTACGCTTATCGATGACGCGGACTGCCTTGCCCTCGCTTCTCGTGATACTCTTGGGCGCGACCAGCGTCACGACCGCTTTGATGCCGAGCATCGCCTTCATTCCGTCGACAAGTTCCTTCTGACGTTTTGTGATATCCGCGATATTATCGGTGAACATCTCCGGTGTCATCTCAACGTGAACATCGAGCGTGTCCGAATTGTTTACCCGATCGACGATGATCTGATAATTCGCCGGATAGCCGTGGTTCAAAAGAACCGTCTCGATCTGTGACGGGAACACATTGACGCCGCGGATGATGAGCATATCGTCCGTACGCCCGCGCGGTTTCATCATCTTGACATGCGTCCGGCCGCAGGAACACTTCTCTCTGCTGAGCACGCAGATATCCCTCGTGCGATAGCGGAGAAGCGGAAACGCCCGCTTGTCGAGTGATGTGAAGACGAGCTCGCCCTGCTCTCCGTCCGGAAGCGGTTCTCCGGTATCCGGATCGATCACCTCCGCGATGAAATGATCCTCATTGATATGCATTCCATTCTGGGCAGAACACTCGAACGCGACGCCCGGCCCGGACAGTTCCGTAAGACCGTAAATGTCATACGCCTTGATTCCCATCTTCTGTTCGATGTCGCGGCGCATCTCCTCGCTCCATGCTTCTGCGCCGAAGATACCGGCCTTGAGCGGGATATCCTCCGGTGCAAGCCCCATCTCCTCCATCGTCTCGGCCAGATAGGCGGCATACGACGGGGTGCAGCACAGGATCGTCGTCTGAAGATCCTGGATAAACATGATCTGCCGCTGTGTATTACCCGAAGAAGTCGGAACCGTCAGGCATCCGACCTTGTGCGAACCGCCGTCCAGTCCGGCGCCTCCCGTGAAAAGGCCGTATCCGTAGGAAACCTGACAGACATCCTCGTCCGTTCCGCCCGCCGCGACGATCGCGCGCGCGGTGCAGTCCGTCCAGAGATCCAGATCCTTCTGCGTATAAAATGCGACGACTCTGCGCCCGGTCGTGCCGGAGGTTGAATGAATGCGCACGCATTCCTTCAGCGGACATCCCAAAAGACCGTACGGATAAGACTCCCGGAGATCCGCTTTTGAAAGAAACGGAAGTTTGTGAAGATCTTCGATCGACCGGATGTCCTCCGGCGTCACGCCCTTCTCTTCCATCTTTCTTCTGTAATACGGGACGTCGTCCCAGACGTGCTTCACCTGCTTTACGAGTTTCTCATTCTGGATACGGATGATCTCCTCGCGGGGAGCGCATTCAATTTCTTTCTGAAAATATCTTTCCATCGCTGTAGCTGTTCCTTCCTGCTGATTTTCTGAAATTCCCCGTTCAGGCATTCTTTCCCAGATCGAATGCGATTTTGTTCATCGCCAGGAATTTCTGCGGAACGATCCGTTCCATCGCCTTCTGCCACGCTTCTTCCGGCAGATCGAAATAATGGGAAAGACGCCCCATAAGGACAATATTGACGGCTTTCGCCGATCCTGCCTTTTCCGCCAGAGAGAGGCAGTCGAGCGCATCGACCTTTGCTCCCGCAGCTTTCATCTTTTCGACGAGATGTTCCGGATACTCCATCGCCCCGGTGATCACCGGCATCGGATCAACCTGCTGAATATTCGTCACGATCTGACCGTCTTTTTTCAGATACGGCAGCCAGCGCGCCGCCTCGAGCAGTTCGAAGGACACGATATAATCCGCCTCGCCCTCATCGATGATCGGAGAGGCGACACTGCTTCCGTAGCGCACATACGTCACAACGCTGCCTCCGCGCTGAGACATACCGTGAACCTCGGATACCTTGACGTCGTAGCCCGCATCGAGAAGAAGCTGTCCGAGCAGTTTGCTCGCAAGAAGGGAACCCTGTCCGCCGACACCGACGATCATTATGTTTTTTGTTTCCATGATTTTCAGTCCTCCTTCCCTGTATGTTCAAACGCATCCACCGGACACATCTGCTCACAGACGCCGCAGCCGACACAGAGTGTGTCGTCAACATGAGCCTTGCCGTCCTTGATCGCGATCGCCGGACAGCCGATCTTCATGCAGGATTTGCAGCCGATGCACTTCTCCTTATTGACACGGAGCGGCGGGTTGTGTTTCACGTATTTAAGCAGCGCACACGGTCTTCTTGAAATAATGACGGAAGGCTCCTCAGCCGCCAGTTCCTCTTTTACCGCTTTGTCGCACGCAGCCAGATCATACGGATCAACGACGCGGATACGATTGATTCCCATCGCTCTGCAAAGCGCCTCCAGATCGATCTTCCCCGCCGGATCTCCCTTGATATTGTAACCGGTCGTCGGGTTCTGCTGGTGTCCGGTCATGCCGGTGATCGAATTGTCGAGGATGATGACGGTCGCGTTCGACATATTATAAGCGATATTCGCGAGACCGGTCATGCCGGAATGAACGAACGTGGAATCGCCGATCACCGCGACCGTATGCTTCGCGTTCTCCTCCTCACCGGCCTTCAGAAAGCCGTGGATCGAGCTGACGGAAGCGCCCATGCACAGTGTCATATCCATCGCGGAAAGCGGTGCAGCGGCGCCGAGCGTATAGCAGCCGATATCTCCCATGACGGTGCACTTATTCTTGTGAAGTGTATAGAACAGGCCTCTGTGCGGACATCCGGCACACATCACCGGCGGACGCATCGGTATCTCTGCATCGACCGACGCACCGGTATCTCCGGCCTTGCCGAACGCCTTCGCGATCAGATTCTGAGAAAACTCGCCGACCATCGGCAGAATATCTTTTCCGGTCACTTCGATGCCGAGTTCTTTTACATGATTCTCGATGATCGGATCCATCTCCTCGACGACCGCGACCTGTTTCACTTTTGACGCGAAGTCACGGATCAGCTGATCCGGAAGCGGGTTGACCATGCCAAGCTTCAGGATCGAAACGGAATTTCCGAAGACCTCTTTCACATACTGGTAGGAGGTCGAGCTTGTGATAATTCCCAGATCGGTGCCGCCCATCTCGACGCGGTTGACCGAAGCGGTCTCCGCCCATGCGGCCAGATCCTTCGTGCGCTGCTCGATGACCGGGTGACGTTTCTTCGCGAAGGCCGGCATCATGACATATTTTGCGGCATTTTTCTCGTATTTAATACGCTCCGGAACGACACGCTCTCCCGTCTCGACGATCGACTGAGAATGCGATACCCGGGTGCACATCTGCAGAAGTACCGGCGTGTCAAATTTCTCGGATATTTCATAAGCGATCTTCGTGAACGCGAGGGCCTCCGCCGAGTCGGACGGGGAAAGCATCGGTATCTTCGATGCGATCGCGTGATGACGGCTGTCCTGCTCATTCTGGGAAGAATGCATGCCGGGATCATCCGCGACCCCGATGACGACGCCGCCGCTCACTCCGGTATAAGACATCGTATAGAGCGGATCCGCCGCGACATTCAGTCCGACGTGTTTCATGGCGCAGAACGAACGTCTGCCGGCAAGAGACGCACCGAACGCAGCCTCCATCGCGACCTTTTCATTCGGAGCCCACTCGCAGTAGATCTCATCATATTTAACGGCTTCTTCTGTAATTTCTGTGCTCGGCGTCCCCGGATAACTGGATACAAAACAGCATCCTGCCTCGTACAGACCTCGGGCAACGGCCTTGTTGCCCAGCATCAGTTGTTTCATAGAAATCTGTCTCCTTTAAGCACTTTTTTGTAAAAATCCGCATGCAGACATTGTAACACACGAAATTTTACGGGTAAACCCATTCACCGGTGTCAATCTCATATCCGGGTCGGCATGGCCCGGCCGGCTTGACAGTCCGTATAAAATAGGCTATCCTATTTACTGATTTAAATTTTAGCAGTTTAACGCATGAAATGCAAACATGAATACTTTTGGGGGAAAGTAAAGAAAATGCCTATCACAGATCTGCTGGAACGAAACAGCAAGCTCTACAGTGACGAGACGGCGCTCGTGGAAATTAATCCCGAGGTGACCGAGCCTTCGAGGGTTACATGGCAGGAGTACGAGCTGATTCAGCCCACTTCGAACACCTATTTCCGGCGCGAAATCACCTGGTCCGTCTTTGACGAAAAAGCAAACCGCGTCGCAAATCTGCTCATCAAGAAGGGAATTAAAAAAGGCCAGAAGGTCGCGATCCTTCTGATGAACTGTCTGGAATGGCTCCCGATCTATTTCGGAGTTCTTAAATCCGGCGCCATCGCGGTCCCGCTGAATTTCAGGTACACAGCGGATGAAATCGACTACTGTGTCAAACTCGCAGATGTCGATGTACTCTTCTTCGGCGAAGAATTCATCGGCCGCATCGAATCGATCGCGGAGGATCTTGGCAGGGAGCGGCTCCTTTTCTATGTCGGAAACTCATGTCCGTACTTCGCGGAGGATTATCAGGCCTCCGCCGCGAACTGTTCCAGTGTTGCACCGAAGATTCTCATAGAGGACGACGACTACGCGGCGATCTATTTTTCCTCCGGAACCACCGGATTTCCAAAAGCGATTCTGCTCCGCCACAGCGCGCTGATGCAGTCTGCAAAAATGGAGGCGGTTCACCACGAGACGACGCACGAGGATACCTTCCTCTGCATACCGCCTCTCTACCACACCGGTGCAAAGATGCACTGGTTCGGATCGCTGTACACCGGAAGCAAAACGGTGCTGCTGAAGGGCAATAAGCCGAAAACAATCTTCAGTGCCGTCTCCGACGAGCTCTGCACGATCGTCTGGCTCCTCGTCCCGTGGGCGCAGGATATTCTTGCCGCACTCGACTCCGGAGATCTGAAGGTCAGCGATTACCATCTGAAACAGTGGCGGCTGATGCACATCGGCGCCCAGCCGGTTCCGCCGAGTCTGATTCGTCACTGGAAGGATTACTTCCCGAATCATAAATACGATACGAACTACGGTCTTTCCGAATCAACCGGTCCCGGATGCATCCATCTCGGTCTCGACCACATCGACAAAGTCGGCGCGATCGGCCTTCCGGGCTACGGCTGGAAAGCGAAGATCGTAAACGAGGAAAATCAGCCGGTGAACCAGGGCGATGTCGGAGAACTCTGCGTCAAAGGACCGGGCGTTATGGTCGGGTATTATCATGACCCGAAGGCCACCGCGGAGACACTGATCGACGGATGGCTCCACACCGGCGATATGGCGCGTCAGGACGAAGACGGCTTTTACTACCTCGTCGACCGTAAGAAAGATGTCATCATCTCCGGCGGTGAAAACCTGTATCCGGTTCAGATCGAGGCTTTTCTCGCCTCGAACATGAAGATCCATGACGTCGCAGTCATTGGCACACCGGACCGTCGTCTCGGCGAAATTGCGACCGCGATCATCCAGGTCAAGGAAGGCATGGCGATGACAGAGGATGAAGTCAACCGTTACTGCCTGAAACTTCCGCGCTACAAACGGCCGCGCCGTATCATCTTCGCGGACGTGCCGAGGAATGCGACCGGAAAGATCGAGAAGCCGAAGCTGCGGGCACGCTACGGCGGCACACGGCTCGTCGAAGAGCAGAGCCAGGGCTGACGCGGACGCTTTCGCACAGCCGCAAAATCAATAACAAAGGCAAAGACCGCCGCATGATTCTCTCATGTGGCGGCCTTTCTCACTTCTTCGGCAAAACGCAGGATCTTCTCCCTGCTTTTTCCCTGTCCGCTGTCCTTTTCGACCCCGGTGCTGACGTCGACGGCATCCGGCCGGACGATTCGTACCGCATCCGCTGCGTTCTCCGGTGTCAGACCGCCCGCGAGCATTTTCATTCTGCCCTTCAGTTCGATCCCCTCGAGAGCCGACCAGTCAAATGTCTTACCGCTGCCGGGCATTCCTGCATCAAACAGGATTCCGATCACCGAATCGGATTTCAGCATACCGTCCAGCGACTCGTAATTCGTCCCGTTCACCGCACGGATCACAGGAATCCGCACACTCGCAAGCAGTTCATCCCGGATCTGTCCGTGGATCTGAAGCAGATCGAACCCGGCGCGTTCTATCTCATGAACCTGCTGCGCGGACGGGCTGACCGTGACCGCCACGGTCCGGATCGCCGGATCCAGGGCTTTCATGATCTCCCTCGCCCGGGAGATCGGAGTATTCCTCCTGCTTTGTTCGCAGAACTGAACCATGCCCGCAAAATCCGCGTGGATTTCATTTAAAAAAGCGGCCTCATCCGGTGAGGTGAGGCCGCAGATCTTAATCATCGTCATACTGATCTTTTTTCGCTTTCCGCTTCCTCCTGATCTTTTTGCCTCAGGAGTTTTTTCAATTCATCCATAAATGTATTCACATCTTTAAATTCCCGGTACACCGATGCAAAGCGGACATACGCTACGGCATCGAGCCCGATCAGATACTTCATGACGATCTCGCCGATCACGCTGCTTTCGATCTCTTTTTCTCCGCGGTTGAAGATCTCATTTTCGACCTGATCAACCAGTTCGTTAATCTTCTGCACCGGAACCGGACGCTTATGACATGCCCTGAGAATCCCGGCCATGATCTTGTTCCGGTCATACTGTTCGCGGTTCTGATCCTTTTTGATGACCATCAGCGGGATCGTCTCGATCTTTTCATACGTTGTAAAACGGTGATTGCAGCTGTCGCAGATTCTCCGTCTCCGGATGGAATTTTCCTCCTCAACAGGACGCGTATCGACAACATGATTATTCTCTGCTCCGCAGTACGGACACTTCATATCAGTTCCTCCCGTGCATGCCTGATCCGCCCGGCGCGGTCAAACCATCGTGCTCTGTATTTTTCGTAAAACAGCCGGTCAATGGGTTACCAGCGCGAGTACGCCGGATGATCCGACCCCCATGATCACACCTGCGATCAGGACGCCGAGCAGGACAGCCGCGACACTTTTCTTAAACCCGAAGTCCAGAATACTGGCCGCCAGCGTACCGGTCCACGCCCCCGTACCCGGAAGCGGAATTCCTACAAACAACATCAGCGCGATAAACAGGCCTCTGCCTGCCCCTGCACTCAGCTTTTCGCCGCCCTTCTGCCCCTTCTCGAGACAGAAGCGGAAAAAGCGGCCGATGCCCTTCCTGTCGCTCCCCCAGACGAGGAGTCTGCGCGCAAACAGATAAATGAACGGAACCGGCACCATATTGCCGAGGACCGCTATGATGTAGCATGGCAGAATCGGAAGTCCGGAGGCTGCTCCGATCGGAATCGCACCGCGGAGTTCGACGATCGGAACCATCGAGACCAGAAATGTCAGCAAATAATTTTTAAACATCAGTCTGTTTTTGTCCTTTCCTGTCAGGCAGGCGTGTTTGCGAGCACACCTGCGCCGACGAGAATCAGCACGAGTATTCCGAACACGATCCGGTACCATCCGAACGCCTTGAAATCATGCCTCCGGATATACTGCATCAGGAAACGGATCACAACGATCGAAACGACAAAGGCGCTGATCATTCCAACCGCGAGCACCGCCCCTTCGACGGAGGTCAGCCGGCCTCCGAATTTTGCGGCTTTCAGAACCGATGCGCCGAGCATCGTCGGGATTGCAAGATAAAAGGTATACTCTGCCGCCAGCGGGCGCGCAAGACCGATCAGAATCCCTCCGATGATCGTCGCGCCGGACCGGGATGTTCCCGGGATGATCGCGAGTACCTGAAACAGTCCCACCGTCAATGCGTCTTTCCAGGAAATCTGGCTGATCCGGGCGACACGCGGTTTTCTCGTCTTGTTCCGGTTCTCGATCACGATGAACAGGACGCCGTAAAGAATCAGCATCAGCGCGATCGGAACCGACTTATACATATACTTCTCGACCGTATCGTCGAGAGGCCATCCGATCACCACAGCCGGCAGAACCGAAACGATGATCTTCAGCCAAAGGACAATTTTGTCCATATAAAAATAATCGTTTGCGAAGCGCTGAAACTTTCCCGCCGCTCCCTCTTCGGTCGGGTTTGCGAACCAGGAATGTTCCGGGCGATTCCGCCTCGTGTGAAACGGCCAGAGCTTCTTGAAATAAATCGCGACGACCGCAAGAATCGCGCCGAGCTGGATCACGACATTGAACATCTCCATGAAGGAAGAACTCATGCCGAGATCAAGAACTCCTCCGAGCAGTACAAGATGGCCGGTACTGCTGATCGGGAGCCACTCGGTGATACCCTCGACGATCCCGTACAGCAGCGTCTTGATAAACAGAATAAATGACATACGAACCTACTTCCCGGCCGGTTATCCGCCGATCTTTCCGCGTCCCGCGATCGAGGCGATATCGATCAGTTCCAGCTTCTTGATATCGGTATTCTCGAGCGACGTCACAAGCGCCTCCGCCGTATCGATGGCAGTCAGAACGTTTACGCCTGTCTCGATCGCACTTCTTCGGATCACAAAACCGTCCTTTTTATGCTCGACGCCCTCCTGAGGTATATCGATGACGAGATCGATCTTGTGGCCGAGGATCAGATCCATCAGGTTCGGACTGGGCTGCTCGATCTTATTGACCGGAAGCGCGTTCACTCCGCCGTCAATCAGACTCTTCGCCGTACCGCGGGTCGCGAAGATGCGGTAGCCGAGCTTCTCGAACCGTTTCGCGATCGGGACGATCGCATCCTTCTCGCTGTCCCGGACCGTGATGATCATATTTTTATACTTCGGAAGCTTCACTCCCGCGCCGAGGAACGCCTTGTATAACGCCTCGTTGAACGAGCGGGCGATTCCGAGACACTCACCGGTCGACTTCATCTCCGGCCCGAGGCTGATATCCGCCTCGCGGATCTTCTCGAAGGAGAAGACCGGCATCTTGATCGCGATATAATCCGCCTTTTTCTGCAGTCCCGGCTCATATCCGAGTTCACGGATCGTATGGCCGAGGATCACCTCCGTCGCCAGCGGAACGATCGGGATTCCCGTGACCTTGCTGATATACGGAACCGTTCTCGACGAACGCGGGTTCACCTCGATCACGTAAACCTCTTCCTTGTAGACGATAAACTGAATATTGATCATCCCGAGGACGTGCAGCGCATTTGCGAGTTTCTTCGTGTAATCCTCGATCGTGCTCGTCACACGATCAGACAGATCCATCGCCGGATAGACCGAGATACTGTCTCCGGAGTGAATCCCCGCTCTCTCTACGTGCTCCATGATACCGGGGATCAGGATGTCCTCGCCGTCGCATACCGCGTCGACCTCGATCTCCTTTCCCTCCAGATATTTATCGACCAGAATCGGGTGCTCCTGCGTGTAGCGGTTGATGATTCCGATA
>CADBRN010000067.1 GCA_902797025.1 uncultured Lachnospiraceae bacterium
GTCGCCCGCGTAAAAATTAAAATTGACAACCGGCATTTCCTTCAGTCCGAAATCCGAAAGCGTGCGGTTCACCGCCTTCGCGATCGATTCCTGTGTCTTCATCAGCGTGCCGTCCAGATCAAAAATGCATGCCCTGCATCTGCTCATTTTATGTTCACTCCCTGTGTCAAACCATACTGTCACACCGAACATTATAGTATCGCTGCGGCGCATAATTCTGCACAAAAATGATGCATTGCCCGGCCTTTTCCCCGTCACGCTTTGAAAAAGCAGTTCCAGAACCAAAGGTCCCTACTCATGCCGCAGCGCTTCGATCGGATTCATGTGAAATGCAGGAAATGGCAGGCAAAAAGATCCCGGAAACTGATTATTACTCAGTTTCCGGGATCTTTCATCCTTCAATCATTCACTTCTTCAGGAATTCATATCTCCAGGCATTTATTTCTTGCCCGGCAGTTTAAATGAACTCTTCAGCGATACGATCCGTCCGAAGACCGGCGCTCCTTCTTTCGAGAGCTTCGGATCCGCCGAGAAAAATCCGGTGCGGACAAACTGAAAGCTCTCGCCCGGCGCGGCATCAGACAGTGCCGGCTCCATGACGGCATGCTCCCGGATCTCCAGCGAATCCGGGTTGATGTTCATCGTTCCGTCCTCGTTGTAGACGCCCTTCGCCTCATCGATCAGATTCTCGTACAGGCGGACCGGTGCACTCTTCGCGGTCTTCGCAGCGACCCAGTGAATCGTGCCCTTGACCTTGCGCCCGTCCGGACTCTCGCCGCCGCGGCTCGCAGGATCATACGTGCAGTGGACCACAGTGATATTACCCTCCGCATCCTTTTCGCAGGAGGTGCACTTCACAAAATACGCGTTCATGAGACGGACCTCATTGCCCGGGAACATACGGAAATACTTGCGCGGCGGATTTTCCATAAAATCCTCGCGCTCGATATAGAGCTCTTTTCCGAATGGAACCGTCCTGGATCCGAGTTCCGGATTGTCCTTGTTGTTCGGAACTTCCAGATATTCGATCGAATCCTCCGGGTAATTGTCGATGACGAGCCGGATCGGATCGAGTACCGCCATCAGGCGCGGTACCTTTAACTTCAGGTCGTCGCGGATACAGTACTCGAGCATCGCGTAGTCAACAGAACTGTTCGCCTTCGACACGCCGACGAGCTCGACAAATTTTCTGATCGACTCCGGCGTGTAGCCGCGGCGGCGCAGAGCCGCGATCGTAACAAGACGCGGATCATCCCACCCGTCGACCGTTCCGTCCTCGACAAGCCGCTTGATGTAGCGTTTTCCCGTCACGACATTCGTCAGATACAGCTTCGCGAACTCGATCTGGCGCGGTCTTGATTTGAAATCCATGAACTTCGAGGTCTCCCGCACGACCCAGTCGTACAGTGGTCTGTGATCTTCGAACTCCAGCGTGCAGATCGAATGGGTGACGCCCTCGATCGCGTCCTCGATCGGGTGCGCGAAATCATACATCGGGTAGATGCACCACGCGTCTCCGGTTCTCTGATGTGTCATGTGCGCGATGCGGTAGATGACCGGATCGCGCATGTTGATGTTCGGAGAGGCCATATCGATCTTCGCGCGGAGCACGCAGGAGCCGTCCTCAAACTCCCCGTTTTTCATACGCTCGAACAGATCAAGGCTCTCCTCAATCGGACGGTTCCGGTAAGGGCTCTCCTTTCCCGGCTCCGTCAGCGTTCCTCTGTATTCCCGGATCTCATCGGCTGAAAGGTCGCAGACGAAGGCTTTTCCGGCTTTGATCAGGCCAACCGCCGCCTCATACATCGTCCCGAAATAATCGGATGCGAAATAAAGATGATCCTTCCAGTCCGCTCCGAGCCAGGCGATGTCCTTCTTGATCGACTCGACGAACTCGCTCTTCTCCTTCGTCGGATTCGTGTCGTCAAACCGGAGATTGAACTGGCCATGATACTCCTCCGCCAGGGAAGAATTCAGAATGATCGACTTCGCGTGGCCGATGTGCAGGTAACCGTTCGGCTCCGGCGGAAAACGCGTGCAGACTGAAGAATAAACCCCCTCCTTCAGATCCTCATCGATGTACTGTTCAATAAAATTGCGGGAAACCGCCTCATTCTCATTATCCATTATTTTTTGATCCCAACTTTCCAGAAAATTGCCGCGCAGTTAGATCCATCGATTGCGCGCGGCGGCTCACCTCGTAAATATCGTCCTTATCATAAAGGAACGGCGCTTTACTTGTCAATATGCCGCTGATTCCCCCGCTCCGGGACACGAAAACGGAATCGTTCCCCGCTCTCCGGACTCGTGAAGAGCAGCCAGATCTCCGCTTTCTCCGGATCGATCGAATCCGGCAGGAACGCAGTCCTGTGAAATCCGCTGAACAGCAGATTCGTCAGGTCGGAAAAGGTCCTCTGGATGTCGTACCGCTCATCCCGGCTGACATCCAGGATGCTGACGATTCCGCCTCCGCAGACCGCGATCTGAATGACGTACCGGTCATTATGCAGGTCCGTCGTGATGAAGGCCCAGCCGCGCACATCCAGAATACCGCGGGCCAGATCGAAGCGGTCGAAATGAAACGCGACATCCGTCCGGTCGGTGAACCCTTCCGATTCTCCGCCCGGCTCCTGCGTGAGCCGCGCCGCCTCCTCCGTCACCGGATGATCGCGCATCTCGATTCGCTCCTCTGCCTCCTGAAAGAAAACCGTCCCGTCCGCATCCGTAAGCAGGACGCCGAATCTGCTCCGCTTTCTCGTCAGAAAACGCTGGGGGAGAAAGGCCGCAAAATGGATTCCATCCCCGCTGTAAGCAGAAAGCGGGACGGTGTCTGCCAGAAAGTACCGGCCTGCGCCGGCACGGACGTAAACGGATATATGCAGCTGCCGTTTCATAGGACGGGGCGCGTGCATACGGACACTTCCTGTGATGCGGATCTCTTCCCCGCATCGGATCCGTTCGATCGAAAGACCGAGATCCTTCTTCTTACCGGGCAGTTGTTTCAGAAACCGTGGCCCCCTCTTTTCCACACGATCCGTGCAGATCGAACAGTCGTCCTTCTCTCTTGTAAGATTGACGCTGTAAAACGGATCTTCTCCGCGCCTCATGCCGTTCTTCCGGAACATCCGCTGCTGCTCCGTGTTCAGCCTCCCGAGCTTTACGAAATCCGCCGCATCATTTCCCCGGCTCTTCGATTCATCATGAATAAGCGATACGTCGGAGCGGAGCACGTTGAAATACCCCTGCTTCCACAGACGGATGCAGAAATCGACATCGTTGTAGGTCACTGCAAGTGATTCGTCAAAGCCGCCGACGCGGTCGTAGAGTTCCTTCCTTACCATAAGACACGCCGCCGTGACTGCCAGAACATCGGACGGCACACGGTTTCTTCCGAACGCCAGCGGCCGGTCGTCCCGCTCCCCGTACAGCGAATGGCGCGGCCCGTCCGGAAGATTCACGACTCCGCAGTGCTGAATCGTCCCGTCGGGGTAGAGCAGCTTCACTCCCACCGCTCCGGTGTGTTTCCGCCTTGCAGAAGCAATCATTCTCTCCAGCCAGTCTTCCTGGGTCACGACGACATCATCATTCAGGAGCACGAGATACTCACCTGATGACGCCTCCGCACCGATGTTGCACATTTTCGAAAAATTAAACGGCATGGGATCGTACAGATAGCGGATCACTGTATCCTCCGTCTGCGCGATCATCATCCGGATCCGGTTCTGCACAAAGTCAGAGCTGCCGTTGTCCACAACGATGATTTCATACTCCGGATATGAGGTCTTCGACCGGATCGCCCCGATACAACGCGAAAGATAGTCAAAGTGATCCTTCGACGGGATCACGATACTGACTTTCGGAAGTGGCTTTTCCGACCGGTCCGGACGAAAAAGATCCCCCGTCTCCCGGATTCTGTACCAGCGGTCATAGCGCTCCCGGCCGGTGATATGACAGATGACCGACGGTATGTGAACGATCCGGTCCCGGCGGGAATGGGCCGCGCAGCGTATATTCAGGCGATGCAGAAAATCACCGAAATCCGCACAGGTAACCTCTGCCATATCGCCGAGGCCCCGGAGAAAAACCTCCCTCCGGTATACGACCGCCGCTCCGAGATAATTGAAGGACCGGAGCAGATCCGGAGACCAGTCCGGCTTAAAATAAGGGTGGCTGCGAAGGCTCCCGTCATCCGAAAGAAGATCCTCGTCCCCGTAAATCAGATCCGCATCCGGACAGCTTCGAAGCACCCGGGCGATCTGCATAAGCGCCGGATCCGCGAGAATGCAGTCCGGATCCCGGAGCATGACATAGGCGTGCACGGAGGCGGATGCACGGCGCAGAAGGGCAGGCACAAGGTCAGAAGTCCGGCCGGTATCCACGGAAAAAACTCCCCGCCCGACCGGAATCATCAGAAGATCCGGCTTTTCAAACTGCCTGCCGCCTCCTGCCTTCTCGTGCTCCCCGATCCAGAGCGCATAATCCGGATCCCCGGTCTGAAATTGTCTGAAATGAAAGAGCCGGTTCATACACTGCTCCCCGTTCTAAAAACAAACATTTAATCAAAGTCCCGCCGATAACTGAAATCCGCCGTCTCCCGCGAATAATTCGGACTGTAAAAAGGATCCGGCTTTTCAAGAACGTCCGCCCAGCGTTTTATGAACGCCGCACGCTCTCCGGAATAATCGCCCTCCTCCGGACGCTTCCTGGTGATCCTCACGTTCGGATCAAATACAAGAAACTTTCCGCTTTCCCCGATCTTCAGTGAAAGGTCAAGATCCCAGTACGCGCGGCGCAATTCTTCGCTCACACCACCGGCGCGGATCAGTTCGCTCTTTTTTACCATCATGCACACGCCGGAGAGGACACTCTTCCTCTGCTGCAGGACGGCGCGGCAGTTCGGCCCCAGGGTCTGGGCCGGCTGTCCCTCAAGAATCCTGCCCGCAACGCCTCCTGTCCCGAGTGCCATTCCCGCCTGATCGATCCGATAATCGCGGAAAAAGCTCTTGCCGCCGGCGGCGCCGACCTCCTCTCTCTGACAATGGCCGAGAAGCAGTTCGATCCAGTTCTCTGTCAGGATTTCCGCGCTGCCGTCGAGAAAAATGATATAATCCGCCAGATCCCCCAAAGACTTTGGAAGGTCTCTCCTGATCCGGAAATCCGGATACGAGGAATGCGCACGCACCCGTTCCTCCGTCCTCCGCGCCTCTTCTTCTCCGTACGGATCCCTCCGGATCACGATATCCACCGCCGGAGTCCCGGCCGTCGCATATATTTCACGATAATAATAGACGGTTCCGGGCACATCTGTGATCGCTGTGCCCTCTCTTCCGATCCTTTTCAGATGAGCGAGCACAGCATTTTTTCCCGCGGTCACGGCATAGGGCTTACTCTCCGGATTCGCCGCGGTGGAACCCTGATGGCATCTCCAGTGATACAGAACCTTCGGGATATGCACGATCCTGCGGGCCTTCTCCGCGCACCTCAGAAACAGATCAAAATCCTGCGCTCCGTTGTATTCATCCCGGAATCCTCCGACCTCCCGCAGAAGGGAAGCGCGGATGACACACAGATGGCAGATGTAATTATTTGCCCGAAAATACTCCCAGTCAAAATCCGGTTTAAAGGCCGGCTCAAACCGGTCGCGCACATCCTCCGAAAACTTATCCTCATCCGAGTAGATCAGATCCGCCTCCGGATTGTTCCGGACCGCTTCCGCCGCCTCATACAGTGCATCCGGTGAAAGGACATCGTCATGATCCAGCAGCGCGATAAAATCGCCGGAGGCCATTTTCAGCGCCTCGTTCGTGTTGCCGGATATGCCGAAGTTTTTTTCATTGATCCGGAAACGGATCCGTGAATCCCGGCGGTGATACTTTTTCAAAATCCGCAAAACACTGCGGTCGCCCTCACTCCCGTCCGCGATACAGAGTTCCCAGTCCGGATACGTCTGACTCCGCACCGATTCAATCATTTCCACCAGAAACCGCTTCGGCGTACGGTACGTCGGAACGATGACGCTGATCTTCGGCATATCCGGAAACCGCAGCGCCATCTTCCGGTCCGGTTTCCCGGCACTTTTGCGGATTCTGCGCACAAACTCCGTGTAGGCCGGATCAAAGGGTGTAAACCTGCGCTTCATCGCTCCGTCGAAGTCCTCCCGGCTCCAGTGCTCCTTCATATAGCGTGTATCCGCTTTCAGATACGGATCATCCGCCCGCTTCATCGCCCTTTTATCGGGAAAATGGCGCAGAGACTCCCGCTCCCGGACCCTCGCGTCCGCGATGTCGATCCGGCAGGCGATCCTGCTTTTGCCTGAACAAAGGTTCAGCGTGTAATCCTCCCCCTCCAGGTACTGCCAGGTGACAGAAAAGCCGCAGAGAAAATCCGGCGTCTCCGGCAGAAACAGGCAACTGACGTCCGCCCGGAGTGAACGGCTGCAGGTGCTTTGCACCACCCTCCCGCTGCCGTCCTCCACGAAAATATCCGGAAAAACCACGATGCGGTGATCCGCCCCGTCCCGGGTACCGTCTCCGCCCGCCTTCGGCTCCGCGAAGGCCCACCCCCTCGCCTCGACACAGTTCTCAAAAGGAAACCGGACGAGATCCAGATACCAGCTGATATTCATTTCCTGATTGTTATCCGGTGTGAACGCCATTGCTCAATCTCCCGCAGCGCAGGGATCTCACCTGCTCCCCTTCCGTTTTGCCAGCTCATTCTGTGACGCTTCATACAGATCCAGCAGCTCGTCATAACCCCTTCTCAAACGCTCCACCTCCGAACGGAGGATCCGGATGTCTTCGCCCGCCTGTCCCGTCTTCCCGGCATTGCCGCCCTCTTTCAGGCAGTCCCTCACGAAGAAATTTCCCGGGGAGAAGGCATCGTACATTTTCACGATCGGAACGTGTCCGCCCGCCGTGACACTCTGGAAGGACCGTTCCATCTGCGCAAACCGCTCCGCATCCTCCTGTGTGATCCCGAAGTGCTCCAGCACCCCGCTCTCGGAAAAGACAGACCGGGCACCTCCCGCCGCAAGGTAATAGTGGATCACCCGGTATTTCAGAAACCGGACCGGAACCGGAAAATCGACCGTCCACTCATAATCAATCAGTGTGTAGGATCTTCCTCCGGTATGAATCACGTTCTGCATGATCAGATCGAGGTCTGTGACCGGAAGCGACCGCTCCTCCGGCGCAAAATCACCGTCTGTCCCGAAGAGAGCCGCGAACTCCTCCGTCATCCGGAACGGGACGAGTTCCCTCCCGTCCACAAGAAGCTGCAGGAACTCACCGGTTTTTTTCAGCGCCGCCTCTTCGCCGGAGCGGCAAAGCTCCTCATCGACGATGCGGTCATAGGGTGTGCCGGTCACGTACTCGAGATTCAGAATTCCATCTCGGACAAAACACCGGTTCGGAGTGACTCCCGTCCCACGGTAAAGCTCACAAAGCTTCGCCCCGTGATCCGGGATCCTGCCGATATGATCCCGTGCGCGGCCGGTATCCGGAACCTTCAGAACCAGACGTTCCGGTGTCTCATTTCCCGGAAACGGAACCGTCTCCGTATTTTTCACGATTTTCGTGTCGACGCAGAACTGCGGCGCGCGATCATTTGAGAATTTTTCATAGAGGACGGGTCCCGGATCCGCACCCGCAATGATCAAAAAACCGTTTGCCATCCTGGAAAACAGATGTTCCTCCGTGATCGCGTCGAACACCCGCGTCTCATCAAACAGATACAGACGCACACTGTCAAAATTCTGATTGTTGCTGCACAGCTCGCCCTTCTCCGGCAGATACGCATCGCTATAGACCGCGAGAGGAAGCCGTTCATCCGGGTACGGATAATAGAAAACAGCATCCGGAAAACCGGCTCTGGAAAGAATCCGCTCCCATTCCGACCGGGAAAACGTGATCGCTCCGTCCACGCTCCGCCTCTCCAGACTGTCGAAATAATGGCCGGTTATATCCTGATTTCCCGCAAAATACTTCAGGCCGAGCCGGTTCGGCGTCGCAATCACGATCCGGCCGCCCTCCGCCAGGTGGTCTGCAGCCATCGTCAGAAGCCGCAGACACGCTTCCTCCCCGCTCCCGGAAGAATCCGGAACCGGCTGCGTATCATTCCCGTCTCCGGATGCGTCCGGGTCCGGCTGCGCATTTCCCGTGATCAGCCGGGCGTACTCACAGACCCCGAACAGCGTGATCAGATCAAACTTCTGATCCAGATGCGGCAGTACCTCATCCGGCAGTCCGGCACAAATGGAAACATTTGAAAAAGCGCGGTTCCGGAAGGCATTCACGCGCGCATCTTCCGCGCCGAACACGATACTCGTCACAAAAGACGTATGCGCGGCGAAATAACCGGTCACGCTCCCGCATCCGCCGCCGATCTCCAGAACACGCTCCCTGCCCGTGAGATTCAGAAACTTCGCCGTATTTGTCCGGATATCCGACAGATTGAACAGATACTCGGCCGTGCCGCGCTGCGCGATCAGCGGACTCAGGTCTTCTCCCGCGGGTATCGTCTTCAGATCCTCCAGTATCTGATCCGCCGTCTCCTTCTTCAGACCGTATCCGGTTCCGGAGCGGAAGAACGTGTGAATCTCCCTGTCCATTTTTCTGCCCCTTCCTTTATTCCCTCTTCAGAAAAACTCAGACTGCCATCCTGCCGAGTTTCTCCGGCAGTGACGCATAATCCGTGTCATTTTGATCCAGCAGCGTCCACTTCCCGTCCCGAATCCGGATCACCGTGACGGATGCGTTATCCAGACCGCCGATCGTCTCATCCGGAAATTTCTGCTGTAAATAATATGCGGCGGAGGAATGTGCCGTCACAAGTATCGCTCCGCCGTCTCCATTTTCGCAGGACTCTTCCAGAATCCGGTCCATGCCCTCTGAAAAGCGCCTGCAGAACTGGTATTTCGTCTCTCCGCCGGTCACGGATTTTGCTCCTTTATCATCCGCGCTTCCGAGATAGCGGTCGATGTCCAGCGGTCCGAACCGTTCCTCTGCTTCTGAAAAGGTGAGATTCTCCGCCTCTCCGAAATCGACGTCGTTCAGATCCGTACATACCTCCGCCTTTTTGACCGATCCTGCCCGGTTTTCATCCAGAATCATCTTCGCGGTCGTCTTCGCCCGGCCCAGTCCGCTCGAATACGCGTGATCAAATTTTATCGAAGCGAGCGCTTTCCCGAGCTCTGACACCGTCTCTTTTCCTTCTTCCGAAAGCGGTGCGTCAGATCCGCCTCCCTGCAGGATATTTCCGGCGTTCGCGTCAGTCTGGCCGTGACGCACAAGAAAGATCACCGCACTCTCACCCGTCACGCTCTTCTTTCCGCAGGCGGCCGAAACTGAACCGAAGACGACAGCTAAGGCAAGTGCTGCAGAAAGCGCGGCCACATGAAGCGGCGAACGGCGTCTCCCGTTCCGCTTTTCTCTCATTGATCCCGATCCTCCGACTCGATCTCATCGATGATGTCGAAATGTTCATTGTCCCGCTTCAGATGGCAGTCGCCGTACATCAGCGTCAGATTCGGGTTGTAGTACGGATCCCCCGCTTCGAGCTCCTTTTTCCACTTTCCGCGGAAGATGCGGATCTCCCGCTTGAACCGCTCATGCTTCTCCGCTGTCTCCTCGTAGCCGCGGCTCTTCGACTCGAAATGGTGGAGCTGAACCGACGGATCGAGCACGACGCGCAGGCCCTTGTCGCGGACCTTCATGCAGAGATCCACATCATTCAGCGCCACGGTCAGATCTTCATCGAAGCCGCCGACACTGCGGAAGACCTCCGCGTCGATCATCAGACACGCGCCGGTCACCGCGCTCACATCCTGAATCGCCTGCAGCCGTCCGAATTCACCCGCCTCATCGCCGTTTTCACCGGTCAGTACGTGCCCCGCAAAGCCGCCGACTCCGATCACTACGCCGCAATGCTGCACCGTGTCATCATCATACAGGAGCTTCGCGCCGACGATGCCGGTATTCTCCCTCTGGCAGAAGCCGATCATCCGCTCAAGCCAGTCCGGAGTGATCAGCTCCGTGTCATTATTCAGGAACAGAAGGTACCGTCCCGTTGCGAACTGCGCGCCGAAGTTATTGACCTTTGAGTAGTTAAAGGCGCCCTCAAATTTCACCACCTTCAGATTGTCATGCTCCGCCTCGAGCTCTTTATAATAGTCGAACGTCTCCTGCTCCGTGCTGTTATTCTCGACGAGAATCACCTCGAAGTTTTGATACGTCGTCTTCCCGTAGATCGAATCCACACACGTCTTCAGCGTATCCTTCTGATCCTTGGTGCAGATCACGATCGAAACCTTCGGTGTACCCTGCACCTTCAGATGCGCGCGGTAGAGGATGAAAATATCCGTGTACTCCAGCTCCGCCTCCTCGCCGATCCGCTCAAAATGCGCCTGCAGCGCGTCCCTCGCGTTGTCGATCGCGTAGCGCTTGCTGTCCTGATTTCCTGCCGTCGAATCCCCGTACGCTCTCCAGTGATAGAGAATCCTCGGAATATGGCGGATGTGGTCCGAAAGCTCCGTGCAGCGCAGGATCAGATCCCAGTCCTGTGCTCCGTCATATTCCTTCCGGAATCCGCCCGTCTTCTCAAGAATCGTTCTTCTCACGACGAAAATATGGCAGATGTAATTGATGCTCGCAAGGAAGTCCGGGTTGAAATCCGGCTTGAAGCGCGGAGAGTAAAAATGCTCTCCCTTCTCATCCGTGAGGTCCTCATCGGTATACAGAATATCCGTCTCCGGATCCTCATCGATCACCCGGGCGATCTCAAACAGCGCATCCTTCTCGAGCAGATCATCATGATCGGTCAGCATGATAAAATCGCCGGTCGCCATCGCCAGAGCCGCATTCGTATTTCCGGCGATCCCGAGATTTTCCTCGAGCCGGCTGTAGACGATGCGCGGATCCTTTCCATAATGGGTTTTGATGAATTCTCCGACACTGTCATCTGTGCTTCCGTCCGCAAGGCACAGTTCCCAGTCCGCGTAGGACTGCCCCGTGATTGAATCCATCAATGCCGCAAGAAACTCAAGCCGCGTATTATACAGCGGAATGACGATCGAAATCTTCGGGCCGTGCGCAAATCTGACGCTTTTCTGACGCTCCAGCTCTTCTTCCGTCACGCGGTTCGCCCGGAACCAGAGTTCGTACACCTCATCCATCGTCCGTTCCGGATTTCCGAGTTTCCGGAGGGCCGCTGCAAATCCTTCTTTTTTCAGGTTCGCCGAAAATTCCTCCCAGGTCGATCGCTTCGCCATTCTCTTCAGAAACTGAGCCGCGGGGCTCCCGCCCGGATTTTTCGACAGGTTAATCCGCTCCTCACACTTCTGATGGCCGGCCGCAAAATGAACCGTGACTCTCGGATCCTGTACATCTTCCTTTTTCATGCGCAGAGTAAATCCGGTCTTCATCTTATCGCCGATCCCCAGGGCATTTTCCACATCGAGGCGGCGCTTCCACTCGATCTTCACAGGAACATTCTTACCGTCGCGGCCCGTCACCGTGACCGTCACGGCGGACAGGCGGCAGTAGGCCCAGCCTGTCACGCTGTACTCCTCCGAAGATTCCATCCAGCCGTCCACCGAGCTTCCCAGGCGGAAATACCGGCGGGCGAGATGCGGCACCGTTCGGGTGATGAACACTTCATCGCCGGATTCTTCCGTGTGCGCGATGATCTTCAGCTCTTTTTCCGTGCGGAAAAAGGCACGGTCCAGCTCAATAAAAATCCGTATCCCGGCATCACACTGAACCGGGATTTTATTCTCCCGAAGTGATTTTTCAGCATCCTTCCTCGGGACATGCTCAACCCTGCACGGGATTCTGCTTCCTCTTCCGTCCTCCGCCGTAAACTCAACCTGCCGGCCGTCCGACCCGCAGGCCCAGCCTCCGATGAAATAGGTAAAAGACCGGCCCTCGCCGCTGATCACTTTCTCATCATCGATGTGGTAATACAGATTTTTCATAACTTAATTCACCTTTTTGACGGTTGTAACCGAATTCATATCATAATAACCGACGGTATTTTTGCTCGAAACAACCGTCACGCTGATCAGATCGTAGCATCTGTGATAGGCGGCCAGTTCCCCCTTCACGTATCCGGTGCAGCTCATCGAGAGCAGATACTCGCCGCCCTGCAGATCCATGTCCTGCGTAAACTGTGCGACGTAAACCTCGCCCTTCTTCGCAAGCGGCACATTCACATCCTCGAGCATCGTATTCGTTCCCGTCACGTCGACGCCCCGCACCGTGCGGAATGTGAACGTAAAAATCGGATTCTCGACGTCTTCATTGAAAAGGACTTTCGAGCGGAGTGTAAAACGCGTTCCCTTCTCGATCGTATTCGTGAGCCGCCCGTCCTCGTCGATCACCGCGAAATCCAGAAGCACCGCATCCCGGTTCCCGTACTCCTGCAGATTCGGGTTGATCGTAAAATGGCTCTTCCAGAACGACGGATCCTGATCCTTGTAATGAATCGAAGTGATCCGGCCGTCCTGATCCGCCGCCGCTCCGCCGTCTCCCGCCTCCGCATTCTGAGTCCGGCTGTAGACGAGCTCCTGCACATCGGCGCCGCGGCTGGCGGCAAACTCGACGGCCTCGCGGTCCGCGTCCGATCCGGCCATCATCTTCTTATACAGATTGATGATCTCCTTCGGCTTCCCCTCCGCGAGCTTCTGCCCCTTGTTCAGGAGAATGACGCGGTCGCAGTATTTCGACACGCTGGAGAGATCGTGGCTGACGAAAAGAATCGTCTTCCCGTTCTTCTTGAACTCATCGAACTTCTGATAACACTTCGACTGAAAGAATACGTCGCCGACCGAGAGTGCCTCGTCCACGACGAGGATCTCCGGATCAATGTTGATCGCGACCGCAAAGGCAAGACGCACGAACATACCGCTCGAATACGTCTTGACCGGCTGATTGACAAAATCGCCGATGTCCGCGAACTCGAGGATCGTCGGAAGTTTCTCCGTCATCTCCTCCCGCGTGTAGCCCATCATCGTACCGTTCAGATATACATTTTCGATTCCCGTGTACTCGCCGTTAAATCCCGCGCCGAGCTCCAACAGGGCAGAGATGCGTCCCTCAAGCTCGATCGATCCGCCCGTCGGATTCAGAACACCGGTAATTATTTTCAGGATCGTGGATTTTCCGGCTCCGTTCGTCCCGATGATGCCGACCGTCTCGCCCTTTTTCACATCGAAGCTCACGCCCTTCAGCGCGTAATGCTCACGGTACCGCTTCTTCTTTCCGAAGCCGAACGCGTCCAGCATCCGGTCCCTGTTGCTGTTGTACAGCTTGTACATTTTCGTCAGATTTTTCACACTGATCGCCAATTCATCGTTCATGAAAGCACCTCCATCAAAGCACGTCAGCAAAGTGCACTTTCAGACGCCGGAACACGACGGA
>CADBRN010000068.1 GCA_902797025.1 uncultured Lachnospiraceae bacterium
ATCCCCGTGCCGTATGAACAATAAGCGCATGACCGTCCCTCCTGTATTTATGTGTCCGCTTCCTGTGCTGTGACAGGCCCGGTCATATGCACATCCATCTGGGGGTACGGGATTGAAATTCCCATCGAAGTGAATACTTCCATCACCGCCTGCCGCGTCAGACGCCGCACCGTCAGCTTTACCGCCGGCGGGCAGGTGATCGAGATCGTATAAACAAGATCCGAATCCTGAAAATCCGTAAGTCCGAGACTGCGGCAATGTGCGACGCCATCAATCCCACGGACCCGCTCCACGATCTTCTTCATCGCCTCCTGAACTCTCCCGACCGGTTCGTCATACGGCACCGGTACCGGTACAAAAAGGCTGTCCGAGCTCTGCGTGATCTCTGATATATTCCGGTTGCAGATCGTGATCAGATCATTATCCGCGATACTGCGGATTTTCGTAGTCCGCATATTGAAGGCGATCACGACGCCCTCTTCCCCGTTGTACTGAACAACATCGCCGACTTTGAAGAAATCATCGGAAATGATATGAACTCCCATGATTACGTCTTTGAGAAAATCCTGAAGCGCAAGTCCTACAACCGCACTGAAGATTCCCAGTCCTGCCACGAGCGATGTGATTTTTATACCGTTGATCTGCATCACGGCAAGAGCCGTGATCACGATCAGAATCGTCTTTACCCCGTTGATCAGAAGATTGGTCGCATTTTTCTTATCGCGCGAATCCATCTCACCGCGGTTTGTTCTCTCCTCAATCGTTTTCCTGAGCGCTTTTCTGATCAGACGCCATACCATCCAGGCGATCAGGATCACGATACCGCTGACCACGATATTCATGATATTGTCAATCGTAAAATATTTATTCATGTGCACATCTCCCGCGGTGTCCTTCCGTCCTCTCAGTGAATCGCAAATTCAATCGAATAAAAGGTATCATTTGCGGAATATCCGTATTCACTGACACCGGGAAGGTATTCAAATACGCCGCTGCTTCCGATCAGATCCGAGTACATTTCATCATACAGGCTCCGATCCTGACAGCGGATCGAAAGTGTCTTCCCTCCGGACGCGAGCATCGCCCGGAACAGCTCTGCGAGCTGATTCCGATCGTATGCGGTGAAGTATTTTCCCTCACGATGATAATAATTATCCTCCGTCGCCGTACAGTCCTGACCCGCAACGCTGTCTTCGCCGATCTCATGATTTTTCATCAGGTCTTCCGACGTGATACAGAAATAGTCGTAGTCCGGACCGAAATCATAGCCGGAATCCTGATTTCCGACCGGATCTCCGTACGTCACATCGATATAGTAATACGCACCGTCCAGCTGAACGATATTCCAGGCGTGCGTCTCCGTCCCGCTGCTGTTTGTGGCGGTTCCATCCACCGTACCGCACAGAATCCCCATTTTCTGGAGCATATATTCCAGCGCCGCCGTATAACCTGCACAGACCGACCGTCCGCTCATATATACGGACAGCATGTTCTGGTTGTTTTCCGCCGCGCTGTCATAGACCGTGTTATTCACGATCGTATCGTACGCAAACTTTGCCTTCGTATAATCGTCGGCATTCCGGTCCATTCCTCCGAGAATGGAATTCACACACTGATCGATCTGCGCACGCAGAGAATCCGCCTCCGCCTGATCCATCGCATAATTTGCGTCAAACGTGTACCGTTCTCCTCCGAAGACGGTATACGCACTGCCAAGCTGGTATCCTGTGACGTCAAATACTTCCGGATGATCCGCGCAGACGTATCGGAATACCTTCTCAATGGTATCAGAATCTGCCTCGTCACCGGAGAAGGATGCGCGGACACGCTTTTCCATCGCGTAGAGCATTCGATCGTAGATGGTCTTTTCGCTGCTTTCCAGGAGGCTGTATCCATAATATCCGGTTTCATCGGAAGCCGCCCCGAAAAGACCGGCGCCCGGGCGGACCCCTTCCGCTTCCATCTGACGGTCAAGAAGACGTCCGCCTTCTTCTTTCGGGAAGTTTGCTCCTACGTTCTCCATCCCCCCGGAACCGGAAGAAACAGCGCTCCCGGAGGAGCCCGACGGTTTTTCCGGCAACATGGAAGTGCCGCCCGCCCCGGAACGCAGTGCGGACGGGAAACTGCATCCGGACAGTCCGGATGCGGAGGATACAAAAAGCATCATTATGAGAAAACCCGCGGTAAAACGTCCGGACACGTATTTTCTTATTCTCCGGAACGGTTTCTGTCGTTCACTACCCATCGATTCTCCCATTATCTGATCCCTATTCAGACGCCTATTCCTCCAGCATATTCTCGACCGGTTCAAGCCGGCCGCAGCGTTCGAGAATATCCAGATACATCATCAGCTCTTCCCGCGAATTGATATGAAGCTTGCGGTAAATGTTTTTATTATGCTTTCTTACCGTATTAATCGTGATCCCGCCGATCTCAGGGATCTCGGGAATCTCATAGCCGTTCAGGTAATAACGAACGATTCTCCTCTCGGCAGGTGTCAGCTCTTTCATATTCTCTTCAAAATTATCCAGCATCACCGTGAGTTCCTTCGGAAGCTCAATATGACCCGCTCCGTCTTCCTCGGATGAATTCTTCTCTGCATCCGTTTTCTCCGCCCGGTCCGGATTCTGCAGATCACCGGCACGGATGATGAAAGCGTTCTGCGCATCGTCTTCCGCGTCGTACGGCAAGTCAATCAATGCGGTCAGCTGCTGCATCGTCGCGATTTCAGACGGGATCTTTCCCTCAACGATCCGAACCGGTATCGTGACCGTTTCCTCACTCTGCTCATCCTCCGAGCGGACGGTCCAGGGTTTCTCAAACCTATCCCGGATCATCTCTGCAAGCGCCTCTGCCTGCCATCTGCTGTCACGGAAAACAGGGATCAGAAACGTCCCCCGCTCACAGTAATAAACATTCGGCCGATTCTTAATGGCTTTTAAATAGCCGGAAATTTCATTCATCAGATACTGAAATGATTCCGCCCGCATCGCGGTCGCGTTAAAATATGCGTCCCGGCTCATCTGAATGATAATAATATCAAATTCGATATGATCCTCAAATTCGACAAGAATATGGCGGTGAAAGGTCATCCGGTTATAGGCGTTCGTTGTTCCGCTGTACACCCAGATCCGGTTGTCGACCGAGTTGAGGAGGACGAGAAGGCCGACCGATACAAAAAAGAGACTCATCTCCATATTTTTCATCAAAAGATTCGCTGTCAGATTTGCAGCCTCACTCACTCCGATCAGGAAAAACAGAGCCTCGCTCTGCTCGCGGCTCAGGCGGCCGTGAAAACGGACTGCCTGGACGAGCATTACTGCGATATAAAAAAACAGGCCGGCAAGAGCGATATCCGATGTGGTTCCCTGGACAAGAAGGCCTTCCGGGCCGGTCTCAAACAGTCCTCTCCGAAGCTGCGGTACCGCAAGGGGCAGGATGCACGTCAAAAGATACGGCATATAAAACAGGATGTGGGACACAGGACGGAACTTGTGCCCGATTCCGATAAAATACAGAAAATACCAGGCACAGATTGCCGCGATGAAATAATAGCATAGATAGGATACGGTATAAAACAGGTACTGCATCGTACCGGACTGCTCAACGGGATACACCGATACCATAACTGCCGCGAGACCGGATACGATCTGCGCCGTTTCCGTCAGCAGGATTGCCAGAAACAATTTACTGGTTTTCCGGCGCATATCTTTCCCTGTGATAAGCAGCCAGTACGACAGGCCGACCATTGTTAATGAACAGATTAAATAAGAAATTCGGACACTCATTTCACTCACAATCAAGAATACAGAAGGATATCGTATGGTAATACTTTATCACTAATCCGGTCCGACTTCAATTATTACAGCCGCATCATGGCTGACATAATGCAGGCGCCGGCAGCTCCCGCATTCATCACTTCACGGATCCTTCCGTCATCCGGATGGATTCCTCCAATCGCATAAACCGGTATCCGGACTGCACCGCAGACCTCTTCAAGAAACTCCAGTCCCCTCGGGGGCAGCCCTCTCTTGCAGTCCGTCCGGTAGATATGCCCGGCGAAGAGATAATCCGCACCCAGCTGCCAGGCAAGGAGCGCCTCCTCCGTCGAATGGACGGAGCAGCCGATCTCCTCGAAGAAGCCGGCACTTCTCCCCCCGCTTCTCTGCATCGCTTCGAGATCCGCGAGCGACAGATGAATGCGGCGGATTCCCAGCGTTTCCGCCGCATTCCGGTACTTGTGAAGAATCAGCCGGACACACGCGGACGAGCAGATCCGGTTCACCTCCGCAGCGAGTGCCAGATAATCTTCCTCACTGAGATCTTTCTCCCGCAGAACCAGCGCACGCGGTCGGACACTGCAGATCCGGCTGATCTGCTCAAGAAACGGGCGTGCGGACAGGCTGCGATTCGTGACCGCGATCACATGCCCGTACCGATCGTTCTGTTCACACATAGATATAATCACTCATCACCGGCTGAAGTCCGAGTTTCTGAAGATCCCGGTACACCTCATCGACATCGCGGCTGTCAGAAATCAGGAACTGCTCGTCCCCCTTGTCCTCGTCGGCGATTTCCTCGCTGTGGCTTCCCACTCCGGTCTTCGAGCCCGCAGAAATCTTCGTCACCGCGATCCGGACCAGATTGTCCCGGACACGCGGACATTCTCTTGTGGATACCGTGATGCTGGCAAACGGCATAAACAGCCGGTATGCACAGACGACCTGAAGCAGCTGACGCTCATGCACATCCATCGGGTTGATCCGGTCGTTGTTGATGATCGGGCGCAGACGCGGGCAGGAAAACGCGATCTCCGCACGCGGATATTTTCTCTGAAGAAGGTATGCGTGCATGCCGGTCGCAAATGCGTCCTTGCGGAAATCATCAAGACCGAGGAGAGCTGCGAAACCGACGCCGCGCATTCCTCCCATCAGGGCACGTTCCTGCGCGTTGATCCGGTACGGGAAGATCCGCTTGTGACCGGCGAGATGAAGCGTCTCGTATTTGTCGGAATTATACGTCTCCTGGAATACCGTGACATAATCCGCCCCGCACTCATGCAGATAAGCGTATTCGTCGCTGTTCATCGGATAAACCTCGACGCCGATGACGCGGAAATATTTCCTTGCGATCCTGCACGCCTCGCCGATGTACTGTACCGTTGAGCGCTGTCTGCTTTCGCCTGTCAGAATCAGGATTTCCTGCAGACCGCTTTTCGCGATCGCTGCCATCTCCTCCTCGATCTCCTTTTCGCAAAGCTGAGCGCGGTGGATCTTGTTGTGGCAGTTGAATCCGCAGTAGATGCAGTAATTCTCGCAATAATTCGCGATATACAGGGGAGTGAACATGCTGACCGAGTTGCCGAAATGTTTCCGCGTCTCGATTTTCGCCGCCTGCGCCATCTCCTCAAGATACGGAAGTGCAGCGGGCGAAAGAAGCGCCGCAAAGTCCTCCGGCGTCCGGTCTTCCGCGGCAAGTGCGCGCCGCACATCCTTCCCCGTATATTTCGTATAATCATACCCGTTCATGGCTGCCACGACCTGATCCATCACATCGCTTTTGATCTGCTCCATACCCGGCAGATATTTCATATGATCGATCCGGTTTTCCTTCTGATCCTCAAGAATGGATTCGCTCAGGATACTCTCGTTGACATGATTTTTTTCACTCATCGTTACTCCTCCCTCTCATCGTCACGAAGGAATCCGGTCAGCGGGGATGAGGCATCCGCGCGATCCTCCCTGACACGTCCGAGTCCGGAGAGGTAGGCCAGACGCCCCGCCTCGATCGATTTTTTGAACGCCTCCGCCATCATCTGAATATTTCCTGCCGTCGCGACCGCCGTATTGGCCATCACCGCCGCTGCACCCATCTCCATCGCCTCACACGCCTGGGAAGGACGGCCGATACCCGCGTCCACGATGACCGGCAGATCGATCTCGCGGATCAGAATCTTGATAAATTCCTTCGTGGCAAGTCCCTTGTTTGTACCGATCGGAGCACCGAGCGGCATGATGCAGGCTGCTCCCGCGTCGCGCATATCCCGCGCAGAGTTGAGATCCGGATACATATACGGCATGACGACAAACCCCTCTTTTGCAAGCACATCGACTGCCCTGACCGTCTCATAATTATCCGGAAGAAGGTACTTCGTATCGCGCATAATTTCAATCTTGATGAAGCTGCTTCCGCTGATCTCGCGTGAAAGATGAGCGATCCGGATCGCCTCATCCGCGTTGCGCGCTCCTGACGTATTCGGAAGCAGCGTAACATTTTCCGGGATGTAGTCGAGAATATTCGCCAGTCCTCCCTCATTCGCGCGGCGCAGCGCCATCGTCACAATCTGCGCCCCCGCATTCTCCACGCATGCCCGGATCAAATCGAGCGAATACTTGCCCGACCCGAGAATAAAACGCGAGGTAAATTCATGACCGCCAAGTGAAAAGGTATCTTTTTTCTGATCCATGGTTCTATCCTTTCTTTGTCTCATCTTTTCATATCATTCGTCCCTGCTGACGGGCGTCCGCCCCGGCTCTGTCTCTGTAAATTCTTCTCAGCCTCCGCCCATAAAACTGACGATCTCGACGACATCACCCTCGGCAAGCAGCGTACTGCCGTAGTCCTTCTTCGGGATAATCGCGAGATTGACCTCCACCGCGATCAGCTCCGGACGATATCCGTCCGCAGAAAGCAGGCCGGACACCGTCATCGGCTCTTCCAGCTCGCGCTTCTTTCCGTTCAGTCTGATAGTCACACACATCCTCCTTTCCGATGCCGCGGACCGCTTTTTACAAAAAGAGGGCCCGCGAAGAAATTACACCCGTGGTGGTGTACCCCTTCGTGAACCCTCTGCTCACTCTCATCGATATGGAATTAAAAAAGCGGAACCGCCGCAGGGCAGTTCCGCACATCCTTTGTACTTTATCTCCCTACGTTGGCATGATCCAAATCAGGTTCCGGGTCGAAGTCTCTACTTCCTCTCAGCCCGCGTACGCGGACTCCCCATTGACTTCTCCAGTATAGACCTGCGCAGAGGGATTGTCAAATATTATGATTTCCGAGCCTCTTTCTCTTTTTTTGTCATCATAAATTCCGGAAGCGGCTGACCGGTTTTAATTTTATGACGATAATCGGCCGTCGCGGCAAACAGAACATCTCCGGAAGAGTTCAACGCCGTCTCGACCGAATCCTGCACGACACCGATAATAAATCCGACCGCTACGACCTGCATCGCGATGTCATTCGAAATGCCGAACAGCGAGCAGGCGAGCGGGATCAGAAGCAAGGATCCTCCGGCGATCCCGGACGCGCCGCAGGCGCCGATCGCCGAGATGAATGAGAGCAGAATCGCTGCGGGGAGCGAAACCCGGATTCCCAGCGTATTCGCTGCAGCGAGCGTCATGATCGTGATCGTGATCGCCGCACCGTCCATGTTGATCGTCGCTCCCAGCGGAATTGCAACCGAATACATCTCTTTATCAATGCCGAGCTTTTCACAGAGTGCCATATTGACCGGAATGTTGGCCGCAGAGCTTCTGGTGAAAAACGCGGTCACACCGGACTCCCTCAGGCACCGGAAAAGCAGCGGATACGGATTGCGCCGCAGATACAGGAACGCGATGAACGGCGCGATCACGAGCGCCTGCAACAGCATCGTGCCGACAAGCAGCAGAATCAGCTTTCCGTAATCCGTGAAGATGGACATCCCGTTCGTCGACACATTGTTGTAGACGATTCCGCAGATTCCGAAGGGTGCCAGATTGATAATCCAGCGGACGATCTGCGAAACTGCGTCGGCGACATTCGCCATGAATACACGGCTTGAATCCGCCGCCAGGCGCTTCATGGCAAATCCGAAAAGAACCGCCCAGAAAAGAATGCCGATATAGTTCCCGTCGATGATCGCCGCAAACGGATTGCTCACAATGTTGTTCAGCATCGTCGCAAAAACTTCGCCGAGTCCCTGCGGAGCAGCCGCACTCTCCTGCGCAGCCGCCAGCGTGATATTCTGGGGAAAGGCGAAACTCGTCAGAACCGCGAGTACCGCCGCATCAAATGTGGTCAGCATATAAAGGAAGATCAATGTTCCGAACCTTCGATCCAGGCGCGAACGGCTCTGTGCGAGTGCGTTCGCGACGATCACGAATACCAGGACCGGCGCCATCGCCTTCAGCGCTCCGACGAACAGGTCGCCGAACACAGCGATCCATGTCCAGCTTTTCAACGTCAGACCCAGCACGACACCTACCGCCAGACCGATCACGATCCGCAGAATCAGATTCGTGTCATTGTACTTTTTTACAGCCTTCTTTAATCCATTGCTAAAACTCAATCTTCCCACCTCATATTGTTGATTTCCGGCTCAGCGCGCACCTCAACTGCTCGATATGTCATTTACATGAGCGATATTTAGTGCTTTGCCAGAAATATCGTATCATATCTGCACGCGTACCGCAAACAAATATCTTTACTGGGAGCACACATTTCCATCATTTCATGATAAACTGCATCTTCTCACTTTTGATGCGCACTGCCGACTTTCACAAACTCATCCCACAATTCATCATAGTTTTCGAAATCATAATACGTATCTTCTATCTTAAAAAATTGTCCCGGCCGCAGCGTCACAGTGTCTCCATCCGTGAAATAGAGTGTATAATCTGAAACCGCTCCACTTGATAACGCTTTGCTTTCATCTGCTTCACTGCCCAGCTTCACCTGATGCAGCAGACCGATCAATTCGCTGCATTCAGCATCGGTGAGAAAATATTTAAAATCGCCGTCTTTTCCGCCTGTAGTCCCGGTATGTTCGATTTTTTCAATATCCGTTAGATCGATAGATGCCAGGTCCATTTTTTCCTGCTTTTCACAGCCTGGTATCATACATACGAGTAAAAGAAGAAGAAACAAACCCCTGATCCGTTTCATTTCCAACACCTGTCCTTCATGGTTTAAACTGACTGCCGACTGCATTTCGGGAAAAATAATAGCCCTGGAAACAACAATCGGATGCGTTTCCAGGGCTTTAACAACAGGGGATGAGAGAATCGAACTCCCGCTAAGAGTTTTGGAGACTCCTGTCATACCATTTGACCAATCCCCTGTATCCGCCGTCTGCTGACAGCTACATAAAAATATCATAATCACGCAAAAATGTCAATAATGAAAACTCATAAATCCCTGATTTATCGAAACCCACAATTCATCGATTGCCCCGGCTGATCAGGCGGATCGCATCACTGACATTTTCTGCCGGGCAGAGGCGGATCCTTCTGTCCTTTGGAAGCCGGATGCTCTTCACGTTTGCCTTCGGAAGAATTACCGTATCAAATCCGAGTTTCGCGGCTTCGACGACACGCTGCTGTGCCATACTCACTGCCCGGATTTCGCCGGATAAACCGACCTCTCCGAATACAACCGTCCTGTCATCCAGAGGGATATCCTTCGCACTTGAGACGATCGCGAGTACGATGCCCAGATCGACCGCGGGTTCGGTCATCTTCACACCGCCGGCGATGTTAATATAGGCATCGCTCGAAGAGAGATTCAGATGTGCCCTCCGCTCCAGCACGGCTACAAGCAGATTGACCCGGTTAAAATCGGTCCCGTTCGCGGTCCGTCTCGGATAGCCGAAATTGCTCCTGCAGACGAGCGCCTGAATTTCGATCATGATCGGCCGGCTTCCTTCCATTGAGCATGCGACGACAGAACCGGAGGCACCCACCGGTCTCCCGTCAAGCATATACTCCGACGGGTTTTCGACTTCTGCAAGGCCGTCCTGGCGCATCTCAAACACCCCGATCTCATTCGTCGAACCGAAGCGGTTTTTCACCGCACGGAGCACCCGGTACGACGCGTTGCGTTCTCCCTCAAAATAGAGAACGGTATCGACCATATGCTCGAGCACTCTCGGTCCGGCAACACTCCCGTCCTTCGTGACGTGGCCGACGATGAATACAGGGATCTGCAGTCCCTTTGCAATCCGCATCAGTACTCCTGTCGATTCGCGCACCTGCGATACGCTTCCGGGAGACGATGAAACATTTTCATTGTACATGGTCTGAATCGAGTCGATCACGACGGTCTGCGGATTCGTGCGTTCAATCACTTCCACGATGGCATCAAGATTCGTCTCGCAGAGCAGCTCCAGCGTATCGCCGATCGTCCCGAGACGGTCGGCGCGCATCTTGATCTGCCCGAGGGACTCCTCGCCGGACACATAGAGAATACGCATTCCCTGCCCGGCCAGCGCTCTGCAGACCTGAAGAAGAAGCGTGGATTTCCCGATACCCGGATCTCCTCCGATCAGCGTCATCGATCCGGCGACGATACCGCCGCCGAGTACGCGGTCCAGTTCCCTGATTCCCGTCTTCACCCGGTCCGTCTCATCCGGATGGATCTCCGAGAGTTTTCTGGGAGCAGAGATCCTGCTCCCGGAACCCGTTTTTCCTGCATTCTGCGTCTTTTTCGGATGCGACGGTTCCTCCACAAATGTGTTCCATTCGTGGCAGACCGGACACTGTCCCATCCATTTTGCCGACTCATACCCGCAGTTTTGACAATAAAATACCAGTTTTTCCTTCGTCATATTCAATGATTCAATGTTCAGCCTCAATCAACTTCCATGACTTCGACATCCGCTTTTCCGGCTTCAGCGAGGTCAATACTGAACGAAAGCTTGCCTCCCATGCTCGTCCGGATCAGATCGGCCGGATTCCCGTTGATCACAACGCGGTACTCGACGTCTTCCCCGAGGCCCAGCGTGATCTGTGCGTCGTCATGTCCCTCGACTGTAAAATGAAGGCATCCGCCCTCCATCTTCATCCCGGTCACAGATGTACCCGGCACCGATTCATACAGTACGGTATCATTGCGCTCAAGCCTTGTGATCTCACGAAATGTCTTGATCTTGTAAAGATCACCGCCTGCCTCGAAATCGGAACGTTTTGTCTTCTTATCCAGCTCGTAATTTCCAAAGCTGATGCTTCCGTCCGACTCTGTACGAATCAGTTCCTCGATGACTGCCATTTTTCTTTCCTCCCAGTATGTTTTGTTCTTGTGATGCACGCACTTGCGTGCAGGTCATTGGATCTGCTGTTCACGCTTCGCGGAAAACAATCCCTGCGGCGGCCTTTCTTACCGTAACGTTCTTCCCTTTGTGAATCTCACCGGCCAGAATTTTTTCAGCCAGAGGATCCTCGATACGGGTCTGAATCACGCGCTTCAGCGGGCGCGCTCCGTATTTCGGATCAAAGCTTACATCTACAAGTTCCTCCTTCACGCCCTCTGTGACGTGGAGACGGATCTGCAGCTGTTCCTCACACCGTTTTTCAAGACCCGAAAGCAGGATATTCGCAATCGATTTCATATCATCCTTCGTCAGAGGATGGAATACAATGATATCATCGATCCGGTTTAAAAACTCCGGCCGGAACATCTGCCGGACTTCCCCGAGCACCTGTTCCTTCATGTGTTCATAGTTCTCTTCCTCCCGGTTTTCCTCCGCAAACCCGAGCCTTTTCGGCTGAATGATGCGGTTCGCGCCGGCATTTGAAGTCATGATAATGATCGTTTCTTTAAAACTCACTTTTCTGCCCTGTGCGTCGGTGATATGTCCGTCGTCGAGCACCTGAAGCAGAATGTTGAATACGTCCGGATGCGCCTTTTCGATCTCGTCAAACAGGAGAACACTGTACGGATGCCGGCGGACTTTCTCCGAGAGCTGCCCTCCCTCATCATATCCGACATACCCCGGCGGAGATCCGATCAGCTTCGAGACGGAATGTTTCTCCATGTATTCGGACATATCGACACGGATCATCGCGTCCTCGCTTCCGAATACCGCCTCCGCAAGTGCCTTGGACAATTCTGTCTTTCCAACCCCGGTCGGGCCGAGGAAGAGAAAGGAGCCGATCGGACGGTTCGGATCCTTCAGGCCGACGCGGCCCCGCCGGACCGCCCTTGCCACCGCGCTGACCGCTTCATGCTGACCGATGACACGCTGGTGCAGAATCGTCTCGAGGCGCTCCAGACGCCTGGATTCCGTCTCCGCGATCTTTGCGAGCGGAATCTTCGTCCACCCGGAAACGGTCTTTGCAATATCATTTTCCGTAACTTCCCGGGTTCTGCCCCCGGTCCGCTTTTTTTCGAGCGCACGGCCGAATTCTTCGATCTTTTCGTGCGCCGCCCGCGCACCTTCGACATTTCTGTCCCGAATCGCCTGCTCTTCCTCCGCCTCTGCCATACGAAGCTCTTCTGCGAGCTTCTCTGCGCGGAGATCCCCGGCTGTTCCGGACAGCCGCACCCGCGCCGCCGTTTCATCGATCAGGTCGATCGCCTTGTCCGGCAGATAGCGATCGTTGATATAACGCACGCTCATCTGCACAGCCGCTTCAAGCGCCCTGTCCGATATTTTCAGATGATGATGCTCCTCGTAACGCGGGCGAAGCCCTTTAAGGATCTCCACCGCCTGTTCCTTCGACGGTTCCTCGACCACAACCTGCTGAAATCTCCGTTCGAGCGCCGCATCTTTCTCGATCCGCTTTCGATACTCCTCCAGCGTCGTCGCCCCGATGAGCTGAATTTCTCCCCGGGAAAGCGACGGCTTCATGATATTTGAAGCATCCAGCGCACCCTCGGCGCCCCCGGCTCCGATGATCGTATGAATCTCATCCACAAACAGCAGAATATTGTGCGACGCGGAAACCTCCGCGATGACCTTTTTGATCCGCTGCTCAAATTCGCCGCGGTATTTGGATCCGGCGATCATCCCCGGAAGATCAAGTACCACAAGGCGTCTGCCCGCCACCGGATCCGGAACGGTTCCGTCCGCGATCCGCTGCGCCAGACCCTCGACGACCGCCGTCTTTCCGACGCCCGGCTCGCCGACGAGACACGGATTATTTTTCGTCCGTCTGCTGAGAATTTCGATCACGCGTGAGATCTCCGGCTCCCTGCCGATGACCGGATCCAGCTTTCCCTCCCTGGCCATCTCCGTCAGATCGCGGCTGTATTGATCGAGCGTCGGCGTTCCGCCGCCTTCGTTCTCCTCTTCGGACGCTTCGCTGACCGCGTCACGGATCGCGTTCTCCGACTCGCCGCCCGCCCGCAGCGTGCTGATATAAAGCGTCTGCAGATCAACGCCCATCGTATAAAGCAGGCGCGTCGCGACACAGTCCGGCTCTCTTAGGATCGCCAGGAGGATATGCTCCGTCCCTGTCTTCTGACTATTCATCCGCGCCGCCTCAGCATCTGCGGCTTTGAGGATTTCCTCCGCCTTGGGCGTGTATTCCGGTTTCAGAACCGCTGTCGACCCTCCATCCGGAGAAATCAGCACATCGATGAGTTCCATAAACCGCCCGTATTCAATCCCTGCTTCCGCAAGAACCATGGCAGCTGTTCC
Organism: uncultured Lachnospiraceae bacterium; assembly: GCA_902797025.1. Lineage (GTDB taxonomy): Bacteria > Bacillota > Clostridia > Lachnospirales > Lachnospiraceae > CADBRN01. Next base: position 13,403 of record CADBRN010000068.1, read on the forward strand.
CTCTCCTTCACTCAGAAGCCCGGCGAGCAGGTGCTCCGTTCCGATATAGCTGTGGTGCAGCTGATCTGCGATTTTTCCGGCCAGCCGGACCGCTTTACCCGCCTGAGCCGTATAATTATCTTTTGCCAAATCATAGTCCTCCGTACCGCATCGCAGGCATTTACAGATTTTTTTTGTAGATCACCCTGAGTCCCTTCAGCATCAGATCCTCATCAATGAAAATATCATGCCTGCAAAACGGGATCAGTCTTTTCGCCGGAATCCCGGTCGCAACGATCGTACACTTTCTGCCGAGTTCACGCTCCGCGCGGTCGATCATACCGTCAAGCATGGAAGCGTGGCCGTAAAGCATACCGCTCTTCATCGCGTCGATCGTATTGCTTCCGATCACCTTCTTCGGCGGCTCCAGGCTGATCTGCTGCAGGAGCGAAGTGTTCGTGACGAGCGAATTCAGCCCCGTGCGAAGCCCCGGCATAACCATACCGCCGATATACTGCCGCTTCTCATCGATCACGCAGAGCGTTGTCGCCGTTCCAATATCAATGATAATAAGCGGAGCCTTGTGCTCGGAGAGTGCGGCGACCGAATCGACGAGCAGATCGCTTCCGAGTGTAGCAGGGTCGTCGATCCGGATGTTCAGGCCTGTCTTCAGGCCGGGGCCGACGACCTTCGCCTCCTTCCCCGTCAGCTTCAGCGCCGCCGCTTTCACGATATTCGTGATCTGCGGAACGACGGAGGAAATGATGCTTCCCTCCACCGAATCGGTCCGGATTCCGAAGATCTCCAGTGCCGTCTTAAAATCGATGGCATACTCGATCGCCGTCCGGTTCGGATCCGTCGCGATCTCCTCGCGGAAAATGACGCCGTCATCATCGATGCCGCCGAACATCACGTTGCTGTTCCCGATGTCGATTCCGAAAATCATCCGCCGCTCCCCTCCCGGTTTCTGGTGATTCATCTGATAGAAACTGAGGACCCGCGGATCCGGTGAAGGCCGGCCGGCCTGTATTCGGATCCCGAATCCCCATCTCAAATCAACATTGCTGATTGAATAAGCTGCAGAGTTTCTTCTGTACTTATTTACTTATTTGTTTCTTCCGCAGCAGTATTTGTACTTTTTGCCGCTCCCGCACGGACACGGATCGTTTCTTCCGATTTTTTTGCCCTTCACGACGGTATTCGACTTCTTCTGCTCCAGATACAGCTCCTTCTGCTCCCCCTTCGTGAAGATCGCATCCCACTGCGGCAGGTTGTAGAGCCAGTCCGCCTTCGCGTCCACCATGTTCTTGTACAGTTTCTTCGTGTCGAAAGCAAGGCTGCAGACCGTATCCTCGGTCAGGCTGTCCGCGATCGGATTTGGTGTGATGAGGCTCTCATCGATCCCGTCCAGAAATCCGACCATCGTCATGATGTCGGTGCCGTATTTTTCAGCAAGCTCCCTGACGCTTCCCTTCACTTCGGTTTTCGGGTCCGCAAGCAGCTGCTCGTAGATCCCTTTTTCGATCTGAAAGTATCCGTCCCAGAATTTCTGCAGTTTTTCAGGCTCTTCTTCCTGATTGTATGCGGTCTTACGCCACTCTTCCAGTAAACCCATTTCAATCCCATCCTATCCAGGTAAATTTTAATGATGTTAATTTAGTATAATCGAAGCAATTTGAAAAAGCAAGAAAGCGGCTCAGCTATCCTTCTGGGCTTTATCGTCCGCATCCTCCGGCTTTTCCGCGTCCTTTTTCGGAAGGACCCGGACAATTGTCCCCTCGATCCTGTGATCACGGAGTTCAAAGACACGGATGTGCAGATCCTGTGTTTCCAGCTCAAACCGTGTTCCATCCTCCGGTATCTCGCCGAGCTGGCCGAAAATATAACCTCCGAACGTATCGTACTCATCCAGCGGAAGCGTAACCTTCAGTTTTTCTGCAACCTCGTCAAGCTGGGCACTTCCCTGAATTCTCCAGGTGGAATCCGATATCTGAACAATATCTTTCGGCTTCAGCTCCTCATCCGGCTCGATAATATCGCCGACAACCTCCTCGATGACATCCCGGACCGTGACGATCCCGTCCATGCCGCCGTACTCATCCAGTACGATCGCGAAATAATTCCCTGTCCTCCGCATATTGGAAAACAGCGCATCCGCCTTGATGGATCCGGGTACAAAGTACGCAGGCCTGACCGCTTCCGCGATGATTTCATCACGGCTGTCGCGGCTCTCACTGTCGACCCGGAAGAAGTCCTTTGCGTTCAGCACACCGACGACATCATCGGCCGTCTCGCGGCAGAACGGGAAGAGCGTGTGGCGGCTCTCATGAATCGCCTTCCTCCAGTCATCGACGCTGTCCTCCTCGTAGAGAATCGTGCAGTCCATCCTTCTGGTGCAGATCTCATCCGCGGTGATATCGTCGAATTCGAAGACGTTCTGGATCATTTCCTTCTCGTCTTCATCGATCGTGCCCTTCTCATTTCCCGCATCAACCATCATGCGGATCTCTTCCTCGGTCACTTCTTCTTCCTCTGCGTCCGGATCGATTCCGATCATCCGGAGCACCCCGTTCGTCGAGACGGAAAGCAGCCACACAAGGGGCCAGAAGATGATCGATACGACCCTCAGCATTCTCGCCACGCCCAGCGCGACTCCCTCCGGATTCTTCATCGCGAGGCGTTTCGGTACGAGTTCACCGAACACCAGCGAGAAGTACGCAAGGATAATGGTGATCAGGATGATCGCGACCGAGGTGTGCATCTCGATGCCGGCTTTTGCGAGCAGATGCACGAACCGGTCTGCGAAACTGTTCGATGCAAACGCACTGCCCATGAAACCGGCGAGGGTGATCGCCACCTGTATGGTCGAGAGCAGTCTGGCCGGTGTCCGTTTCAGCTTCAGGAGCACCGCCGCTTTCTTATCCCTGTCATCCGCCAGTTTTTCCAATTTTGTTTCGCTGATCGAGACGACCGCAAATTCCGCGCAGGAAAAAATTCCGTTCACCGCGATCAGTGCTATCTGCAGAAGCACCGGAATTATCCAGGGGCCACTGTCCACAATTCATTCCTCCCTAAACTGCTTTTTCTATACTTACTCCTAAAATGTTTCAAAACGCTTATTTCGTAAAATAACGGACTCCCGATTCAAACAGCTTCATGTCCTGATTGCCGCTGATATTGACCGCGACGCCGTCTCCATGGCGCTCTGCGTGACACATCTTACCGTAGACGCGGCCGTCCGGACTCGTGATACCCTCGATGTTGAAGTAGGAACCATTGATGTTCCAGTACTCATCATCGGTGAAGGTTCCGTCCAGGTCACAGTATCGCGTAGCGATCTGCCCGTTCTTCTGGAGCTTCTCGATCCACTCGCGGTCCGCCACGAAACGGCCCTCGCCGTGGGACGCCGGCATCGTGTATACGCCGCCGTTCTCTGCGCCCGCAAGCCACGGGGACTTGTTCGAGACAACCTTGATGTACGCCATCTTTGAGATATGACGTCCGACCGTGTTATAGGTCAGAGTCGGCGAATCCTCCTTCTGCCCGACGATCGCGCCATACGGAACGAGTCCGAGCTTGATCAGAGCCTGGAATCCGTTGCAGATTCCCAGCACAAGTCCGTCACGCTTCTGCAGCAGATCCTCAACCGCTTCCCGGATCTTCGCATTCCGGAATGCGGTCGCGAAGAATTTCGCAGAGCCGTCCGGCTCATCACCGGCGGAGAACCCGCCGGGGAACATGATGATCTGGGATTTTCCGATCGCGTTTTTAAATTCATCAACCGAATCCATGATGTCCGCCGCCGAAAGATTCCGGAATACCTTCGTGATCACGGAAGCCCCGGCCTTCTCGAACGCCCTCGCGCTGTCGTACTCGCAGTTCGTTCCCGGGAACACAGGGATGAAGACGGTCGGTTTTCCGATTTTATGCGAACAGATATGGATGTTTTTCTCCGTATAAAGACCGGTGTCCGGGATTTCCCCACCCTTCGCCTCTTCATCGGATTTCTGTCTGAAGACACCCGCAAGCGGTTTGCTCCAGGCTTCGAGCGCTTCCTTCCCAGAAAGAGCGATCTCGCCGTAGCGGAACATTCCGTCGTCCGCTACCTCACCGATCAGCGTATAGGTGACTGCGAGATTTCCGACTTCACCGTCTTTCACCTCGAGCACGAGATCGCCGAACAGCGGGCTGAAGAGATCTCTCCGGTCGATGTTGTGTTCAATCCGGAATCCGAGACCGTTGCCGAAGGCCATCTTGGAGAGGGCCGGGGCGATACCGAATCGGTCGAGCGCATAGGCAGATACGACGCGTCCCGCTTCCATATCTTTGTGTACCCGGTCATAGAGATCCATCACTTCTTCGTAAACCGGAAGATCGTATTCGTCACGCGGAATGCGGACCCATACAAGCCGGTTTCCCGCTTTTTTCAGTTCCGGCGTGACGACATCGGAAATTCTGGCGACATCAACCGCGAACGAAACGAGCGTCGGTGGAACGTCGATCTCATTGAAGCTTCCGGACATACTGTCCTTGCCTCCGATCGACGCGAGGCCGTAACGCATCTGCGCCTCATACGCACCGAGCAGCGCGGCAAACGGCTGGCTCCATCTCTCCGGATCCTCACTCATCCTGCGGAAATATTCCTGGAACGTAAAATGTATCTTCCGGAAATCTCCGCCCGAAGCGACGATCCGCGCGATCGACTCCGTGACCGCATAGACTGCTCCGTGGTAGGGGCTCCAGCTCGAAACGTACGGGTCGAATCCATAACTCATCATCGTCACGGTATTCGTCTCGCCGTTTTGTACCGGCACCTTGGCGACCATCGCCTGGGTCTCGGTCATCTGATATTTTCCGCCGTAAGGCATCAGCGTACTCGCTGCGCCGATCGAGGAGTCAAACATCTCGACCAGGCCCTTCTGGGAACAGTCATTCAGGTCAGCGAGCGCGTTCTTCCACTCCTGCTTCACATCCCAGAAATCCCAGTGTCTTCCGAGCGCGCAGCCGGCGCGGTCCGGGATGTCGACAAATACCTTCGTCTCCTGATGCGCTCCGTTCGTATTCATAAATGCCCGCGAAAGGTTGACGATTTCTTTCCCTCTCCAGGTCAGAATCAGTCTCGGGGTCTTCGTGACGACCGCGACGCGGACCGCCTCGAGGTTCTCCTCGGCCGCATAGGCAAGAAACTTCTTCTCATCCTCCGGCGCGACGACGACCGCCATTCTCTCCTGGGACTCGGAAATCGCAAGTTCCGTCCCGTCCAGACCCGCATATTTCTTCGGAACCTTGTCAAGATCGATCAGAAGTCCGTCCGCCAGTTCGCCGATCGCAACCGATACGCCGCCGGCGCCGAAGTCGTTGCACTTCTTGATCATATGGCTGACTTCTTCTCTTCTGAACATCCTCTGAAGCTTGCGCTCCGTCGGGGCATTACCCTTCTGAACCTCTGCTCCGCAGGTGGAGAGGGACTCAGTGGTGTGCTTCTTGGAAGATCCCGTCGCTCCTCCGATTCCATCACGCCCGGTTCTTCCGCCCAGCAGGATAATCACATCGCCCGGATCCGAAGTTTTCCGGACGACGGCACGCCTCGGCGCGGCACCCATAACCGCTCCGATCTCCATCCGTTTCGCGACATAATCCGGATGATAGATTTCCTTCACATATCCGGTGGCCAGTCCGATCTGGTTTCCGTATGAACTGTAGCCCCGCGCAGCGCCGCGCGTCAGATTTTTCTGAGGCAGCTTGCCCGGAAGTGTCTGACTCGCCGGAGCCGTCACATCCGCCGCACCGGTCACACGCATCGCCTGATAGACGTAGGTTCTTCCGGAAAGCGGATCACGGATCGCTCCGCCGAGACACGTCGCCGCACCACCGAACGGTTCGATCTCCGTCGGATGGTTGTGCGTCTCATTCTTGAAATTGATCAGCCACTCCTCGTATTTTCCGTCGACGTCGACCGGAACCACGATGCTGCACGCGTTGATCTCGTCCGACTCCTCCTGATCGGTAAGTTTCCCTTCTGCCTTCAGCTTTTTCGCCGCAATCAGCGCCAGATCCATCAGGCAGAGATATTTGTCGTCCCGTCCTTTGTAGAGGACCGCCCGGTCATCGAGATAACGGTTATAGGAATCAACGATCGGCTTTTTGTAATCGCCCTCTCCGAAGGTCACGTCGGTCAGCTCCGTCTGGAACGTCGTATGACGGCAGTGATCCGACCAGTACGTGTCAAGCACCCGGATTTCCGTCACGGACGGGTCGCGCTTTTCTTCCGTCTTGAAATAATCCTGAATAAAGCGGAAATCCCGGAATGTCATCGCAAGATTCAAAGAATCATAGAGTCCGCGCAGCGCGCTCTCATCCATATCCTTGAATCCGCCGAAGATTGCCACATCATCCGGCTCCGGGAAGGTCATCACCAGCGTATCCGGCTTCTCCAGTCCGGTCTCTCTTGAGTCGACCGGATTGATGCAATGTTCCTTCACGCGTGCAAGCTCCTCCTCCGAGAGGCCGCCCCGGATCACATAGGTCGTCGCGGTACGGATTACCGGCTCTTCGTCCCCCTTCAGAAAACGGATACACTGTTCCGCGGAATCTGCTCTCTGATCAAACTGTCCCGGCAGATACTCGACCGAAAAAACCTGCTCGTCCCCGCTCATCGGAAATGTTTCATGATACAATATATCGACCGGCGGCTCGGCGAAAACAACCCTGCATGCCTCGTCAAAGACCCTGTCACTGACATTTTCCACATCATAGCGGATGAGGATACGTACATTTGTCACCTGTCCGAACCCGAGATAGTGGCGCAACTCATGTCTGAGATCCTTCGCCGCCACGGCAAACTCCGGTTTTTTTTCTACATAAACGCGTCTGACGTTTCCCATTTTATCTCCTTC
>CADBRN010000069.1 GCA_902797025.1 uncultured Lachnospiraceae bacterium
TATGACCGGGCCTGTCACAGCACAGGAAGCGGACACATAAATACAGGAGGGACGGTCATGCGCTTATTGTTCATACGGCACGGGGATCCGGATTATAAGACGGACTCACTCACGGAACAGGGAAGAAACGAGGCGGAGGCACTCGCCCGTCATATCGGGGAAGAAGGAATCGATGTCATGTACCAGTCGCCGCTCGGCCGTGCGCAGGAGACGGCCGCATTCTGCGGGAAAGCGCTGGGAATGAAGGCGGAGACGCTCGGCTGGCTGCAGGAATTTCCCGCAAAGCTGGATGTCAGCGGAAATGATTTTCTGGAACGGGCATACCCGGACACACGGATTGATCCGGAGACCGGAAAATTCCGCCGTGACCGGATCGTCTGGGATATGCTTCCGTCCGCAGCGATGGAGGATCCGCGATATCTCGGGACGCCGCAATACGCGGAAGGATCTTCTTCTGCCGACCGATCTCCGGAATGGGCATCCACCTGGCGGAATTCCGTGACCGCTCATCACAGCGATTTAAACGAGGTCTACGATTCGGTCACCGCATCGTTTGACAAGTTGCTTGCAGAGTACGGTTACGAACGAAGCGGACCGTATTATCATGTAAAAAAAGAAAACCGCCTGACGATCGCATTTTTCTGCCATTACGGAGTGACCACGGTGCTGCTTTCTCATATCTGGAATGTCTCGCCCTTCGCCCTGTTTAACGGCATCTGTATGCAGACCACCTCGGTGACCGAGCTGATCACGGAAGAGCGGGAGCGGGGCGTCGCATGCCTGCGCGCGCTGCGGATCGGAGATATCTCGCATCTGACGCGCGAGGGAATCCGTCCATCCTTTATGGCCCGATTCACGGATGTGTATTCCGACCCGACACTGCGGCACTAGACAAATAAAAACTCCCGCATCTTTCTGAAAGGACGCTTTTTGTGTGAAGAAAGCGAAGCGTTCCCGGAAAGATGCGGGAGTTTGTTGTTGTCAGCTGATTAAACGGTAGCCACAGTCATTTCTTCTTCAGCCTTCAGGTTTTTCATTGCGGTCGTGAGCATCAGCTTGATGCGGTTCAGCTGGTTGACTTCCGAAGCGCCCGGATCGTAGTCGATCGCTGCGATATTCGCTTTCGGATAACGCTGCCGGATCGCCTTGATGACGCCCTTTCCGACGATGTGATTCGGCAGGCAGGCGAAGGGCTGGATGCAGATGATATTTTCGACGCCGCCGTGGATCAGCTCCATCATCTCGCCGGTCAGGAACCATCCCTCGCCGGTCTGATTTCCGACGGAAACGATCGGAGAGGCGTACTCTGCGATCGTTTCAATCGCAACCGGCGGAGTGAAGTGCTCACTCTTCCGGAATTCGTCCGATGCCGCCTTCCGCAGCCAGTCGATTCCCTTGATGCCCAGAGATGTCCAGGTCGCGGAGGACTTCTTCCCTCCGAGATGCTCGTGCTTGAACCCGGAGTTGTAGAAGCTGTACAGGAAGAAATCGATCAGGTCCGGAACGACTGCCTCCGCGCCTTCCTGTTCGAGAAGGTCCACGAGGTGGTTGTTCGCCAGCGGAGAGTACTTGACAAGAATCTCTCCGACGATGCCTACGCGCGGCTTCTTTTCATCGGTGATCGGGAGCCGGTCAAAATCGCGGATGATCGCGTGGCACAGCTGCTTATATTTCTGGTGCGACACGTGCGGGCCGGTCAGGAAGTTCGTCACGATGCGCTCCCATTTTTTGTGAAGACGGTTCGCCGAGCCTTTCACGCGCTCGTAGGGGCGCATGCGGTACAGGCATTTCATGAAAATATCCCCGAATGCGGCAGCGTAGACAACGCGCATCGCGAGTCCCGGCGTGATTTTGAACCCGGGATTTCCCTCGAGTCCGACCAGATTCGCGGAGATGACCGGTATCTGTTCCATTCCGGCCTTTTTCAGCGCGCGCCGGATAAATCCGACGTAGTTGGATGCGCGGCAGCCTCCTCCGGTCTGACTCATGACCAGGGCGGTTTTATTCAGATCATATTTTCCGGACTGCAGCGCCTCCATCATCTGACCGACGACGATCAGAGAGGGGTAGCACGCGTCGTTGTTGACATACTTCAGACCCTCATCAACCGCGCCCTTCGTGTCGTTCGGCAGAACGACGAAGTTGTAGCCGCTGGCGTTGAATGCCGCCTCAATCAGAGAAAAATGAATCGGCGACATCTGAGGGCAGAGGATCGTGTATCCTTCTTTCCGCATTTCCTTCGTGAAGATGACGCGCTTCTGGGCGGAGGAGTGCATCTTGCGCTTTTCGTGGTTTTTCTCCCGGGCGCGGATCGCGGCGAGAAGAGAGCGGACGCGGATGCGGACCGCGCCGAGGTTGTTGACCTCATCGATCTTCAGGCAGGTGTAGATCTTTCCGCAGGAATCAAGAATCTCATACGTCTGATCCGTCGTGACGGCGTCGAGGCCGCATCCGAAGGAATTCAGCTGGATGAGATCCAGATCATCCCTGGTGTTGACAAAATTCGCCGCCGCGTAAAGACGCGTGTGGTACATCCACTGGTCGTTGACGCGGGTTGGGCGCTCGATCGGCTTTAAGTGCGAGACCGAATCCTCAGAGAGAACCGCGACGCCGTAAGAATTGATCATATCCGGAATTCCGTGGTTGATTTCGGGATCAATATGGTACGGCCGGCCGGCCAGAACGATGCCGTGGCGGCCGTTTTCTTCCATCCACCGGAGAACTTCTTCGCCCTTCTTCTCGACGTCATGTCGGACGTTTTCCATCTCGATCCATCCGGCGTGAGCAGCGGCGCGCACCTCATCCTCCGGGATGGTGCGGAATACCTTGACAAGCTCGTCTGTGAGCACTTTTTCGTTCGTCAGCGCGAGGAAGGGGTTCATGAAGGTGATGGACGGATCCTTCAGCTCGTCGACATTGTTCTTGATATTTTCTGCGTACGAGGTGACGATCGGGCAATTGTAGTGATTGACCGCCTCCGGAAATTCGTTCCGTTCGTACGGAATGCACGGATACCAGATTGTTTTAATTCCCTGGCGGATCAGCCAGGTCACGTGACCGTGAGACAGCTTCGCAGGGTAGCATTCCGATTCGCTGGGAATCGACTCGATGCCGAGCTCGTAGATCCGCCGGCTGGACGTCGGGGAGAGCACAACCTGATAGCCGAGCTTCGTGAAGAAGGTGAACCACAGCGGATAATTTTCGTACATATTCAGCACGCGCGGGATGCCGATTTTGCCGCGCGGCGCCTCATCCTCTGTGAGCGGCGTGTAACCGAAAAGCCGGTTGTATTTGAACTCATAGAGGTTCGGAATGTGGTCGGCATTTTTTTCCTTGCCGATACCGCGCTCACAGCGGTTTCCGCTGATGAACTGCCGGCCGCCGGAGAAGCGGTTCACGGTCAGACGGCAGCGGTTTGTGCAGCCCTTGCATGTCGCCATTTTCGTGGAATACTGCAGGGCATTGATCTTATCGATCGGCAGCATCGTCGTCTCTTTTCCCTCGCAGCGGTCGCGCGCGATCAGAGCTGCGCCGAAGGCGCCCATGATTCCGGCGATGTCCGGACGGATCGCCTCACAGTCCGCGATGCGTTCGAATGCGCGGAGAATCCCGTCGTTATAGAACGTGCCGCCCTGTACGACGATATGTTTTCCGAGTTCCGTAGCGTCGGAAACCCGGATGACCTTATAGAGCGCGTTCTTGATGACCGAATACGACAGACCGGCGGAGATATCCGAGACCGTCGCGCCCTCCTTCTGCGCCTGTTTTACCTTTGAATTCATGAAGACGGTGCAGCGCGTTCCGAGGTCGATCGGGTGTTTTGCGAACAGCGCTTCCTTCGCGAAATCCTGTACACTGTAGCCGAGGGATTCGGCGAAGTTTTCGATGAAGGACCCGCAGCCGGAAGAGCACGCCTCATTCAGCATGACGGAATCGACCGCGTGATTTTTGATCTTGATGCACTTCATGTCCTGGCCGCCGATGTCGAGGATGCAGTCCACATCCGGCTCGAAAAATGCCGCGGCGGTGTAGTGTGCGATCGTCTCGACCTCGCCCTCGTCGAGCATCAGCGCCGATTTGATCAGCGCCTCGCCGTAGCCTGTGCTGCAGGCGTACGCGATGCGGGCGGAATCAGGCATTTTGCTGTAAATGTCCTGAATCGCGCGGATCGCGGTGGCAAGAGGGCTGCCGTTGTTGTTGCTGTAAAATGAATAGAGCAGAGAACCATCCTCGCCGACGACGGCAGCTTTCGTTGTTGTCGAGCCGGCGTCGATGCCGAGGTAACAATTTCCCTCATATTCCGAAAAGTCAGCCGTCGCGACATTATTTGTCGCCTGACGGTCCAGAAAATCCTGATAATCTTTCTCGCTCGCGAACAGAGGTTCCATTCTGGCGACCTCAAATTCCATCCGGATGCCGTGCTCGAGGCGTTCTTTCATGTCCGTGAGCGACTCGGCACTCTCCTCCCGGTAGTTCAGGGCAGAACCGATCGCCGCGAACAGGTGGGAATTTTCCGGCACGATCGCGTGCTCGTCATCCAGCTTCAGTGTGCGGATAAATGCCGCGCGAAGCTCGGACAGATAGTGCAGCGGGCCGCCAAGGAATGCGACGTGGCCGCGGATCGGTTTTCCGCATGCGAGTCCGGAGATCGTCTGATTTACGACCGCCTGAAAGATGGACGCGGAAAGATCCGGTTTCGTCGCCCCCTCGTTGATAAGCGGCTGAATGTCCGTTTTCGCGAAAACGCCGCACCGCGCGGCGATCGGATAGATATCTTTGTAATCCTTTGCATACGCATTCAGTCCCGGCGCGTCTGTCTGCAGAAGCGCTGCCATCTGGTCGATGAAGGATCCGGTTCCTCCCGCGCACGCGCCGTTCATGCGCTGCTCGATGTTGCCGTTCTCAAAATATATGATTTTCGCATCTTCACCGCCCAGCTCGATCGCGACGTCCGTCTGCGGAGCATAGTGCTGCAGTGCGGTCGATACCGCGATGACCTCCTGGGTAAACGGGACCCCGAGGTTGTTCGCCAGTGTCAGGCCGCCGCTTCCGGTGATCACCGGATGTACGTTCAGCTCACCGGTCACACCGAGAGCTTTGCCGAGCAGTTCGGCGAGGGTTTCCTGGATTTTAGCAAAATGACGCTGGTAATCAGAGAACAGAAGATTGTCTTCTCCGTCCAGTATCGCGATTTTGACCGTGGTTGAGCCAATATCGATGCCAAGTTTGTATTCGTTCTGATTGTTCATTCAGTACTCTCCTTCTATCTATACAGGGCACATTATACGCCCGAATAAAATTTTGTACAACCTTTCATCAGCCGGGGGATTCATAAAAAAAGTCTAAAATCCTCCGCGGTGTGACGGAATTTGGGATGGATAACAGCCGGGAGAGGGTGTAAAATACAGATCTAACTGTTGTTTTAATCAAAAGAATTCTGGAGAAGTTATGGCTGAATACAAAATTGTTGCGGAAGAGGGAAGAGCGAAGTCCGCTACATTTGAGACGGTGCACGGGACGGTTGAGACGCCTGTATTCATGAATGTCGGGACGGCCGCGGCAATCAAGGGCGCGGTATCGACGGAGGATCTGGAGCGGATCGGGACGCAGATCGAGCTCTCGAACACATATCATCTCCACCTCCGCCCGGGCGACGAGGTTGTGAAGAAGCTCGGAGGTCTTCATAAATTCATGTCCTGGAACCGGCCGATTCTGACGGATTCGGGTGGATTTCAGGTGTTCTCGCTCGCCGATCTCCGTAATATTAAGGAAGAAGGGGTGACATTCCGCTCACATATCGACGGTCACAGGATTTTTATGGGACCGGAGGAGAGTATGCAGATTCAGTCGAATCTTGCGTCGACGATCGCGATGGCGTTTGACGAATGTCCCTCGAGCGTGGCGGACCGTTCCTATGTGCGGCCGTCTGTCGAACGGACGTACCGCTGGCTCGTCCGCTGCCGGAAAAAAATGAAAGAGCTGAACGCACGGGAGGACACGATCAACCGGGAACAGCTTTTGTTCGGCATCAATCAGGGAGCGGTTTATACGGACATCCGGGTCGAACACGCGAAAATGATCCGTGAGCTGGATCTTCCCGGATACGCGGTCGGCGGTCTGGCGGTCGGCGAGACGCATGAGCAGATGTACGACATTCTCGATCACGTCGTACCGGAGCTGCCGAGGGAGAAACCGGTCTATCTGATGGGGGTCGGGACGCCTGCGAACATTCTGGAGGCAGTCGACCGGGGAGTGGATTTCTTCGACTGCGTCTATCCGAGCCGCAACGGTCGCCATGGTCATGTCTACACAAAGCATGGCCATCTCAATCTTTTCAACGCGAAGTACGAGCTGGACGGCCGGCCGATCGAAGAAGGATGCGGGTGTCCGGCATGCAGCCGCTATTCGCGGGCGTATATCCGTCATCTTCTCAAGGCAAAAGAGATGCTCGGGATGCGGCTCTGCGTCCTGCATAATCTCTGGTTCTACAATCACCTGATGGAGGAAATCCGCGCAGCAATCCGGGAAGGACGGTATTCTTCCTATAAAAAAGAAATGCTCGGAACACTTGAGGGGGAATGAAGCGATTGCCGGGAAAGGCACAAAAAAGCCTTGCCCTGACCGACCTCGTTGTGTAGAATAGTTTTATGTGCAAATCGGCAGTTACAGATTTTGGCATATGTATATAATTGGAGGAATGAAAATGATTTTAGCCAGCAGTACAGCCAGTGCAAGCGGCGGCATGATGAGTATGGTTATCATGATGGTCGCGCTGATTGCGATCATGTATTTTATCATGATCCGTCCGCAGCGGAAGGAGCAGAAACGCCTTGACGCGATGCTCAGAGCGATGGAACCGGGAGATGCAGTTGTTACGACGAGCGGATTCTACGGAGTCGTCATCGATGTCGGAGATGAGGATGTCATCGTTGAGTTCGGAAATAACCGGAATTGCAGAATTCCGATGAAGAAACAGGCGATCTCTCAGGTTGAAAAGCCGGCGGATGCTGTGAAGAAGCAGGAAAAGAGTGCTCCTGCGAAAAAGGACGCGAAAGCGGAGGATAAGAAAAAATAAGTCCCGAACGGGTTTTGCAAAGACCGCTCCGGCCTCAGAGAAGGACGGGAGCGGTCTTTGCTGTTTGCAGAGACGGGTAAATCCGGAAAAGGAGAGTTTGATGATGGGTGTGACGCTTCAGGATATTGCAAATATGGCCGGTGTTCATAAATCTACGGTGGATAAGGTGATTCACAACCGGCCGGGTGTCAGCGACAAGAAAAGGGCGGAGATCAGAAAACTGCTCGAAGAACATCATTATCAGCCGAATCCGCTTGCGAAGGCGATGAATTACCAGAAGCGCGCGATGACGATCGCGGCCGTGTTCGCTTCGAACGTTGATTCGGTGGAAGCACTTCTGGACGGTATGCGTCTTGTTACCCCGGATTTTTCGAATTTTAATATTAAAATTGAGCAGCGCGTTGTATCCGGAGGCGCAGCGGAGCAGGCGAAAGTGCTCCGGGAGCTGAGAAAAGAGAAAATTTCCGGCGCTGTGGTGCTCCCCATCGGAGATCCGGAGGTGGAACAGGCGCTTCTCGAGTATCGGGACGCCGGCATCCCCTTCGTGACAATGAATTCGGACCTGAAAAATTCCGGCCGCCTGGCGTACGTCGGACAAAATATGGTGCAGTCCGGCCGGCTGGCTGCGAGGCTGTTTGATATCGCCATGCCGCAGGGCGGGAAAATCGGTATCGTCACGCGGCGCAATCTGCAGGCGCTGCGCGAGCGGGAGGACTCGTTTACGGAGACGGTGAACGGGCGGTATCCGAACCTGGCAATTACTGCGGTGACGGATCTGATGGAGTCCGACGCGAGTCCCTATGATCAGACGCGGCAGATGCTGGAGGCGCATCCGGAGCTGGACGGACTTTTTATCACCTGCGGAGCGGTCCCGGAGATCGTGCAGGCGGCGGATGTCAGTGGAAGACTGAAAAAGATGAAGGTCATCTGTTACGAGAATTACCCGAAAATTACGTATCTGGTCAAGACGGGCAAAATCGGCTGCACGATCAGCGGAAATCTGGAGACGCAGGGGCGGCTCGCGATGCGGCTCCTGTTTGAATACCTGGTCTATCACAAGCAGCCGGACCGGGAAATCTATTACACGACGAATGAGATCCTCATCCGGGAAAACATCGGAGACTGAAATTTTCGTGTCACATCAGAACCGCCGGGTGATAAGTTCCGGAAAGCATGATGGAAGATACCGGTCTCGCAAATGGGAAGATTTGCACAAAAATAGAAAATCAAGATTAAACAGTTTCACGGTAGACAGGGAAGAAAAAGAGAAGTATATTAATGATCAGAAAGAGAGATACCGGTCTCTCAGAGGAGCGATGGTAAGAAGGCCCGGAGCTCCAGATTTTTTTGAAAGTAAGAGATACCGGTCTCGTAATCGAACGAATTCGTTGAAGGATGAGGGTAAACAGGTATAAGGAGACAGGAACATGAGAAAGAGAATTACAGCAATCGCATTGGCCGCGGCGGTGGCAGTTTCATTGGCAGGGTGCGGAGGAACATCCTCCGGAGGATCGTCCGCAGACGCGGGATCCGTTTCAAAGGGAAGCACCGCTGCTTCAGGATCATCGGTATCATCCGGATCCGCGGCGAATGGCAAAACCATCAGGCTGAGCATGATCGTGAAAACGAACGACGAGCATTTTATGAGAGTCAAGGCAGGAGCCGACGGATACTGTGAGGAGCATCCGAATGTATCGGTTGATTACATGGCGCCGACGTCGCAGACCTCCTACGATGAGCAGAACAACGCGATTGAGACCGCACTTTCAACGGATGATTATGACGGCTATGTATTTGCGCCGATTCAGGCAGATTCCTGCGCGACACTCTGTCAGAACGCGGAGAAACCGATTGTGGCGGTTGATACGGATTTTCAATCGGACAAGAAACTGTCCTTTATCGGAACCGGAAACGAGAACGCGACAAGGGAAGGCGCGAAAGCCGCAGTCGAGAAAGTGAAAAAGAGCGGCGTTGACAAGCCGACCGCAGCGGTTATTACCGGCACTCAGGGAGACCCGACCCACGACGCGCGGCTGAAAGGGTACAAAGAAGGCGTCGAGGAAGCGGGAGGCGAGGTCGTCGATGTTCAGTATACCGATATGAGCCCGGATCAGGCGGCGCTGGCCATGGAAGGCCTGATGCAGAAATATCCGGACGGAATCGACATTGTGTTCTCCACAGCGGATGTCTTCGCGATGGCGGCATCCAAGGTGATCAGCGATGCAGACAGCGAGGCTTTCAACAAGACGCTTCAGTGCGGATTTGACGGAACGAACGCATCCACAAACGCGATCAAGGCAGGAACGATGCAGATGGACATCGCTCAGAACGGTTACGACATGGGATATAAGGCGGTCGAAGCAGTTGTGAACGCCATCAACGGAGAAAAGATTAAGGAATTTATCGATTCCGGTTATACGATCGTCGATTCGGACAGTGTCGATGATTACATCCAGAAGCTGAAGGATATGGGATCTTACCAGGAATCATAAACACAGAGCAGTTCAGAGTGTTCCGGGAGACCGGTTTTGCAGTAGCTTATTTACAGTACCGTTTCATTAAAGTTGAAAGAGCGAAAGCACCTCGGTTTTCATAACGCCATCGGTGCCTTTCGCCGGAAAGGTGGATAATAAAAATGAACATTGGTGAGAAAAAAATTGACAGACCGTACAGATGGGGAATTGTCGGCGGAGGCCGCACCAGCCAGGTGGGATACAAGCATCGTCTCGGTGCGCTGATGGACAACACGAATTTTCAGCTTGTAGCGTCTGCGTTTGATGTCGATCCGCAGAGAGCGAAGGATTTCGGAGCAGCTCTGAACATGGATGTGAACCGGTGTTATCCGGATTACAAGACGATGTTTGCGGAGGAGGCAAAGCGCGAGGACGGCGTCGAGGCGGTCGATATCGCTACGCCGAACTTCCTTCATTTCGAGGTCTGCAAGGCGGCGCTGGAAGCCGGCCTGCATGTGATCTGCGAAAAACCGCTGTTTTTTACCGTCAAAGAGGGTGAGGAAATCAGGGCACTGGCAAAGAAGATGAACAAGGTGGTCTGTGTCACCTACGGATTTTCCGGGTTCCCGATGCTGCTCCAGATGAGAGCGATGATCGAAAAAGGAATGATCGGAAAAGTGAATATGGTCGATCTTCGCTATACCCACGGTTATGGCTGCAACGCGGAGGCGGATGTGAAGGCGGAGGGTCAGAAATGGAGAGTGAATCCGAAGAAGGTCGGACGCTCCTTCGTTCTGGGTGATCTTTCCACTCACACGTTCTATATGTCTCAGCTGGTCACCTCTGACATGAAGCTGAAAGAGGTTCTCTGCGACCGTCAGGCGTTCGTCGGCAGCCGGTATCCGCTGGAGGACAACGCATACGTGCTGATGCGCTATGAGAACGGCGCCGTCGGACGGATGTGGGCGTCCGCCGTCAACGCGGGTGATATGAGCTCCCAGCACATCCGGATCGTCGGATCCAAAGCATCCCTTGAGTGGAACGACCGGGCGTGCGACACCCTGATCTATGAGGTTCAGGGGCAGCCGGCGCAGGTGCTCACAAGAGGCGGCGATTATAACGATCCGCTCGCGCAGGAGCAGGAGAGACTTGGCGCGCTTCATTTCGAGGGACTTCCGGAGTCCTGGGCAAACCTGTACACGAAATTCGCGCAGGTGATGGCGGCGAAGGACCGCGGCGACGAGGCGTTTATCGAGAACATGATTTATCCGGATCTGGATCACGGCATCGACGGAATCCGCTGGATCAACGCGTGCGCGAAGTCCGCAGATGAAGGTTGCGTATGGACCGATTTCTACGGTGACAATGATCTGGACTGATCCGGGGATAAAACGACAACGGATGACAATGGATCACATTTCATATCAGAAAGGATAAAGCTACGATGAAACTTGGAATCTGCACAGATGTATTTGGAAGAATTCCCTTCACCGAGATGCTGGATCGGGTCGTTTCGTACGGCCTGGACGCGATCGAGCTGACTGCAGGCGGATGGGGCGGATGCTTTTTCATCCCGTCGGCGGAGGAACTGATTCGGGATGAGACGAAGCGCAATGCGTTCAAGGCTGAGATCGATAAGCGGGGGCTTGCGATTTCCGCACTGAACTGCTCCGGAAATCCCCTTGTAAACGCACCGATGGGAAGAGCGCACAGCAAGACCATGCATGATACCGTCGAGCTCGCGGGACTGCTGGGTGTAGACACCATCGTCTGTATGTCCGGCCTTCCGGAAGGTGCTCCGGGGGACACCACCCCGAACTGGCTGACCTCAACGGTCTCCTGGCCAGAATACGACGGATTTAACTACATGGTCGAAGCTGAGAAGTATCAGTGGAAAAAAGCGGCACAGTGGTGGACGGAATTTTGCCGGTTCGCGAAAAAGAACGGGGTAAAAAAGATCGCCATCGAGGAATTCCCGGGTGCGCTCGTATATAATGTGCGCACATTCAGAAAACTCTGCGAGGTCGTGGGACCGGATTCCGATGTGCTCGGGCTGAACCTCGACCCGTCCCATATGATGGTGATGGGTGCGGATCCGATCGCGGCGGCGAGAGCCCTCGGAGATAAGATCTTCTATGTACACGGAAAAGACGCCCGCATCGAGCGGGGGATCGCCGATGTAGACGGCCTTCCGGAGACTCTTCCGGTAACGGAGTCCGCGAAGCGGACCTGGAATTATGTGGCGGTCGGATGTGGAAAGGATCTGAAATGGTGGAAAGAATTTTTCTCCGTTGTTCACATGATGGGCTACGACGGCTATGTGTCTCTTGAGATGGAAGATCTTACGATGAGCGTAGAAGCCGGGCTTCAAACTTCTATCGATTCCCTGAAAATGACCATCAGCAGATAATAGAACAGGATTCCTTCTTGTCACTGTAAGCGGGGCGGATTCGGCGCAGGCCGGATCCGCCCCGCTGTCTCAATCTGGTTTTTTTATTGAAATCTCAGAACACATGAAGTATCATGGGTATTAACGTTTTATAAAGAAATATTTTTGCTGATTCGGCAAAATAGTTTATGAACGGCAATCGTTCAGTAAGGAAGGTTGAAAATGGACGCAAAAATCGGATTGATCCGCGGCGACGGCATCGGGCCGGAAATTGTCACGGAAGCGAAAAAAGTTCTCGATCGGGTTTGTGAGAAATACGGTCACACGTTTGATTATCAGGAGCTGCTGCTCGGCGGCGCTTCGATCGACGCATACGGCGTACCGCTCACGGACGAGACGGTCGCGGCGGCAAAAACGTGCGATGCGGTTCTGATGGGCTCGATCGGAGGAGACGCGAAAACATCTCCCTGGTACAAGCTGGAGCCGTCGAAGCGGCCGGAGGCGGGACTTCTCGGGATCCGCAAGGCACTGGGACTGTTCGCAAACCTGCGTCCGGCGAAACTTTACATGGAACTGCGCGACGCGTGCCCGCTGCACGACCGGGTGATCCCGGACGGATTTGACCTGATCATTGTCCGTGAGCTGACGGGCGGTCTGTACTTCGGAGAGCGGAAGACCTTCACGGAGAACGGCAAGGTAACGGCCATTGATACGTTAAAATACAATGAAGATGAGATCCGCAGAATCGCGGTCCGCGCGTTTGAGATCGCGGAGAAAAGAAGAAAGAAAGTGACGAGCGTCGACAAGGCGAATGTTCTGGATTCCTCCCGGCTGTGGAGAAAGATCGTCGCGGAAGTGTCCCGCGACTATCCGGATGTCACGCTGGAGAATATGCTCGTCGACAACTGTGCGATGCAGCTCGTCAAGGATCCCGGGCAGTTCGACGTCATTCTGACCGAGAATATGTTCGGAGACATCCTGTCGGATGAGGCGAGCATGATCACGGGATCCATCGGGATGCTTTCTTCGGCAAGTCTGAATGAGACGAAATTCGGCCTCTATGAGCCCAGCGGCGGTTCTGCGCCGGATATCGCCGGAACAGGAAAGGCAAATCCGATCGCGACGATACTTTCCGCGGCGATGATGCTTCGCTTCTCACTTGATCTCGAGAAGGAAGCGGATGCGGTCGAGGCCGCGGTGCAGCAGGTGATGACCGCCGGGTACCGTACCTTTGATATTATGGCGGATGGCTGCACCAGGGTCAGCACGGCGGAGATGGGTGACGCGATCGCGGAGCGGGTCTGAACGCTTTTTGATTCCAGTATCCGTATTCAGAGGCGGGAAAAACCGGAAAGGAGACAGTACAACATGAGAAGTGATGTAACAAGAAAGGGAATGCAGCAGGCTCCCCACAGAAGTCTGTTTAACGCACTCGGAATGACTGAGGAGGAGATGGAACGGCCGCTCATCGGCATTGTTTCCTCATACAATGAGATCGTACCGGGTCATATGAATCTGGATAAGATCGCGGAAGCGGTAAAACTCGGCGTGGCGGAGGCGGGCGGAACTCCCGTCGTCTTCCCGGCGATCGCGGTCTGCGACGGCATCGCGATGGGCCACTCCGGCATGAAATATTCGCTTGTCACGAGAGACCTGATCGCGGACTCGACGGAATGTGTGGCGATGGCACACCGGTTTGACGGTCTCGTCATGATCCCGAACTGTGACAAGAGCGTTCCGGGAATGCTCATGGCTGCGGCGCGTATCAATATTCCGACTGTATTTGTCAGCGGCGGTCCGATGCTCGCAGGTCATGTACACAGAAGAAAGCGCAGCCTTTCCTCGATGTTCGAGGCGGTCGGCGAATACACCGCCGGAAAGATTTCAGAGGATGATGTCCGTGATTTTGAAGAAAATGTCTGCCCGACCTGCGGATCCTGTTCCGGTATGTACACCGCGAACAGCATGAACTGCCTGACGGAGGTGCTCGGCATGGGACTGCGCGGAAACGGCACGATCCCGGCTGTCTATTCGGCGCGTCTGAAGCTCGCGAAGCATGCGGGCATGCAGGTGATGGAGTGCATCAAGAAGAATATCCTTCCGCGTGACGTCATGACGAAGGACGCATTTCTGAACGCGCTGACCGTCGATATGGCGCTCGGCTGCTCCACAAATACGATGCTGCATCTTCCGGCGATCGCGCACGAGGCAGGATTTGACTTTGAGGCGGAGCTGGCGAATGAGCTGAGCGAGAAGACGCCGAACCTCTGCCATCTGGCGCCGGCGGGTCCGCATTACATTGAGGAGCTGAATGAAGCAGGCGGTATCTATGCCGTTATGAATGAACTCGCGTCTCTCAATCTGCTTCATCTGGACTGCATGACAGTGACCGGGAAAACCGTCGGTGAGAATATCAAAGGCGTGGTCAACCGTGATACGGATGTGATCCGTCCGGTCGACAATCCGTACATGAAGACCGGTGGAATTGCAGTTCTGAAGGGTAATCTGGCACCCGATACCGCAGTCGTAAAACGCTCTGCGGTTGTGCCGGAGATGATGGTTCACGAGGGACCGGCCCGTGTATTTGACTGCGAGGAGGACGCGATTGACGCGATCAAGAGTGGAAAAATCGTCGCGGGAGACGTCGTCGTCATCCGCTACGAGGGTCCGAAGGGCGGTCCCGGAATGAGAGAGATGCTGAATCCGACCTCTGCGATCGCAGGGATGGGACTGGGAAGCTCAGTGGCGCTGATCACGGACGGACGCTTCTCCGGAGCCTCCAGAGGCGCTTCAATCGGTCATGTAAGTCCGGAGGCGGCTGTCGGCGGACCGATCGCGCTTGTTGAAGAAGGTGACATGATCTCCATCGATATCCCGAATTACAAACTTGAGCTGAAGGTCAGCGATGAGGAGCTGGAACGGCGCCGCGCGGCCTGGAAGCCGAAGGAGCCGAATGTCACGACCGGTTATCTCGCACGCTACGCAAGCCTCGTCTCGAGTGCGAACCGGGGGGCAATTCTGAATCAGAGCGGGAAATAAAGACAATACAAAGTACGGAGAGGAAGAGTAGGATGCAGTTAAACGGTTCACAGATCATCATCGAATGTCTGAAAGAGCAGGGCGTCGACACCGTGTTCGGATATCCGGGCGGTGCGATCCTGAATGTCTATGATGAACTCTATAAACACCCGGAGATCCGCCATGTGCTGACGTCTCATGAGCAGGGCGCGTCGCATGCGGCGGACGGTTATGCGAGAACGACCGGGAAGGTCGGCGTCTGTATGGCGACGAGCGGCCCGGGCGCGACAAATCTGGTGACGGGCATCGCGACGGCGTACATGGATTCGGTCCCGATCGTCGCGATCACGGCGAATGTCTCGAAAGGACTGCTGGGACGCGACAGCTTCCAGGAGGTCGATATCGCGGGCATCACGATGCCGGTCACAAAATACAGCATGATCGTAAAAGACATCACGAAACTTGCGGATTCGATCCGCCGGGCGTTCACCATCGCGAAGAGTGGGCGTCCCGGCCCGGTTCTCGTGGATGTCACGAAGGATGTCACCGCAGGAACCTGTGAGTATGTGAGAAAGGATCCGGAAAAAATCGGGCCGGTGACGGATACGATTCGTGACGAAGACATCGATCGGGCAGTGGATCTGATTAATCATGCGAAGCGCCCGATGATTTTCGCGGGCGGCGGCTGCATCATCTCGGAGGCAGAGAAAGAACTTACGGAGCTTGCGCACAGAATCGGGGCGCCGGTCTGCGATTCGCTCATGGGACAGGGCGCTTTTCCGCAGACGGATGATCTGTACATCGGTATGCTCGGCATGCACGGGACAAAATGTGCGAATCTGACGACGTATGCCTGTGATCTGATGATCATACTCGGCGCCCGTTTCTCGGACCGCGATGTGGGAAGTCCGAAAAATTTCGCGAAACAGGCGAAACTTCTTCAGATCGATGTAGATCCGGCCGAGATCAATAAAAATGTCGTCGTGGATGCTTCGGTGACGGGGGACATCCGTGCCGTTCTTGACCGGATTCTGCCGCAGATCGAGGAGCACAGAAGCGAAGAGTGGCATGAGAAGGTAGAGGCCAACAAAAAACTTTCGAGAGACGCCGTCACGGACGCGACGCTGAACGGGCCGTTCATTGTCGACCAGATCTACAAGATCACGAAGGGCGACGCGATCATCTGTACGGATGTCGGTCAGCATCAGATGTGGGCGGCTCAGTATTACAAATTCACGAAGCCGCATACATTTATCACTTCCGGCGGTCTGGGAACGATGGGATACGGCCTCGGCGCCGCGATCGGGGCAAAATTCGGAAATCCTGACAAGACGGTCATCAACATAGCCGGAGACGGATGCTTCCGCATGAATATGAATGAAATCGCGACGGCGACCCGCTCGGGGGTTCCGGTGATCGAAGTCGTCCTGAATAATCATGTGCTCGGAATGGTTTATCAGTGGCAGACGTTGTTTTATCAGAAACATTACTCCAACACGATCCTGAACGATCAGGTCGATTTCGTCAAGGTCGCGGAGGCTATGGGGGCGGACGGATACCGCGTGACAAAACCGGAGGAATTTGCGCCGGCGCTGAAGAAGGCGATTGAAAGCGGCCGTCCTGCGGTCCTCGACTGCATCATCGCGCCGGAGGACAAGGTCTTTCCGATGATTCCGGCCGGAAAAGCAAACGGAGAAGTTTTTGACCAGAAGGATTTTGAGGAGCGTCAGAAAGACTGAACCGCTGTACGCGGCGGGAAGCGGATGAGGCTTGCATAAAACGATCCGCTAACCTATAATGTAAGCGCTGTTTTGAAGTTAGGATGGAGGAAAAGTCAGTGAGCAGAGTATATAATTTTTCCGCTGGGCCGGCGTGCCTTCCGGTAGAGGTACTCAAAGAGGCACAGGAGGAGATGCTTGATTATCGCGGATGCGGTATGTCCGTGATGGAGATGAGCCACAGATCGGCGATGTTTCAGAATATCATCGACGAGGCGGAGGCGGATCTCCGGGATCTGATGTCGATCCCGGACAATTATAAAGTACTCTTTCTTTCCGGAAGCGCGCACCATCAGTTTGCACAGGTTCCGATGAACCTGATGAAAAATGGTGTCGCGGATTATATCATCACCGGTAACTGGGCGAAGAAAGCCTGGAAGGAAGCGGCAAAGTATGGAAAAGCCAACGCGGTCGCCTCTTCCGAGGATAAAAATTTCAGTTATATCCCGGACTGCTCCGATCTTCCGATCGATGAAAATGCAGATTACGTTTATATCTGCGAGAATAATACAATCTACGGCACGAAGTACCATAAGCTTCCGAACACAAAGGGCAAGATCCTTGTCTCGGATGCATCGTCCTGCTTCCTTTCCGAGCCGGTCGACATCACGAAGTACGGCGTCTACTACGGCGGTGTCCAGAAGAACGTCGGACCGGCAGGTATGTGCATCGCGATCGTCCGGGAAGATCTGATCACGGATGACGTGCTGCCGTGCACGCCGACGATTATGAAATACAAATCTCAGGCGGACAAGGGATCGCTTTACAACACCCCGAACTGCTGGGATATTTATATCTGCGGAAAGGTCTTCAAGTGGATCAAAAAGCTCGGCGGACTGTCGGCGATGAAGGCGATCAACGAGAAGAAGGCGGAAATTCTTTATGAGTATCTTGATTCCAGCAAGATGTTCCGCGGAACGGTTGCGAAAGAAGACCGGTCTCTGATGAACGTCCCGTTCGTCACAGGCGATAAGGATCTGGATGCGAAGTTTATCGCCGCCGCGAAGGAAAACGGACTTGAGAATGTCAAGGGACACCGGAGCGTCGGCGGAATGCGCGCGAGCATTTACAACGCGATGCCGGTCGAGGGCGTAGCAAAGCTGGTTTCCGTCATGAAGCAGTTTGAAGAGGAGAATCTGTGATGTACCATTATATCTGCATGAATCCGATCTCCAAAGTCGGTCTGGATCGGTTCAACGGCAATTATGCAAAGACTGAGGAATTGAATGAGGCGGACTGCATGCTGGTCCGCAGCGCGAAACTTCATGACACGCAGTTTCCGGAGAAGATGCTGGCGATTGCCCGCGCCGGAGCCGGCGTCAACAACATTCCGCTTGACCGCTGCGCGGAACAGGGAATCGTCGTATTCAACACGCCGGGAGCAAACGCGAACGGCGTCAAGGAGCTTGTGATCGCGGGTATGCTGCTGGCTTCCCGTGATATTGTCGGAGGAGTCGAGTGGGTGAAGTCTCACGCGGATGAGCCGGACGTCAGCAAACTTGTCGAGAAAAACAAGAAACAGTTCGCCGGATGCGAGATCAGCGGGAAGAAGCTCGGCATCATCGGCCTCGGCGCCATCGGACAGCAGGTCGCGAACGCGGCGACTCATCTCGGGATGGATGTGTACGGTTATGATCCCTACATCTCCGTCGACGCCGCGTGGAATCTTTCCAGAACGATTCATCACGTGCAGAATGTCGAGGACATCTACCGCGACTGCGATTATATCACAATCCATGTACCGGCTCTCGACAGCACGAAGGGCATGATCAGCCGCGAGGCGATTGGCATGATGAAAAACGGCGTCGTCGTACTGAATCTCGCGCGCGACATCCTCGTCGATGAGAATGCGATGGTAGAGGCGATCAAGGCCGGAAAAGTGAAGAAATATGTGACGGATTTTGCGAACCCGACCGTGCTCGGTGTCGATGGCGTTCTGATCACGCCGCATCTGGGGGCTTCGACCCAGGAGGCGGAGGACAACTGCGCGGTTGCCGCGGTCAAGGAACTCCGCAGCTTCATCGAGAACGGAAACATCAAAAATTCCGTCAATTACCCGAACTGCGACATGGGAATCTGCAACAGCGAGGGCCGTGTGGCGATCTGCCATAAGAACAGCGCGGGAATGATCACGCGGTTCACGAAGATTTTCAGTGACGAAGGCGTGAACATCAGCGATATGACGAACAAGAGCAAGGGCGCTTATGCGTATACTTTGATCGACCTCCAGTCACCGACTACCGAGGATATGGTCAAAGAGCTGTCAAAAGTTGACGGGGTACTCCGCGTCCGGGTCATCAAATAACGGAAGGAATCAGTATATGGCTTCAATCAGACCGTTCAAAGCATTGAGACCATCGAGGGAGGCCGCAGCGAAAGTTGCGGCCCTTCCTTATGATGTATATAACAGAAAAGAGGCCCGCGCCGTCGTCGATGCCAATCCGCTGTCGTTTCTCTCGATCGACCGGGCGGAGACCGCTTTTCCGGAGGGACAGGATCTCTATGCCCCCTGCGTCTATGAGAAAGCCGCGGAGCTTCTTGCGTATGCTGAAAAAAAAGGAATTCTGGTACAGGATACGGTGCCGTGCTATTATCTTTACGAGCTGACGATGGACGGAAGGACGCAGAGCGGACTCGTGGCGGTTTCTTCCGTGGATGACTACCTGGACGGGGTAATCCGTCGCCATGAGAATACGCTCGAGGAGAAGGAGCAGGACCGCATTCACCATGTGGATGTCACAAGCGCACAGACCGGTCCGATCTTCCTCGCCTACCGCGCGAGGAACGAGATCCGGGATCTGATCGCCCGCGTGAAGGAGACGTCGGAGCCGGAAAATGATTTTGTCTCAGAGGATGGAATCCGCCACCGGACGTGGGTGATTTCGGATCCGGTGACGGTCGGAACAATCACGGAATATTTCGCCAATGTCACGAATACGTACATCGCGGACGGACATCACCGCGCCGCTTCCGCTGTGAAAGTTTCGCTGAAGAGAAGAGCGGAGCATCCGGATTACACCGGGGAGGAGGAATTCAACTATTTTCTCTCGGTTCTGTTTCCGGATGATGAGCTGAAGATCTTCGATTATAACCGCGTGCTGCGGGATCTGGCAGGCCTGACAGAGGAGGAACTGTCCGGCCGCCTTCGCGAATGCATGACGATCGGGGAAGCGCCGGAAGCACCGTACCGCCCGAAACAAAAGGGAGAGTTCGGCCTGCTGATCGGAGATCATTGGTACAGAGCGCGGGCAAAAGCGGATCACTGTCTTACCGATCCGGTCGGCTCTCTCGACGTCGCCTTTCTGCAGAGAGAGGTGCTCGGTCCGATCTGGAAGATCAAGGATCCGAGGACAGACTCCCGGATCGATTTTGTGGGGGGAATCAAAGGACTCGGAGAACTTGAGAAGCGGTGCCGCGAGGGATATGCGGCGGCGTTCGCCATGTATCCGACATCGATCGGGGAATTGTTCGCGGTTGCGGATGCGGGTCTCCTGATGCCGCCGAAATCGACCTGGTTTGAGCCGAAACTCCGCAGCGGTCTTTTCATTCACAAGATCGAGCGGTAAGGCGTGCCCGATCCATTCTACAAAACATCACGCGGAGGCATTTCCGGATTGGAAACAAGCAGGACATCAAGTGCTATGACAAAAAAATACAGAATCTTCTGGTTCGCGTACCTGACAGCGTCGCTCATTTTCCTGATTCTGAACCGGAGCGTATTCTTCCGGGGCGGGGTTACGGGTAATGAGCCGGCGTGGGCAGGCCCGCTGGAATTTGCGGGGCTGGCAGCTTCACTTGTGGTGTCGGTACTGCTCTGCATGTACCGGCTCCGCCCGGCAAGGAAACGCGATGAGAAGGGGCATGAAATCCGTTCACGATTCGGCTGGAAGCATCTCCTGTTCATGACCGCGAACGCTTTTTTCTGTTACTGGATCATGGAGTACGTGAACAATGACGCACTCACGAAGATCAGACCGCTTTATATGGCGATGAACATCGCGGGCATCTTCATCATGACCGGGATCATGCTCTTCTGGCTGAATTCTTGGAGACGGAGTCTGATCACGATCCTTTCGCTGTACGGGGCGATGTCGATCATATTCTACGCGGTCTACACGCTGCGGGGTGAACCGTTCCAGTTTATCGACGTGTTCAGCTTCGGAACGGCGATGGATGTGGCGGAAAACTACAGTTTCACATTGACACGTCAGTGCGCCACCTCGATCGTGCTGGTGCTTGCGGTGATGGCATTGTATCTGCATCTTCCGGACGCGCGGATCGCCAGAAGGATCATACCGAAGATTCTTATGCGCGTCGGTGTGGTTCTGTTCATGATCGGGATGTATTTCTTCTATCTGAATGTGAACTGGAATGGCGGCGCCGGTATTATCACCGATCTGTTCGCACCGGAGAAGACGTACCAGGAGTGCGGGACGACGGTGGGTTTCTTCTGCGTCGCGAAATACATGCGGCTGACTCCGCCTGACGGCTATTCGGCTTCAAAGACGGAGAAGATCGCGGAAAAATCCGCAGAGAACGAGGAAAAAAATGATACGACGGATGTGAAGCCGGTCAATGTGATCGCGATCATGAATGAGTCCTGGGCGGATTACAGGATGGTCGGCGATCTCAGGACGAATATCGACGTGATGCCGTTCTATGATTCGATGAAGGAAAATACGATCAAGGGGCACACACTTGTCTGCATCACGGGCGGCGGCACGGCGAAAACCGAGTATGAGTTTCTGACCGGAAATTCGGTCAAGCGCTTCCCTGCGATGGTGCCTTACGTCAGTTACTTCACACATGACCAGTATTCCCTTGTGACGACGCTGGAGTCACAGGGCTACTCGACGATGGCGATGCATCCGTATAAACGGACGAACTGGAACCGGGAGACAGCCTATCGTCTTCTGAATTTCGACGAATTTCTCTCGGAGGAGTCGTTCGACGACAATGCAGAACGGATCCGCGGGTTCATCAGCGACCAGGCAAATTATGAGAAGATCGTCGATGAGGTGACCAAAAAGAACGAGAACGGAGAATCGATGTTCCTGTTCGATGTGACGATGCAGAATCACGGCGGCTATAACACCGCGGGGTATTCGGGGGACGTCACGGTCGACGGATATTCCGACACGCGTGTGAATAATTATCTCTCGCTGCTGCATGAGAGTGACAAGGCGCTGGAATATCTCATCAATTATTTCCAGAATTATGATCAGCCGACGATCATCGTGATGTTCGGAGATCATTATCCGAGCCTGCCGGATTCATTTACGGAGTATATTTCAGGCAGCAAATATGATACGCTGTCACTGGACGACCAGGAAAAGTACTATGCGACGCCGTTTTTCATCTGGGCCAATTATGATATTCCGGAAAAAGAAGGCGTCTTGACAAGCACGAACTACCTTGGCACACTGATGCTCGAACAGACGGGCCTTGCGATGACGCCGTATAATTACTTTCTGAAGAACCAGATGAAGACGATGCCGGCGCTCAATCACATGGGTTACATGGACGCGTCAGGAAAATTCCATTCCTGGAGCACCGGACAGAGCGGGGCTCTTACACAGGAGTGGAACTACGAGTGTCTGCAGTATAATAATCTGGCGGAACAGCGGAAGAGAATCGACTGGTTTTTCACCGTCAATGCGAAAGAAACCGCAGCAAAGACCGGTTAATCGAAACGGAATTTCAAAAGAAAAGGGAGAACAGGTATGATAGCAGCCAATGACGTCACGCTTCGTGTCGGGAAAAAGGCATTATTCGAACATGTCAACATCAAATTCACCGAGGGTGAATGCTACGGCGTAATCGGTGCGAACGGCGCGGGAAAATCGACGTTTCTGAAGATCCTTTCCGGCCAGCTGGAGCCGACGTCCGGCGATATTACGATCACGCCGGGCCAGCGTCTCTCGTTTCTGGAACAGGATCATTTCAAGTACGATGAATTTTCGGTTCTGGATACCGTGATCATGGGAAATCAGCGCCTCTACGATATCGCGAAGGAGAAGGAGGCGCTGTACGCGAAGGAAGATTTCTCGGATGAGGACGGAATCCGCGCGAGTGAGCTTGAGGCGGAATTCGCGGAGATGAACGGCTGGGATGCGGAGACAGACGCGGAGCAGCTGCTCGCCGGTCTCGGAATCGGGGAAGAGGTCTTCTACGCACAGATGAGCACGCTCACCGGTCCTCAGAGAGTCAAGGTACTGCTCGCACGCGCGCTGTTCGGAAATCCGGATATTCTTCTGCTCGATGAGCCGACGAACCACCTCGATCTCGACGCGATCGCGTGGCTCGAGGAATTTCTGATCAATTTCGAGAATACCGTGATCGTCGTCTCTCATGACCGTTATTTCCTGAACAAGGTCTGTACGCAGATCGCCGATATCGATTATCAGAAGATCCAGCTCTACGCCGGAAACTATGATTTCTGGTATGAGTCGAGCCAGCTTCTGATGCGCCAGAAGAAGGAAGCGAATAAGAAGAAAGAGGAGAAGATCAAGGAACTGAAAGAGTTCATCTCCAGATTCTCCGCGAACGCATCCAAATCGAAGCAGGCGACCTCCAGAAAGCGCGCGCTCGACAAGATTCAGCTGGAGGAGATCAAGCCGTCGAGCCGAAAATATCCGTACGTAGACTTCCGCCCGGACCGTGAGATCGGAAATGAGGTGCTTGAGGTTCACGGAATTTCGAAGACGATTGACGGCGTCAAGGTGCTGGACAACATTGATTTCGTGCTTCGCAGAGAAGATAAGGTCGCGTTCGTCGGCGGAAATGAGAATGCGACGACGGAGCTGTTCAAAATCCTTGCGGGTATTGAAGAGCCGGATGAGGGCTATTACAAGTGGGGCGTCACCACGTCTCAGGCATATTTCCCGAAGGATTACACGGATGAGTTCAACTCCGATCTGACGATCGCAGAATGGCTGACCCAGTACTCGGAGAACAAAGACGTGACGTATGTCCGCGGATTCCTCGGACGTATGCTTTTTGCCGGAGAGGACGGCGTGAAAAAGGTCAGCGTCCTGTCGGGAGGCGAGAAGGTCCGCTGCCTGCTCTCGAAGATGATGATCTCCGGCGCGAATGTCCTTGTGCTCGACGAGCCGACGAACCATCTCGACATGGAGTCCATCTCCGCGCTCAACAACGGGCTGATCAAGTTCCCGGGCGTTCTTCTCTTTACATGCCACGATCATCAGTTCGTCGAGACGACCGCAAACCGGATCATGGAGATCACGCCGGAAGGAACGCTGATCGACAAGATCACGACGTACGACGAGTATCTTGCGGCCGATGAGGGAGCGAGAAAGCGCCACGTCTATCAGCTGTCCGAGGATGACGCGGAAGATAACTGATTCGGACGAATGAGGGAGGAACAGGCTATGAGAAAACCGATGCTTGTAATCATGGCAGCGGGCATGGGCAGCCGTTACGGCGGCCTCAAGCAGATGGATCCGGTGGATGAGGACGGTCATCTGATCATTGATTTTTCCTTGTACGACGCGATGGAAGCGGGGTTTGAGGACGTCGTCTTCATCATAAAACGGGAAAATGAGGAGATGTTCCGCGAGGCGATCGGGGACCGCATCGCGAAAAAGATGAATGTGCATTATGTGTTTCAGAGCGTCGATGATCTTCCGGAAGGGTACGATATGCCGGAAGGCCGCGTGAAGCCGTGGGGAACCGGGCACGCGGTTCTCTCCTGTATCTACACGATCAACGAAGCGCCGTTCGCGGTGATCAACGCAGACGACTACTATGGAAAGAAAGCGTTTTCGCTGATCTATGATTTTCTGACACACAGCGCGGACGACGATACGTATCACTATGCGATGGTCGGTTACCGGATCGGCAATACGGTGACGGACAACGGTTCCGTCGCGCGCGGCGTATGCAGGACGGACGCACGCGGTTATCTCACAGAGATCACCGAGCGCACCCGAATCGAAAAACATGACGGCGGAATCGCCTACACGGAGGACGGCGGAACGACCTGGATCAGTCTGCCGGAGGACACGGTCGTATCCATGAATCTCTGGGGCTTCACC
Organism: uncultured Lachnospiraceae bacterium; assembly: GCA_902797025.1. Classification (GTDB taxonomy): domain Bacteria; phylum Bacillota; class Clostridia; order Lachnospirales; family Lachnospiraceae; genus CADBRN01. The sequence continues at coordinate 24,771 of CADBRN010000069.1, forward strand.
GGCAGTATTCTGGATGAGCTGCAGTCCCGTTTTCCGGCCTTTCTGGACCGGGCGCTTCAGGAGAATCCGCTCAAAGGAGAGTACTTCCTTCCGTTCGTCGTGGAAGAACTTCTGAGGGAGGGAAAGGCGGACGTCCGCGTTCTTGACACTCCAGACCGCTGGTACGGGGTGACGTACCACGAGGACCGGCCGGTCGTCGTCGGAGCGATCCGGAAGATGGAAGAAGAGGGACTGTACCGCGGGATCTGAAAGAAAACCGCTGCGGGAAACAGGAGGAATACAACGCGTTGAGAAGTGGCCGATGAAAAAAAGTGAAGGGGCAAAAAATTTAATCGCGGTGATGATTCTGATCTGTCTTCTGGCGGAAGGAGCAATTCTTCTGCCGGAGGCAGATTTTGTCGTAATGGTGAAGTGGGAGGCGGCGACAGCGGCTCTCGGAATCGCGGCGTTCCCCTTTGCGGCAAAGCTGTTTCCGGACTTTTCTGACGGGGGATGGCTGTTCTCTAAGGCACTGGGATTTGCAGCAGGGGGATATCTCACCTGGCTGCTCGTCTGTGCGGGGATTCCTTTTGGAAACGGCATCAGTTATCTTGCGACAATCGCCGCGGCGGCGCTGGTCTATGGCGTTTCTGCGGCAGGGAGGAAGGGCAGAGTACGCGTTCACGGATCGATCACGGAAATTCTTACCGATGAGATTCTGTTTCTCGCGCTGCTACTGTTCTGGATCTGGCTGATCGGATTCCGGCCGGAGGCGTATGGAACGGAAAAATATATGGACTATGGATTCATCGCCTCCATCAACCGCAGTACGGTGATGCCCGCTCCGGATATCTGGCACAGCCGGGATCCGATCAATTATTATTACGGCGGTCAGTATTTTACCGTGTATCTGATGAAGCTGACGTTTACCTCCCCTTCATACGGCTACAGCATGATGCGCGCGCTGACGGCGGCGTTCGCGGGGACTCTTCCGTTCTCCCTGATCTTTCAGCTTCTGCGCAGAAGACTTCGTCGTGAAAATTCCGGTCCTGCGAAGGTTCTGCCCGCAGTGGGCGGAGCGATCGCGCTTGCCGCTGTATCGTTCGCGGGAAATCTTCACTATGTTCTGTACGGGCTGTTCGGAAAGGTGTTCCGTCTTCCGGGATACGAAGAGTACTGGTTCCCGGATTCGACGCGATATATCGGTCACAATCCGGAGACGAATGATCAGTGCATTCATGAGTTCCCGTCGTATTCCTCAGTGCTCGGCGACCTGCATGCACATTATATCAATCTGATTTTTGTCCTGCTGTTTCTCGGGATCCTCGCCTCCTGGCTGATCCGCGCGCTGTCAGAGAAAAGAAGAGATGCGGGTGTTCTTCGGGAGGTGCTGAGCCCGCCGCTTCTTGTGCTTTCCGTTCTGTACGGAATGTTTCAGTTCACGAATTACTGGGATTACGTGATCTATCTGACCGTTTTGCTCTTTGCCTTCGCTGCGGCCGCGATTCCGGATTTCCGGAGGAGAGAACCGAAGCGTGCGGCCGGGGTTTTGATACTTCGCATCGCAGCCGCGGTTTTGATCGGGCGGCTCGCTGCGCTGCCGTTTACAGCAGATTTTTCCGCACCGGTGTCTTCTGTGGCTGCGGTCGCGAATCACACGCCGTTTTATCAGTTTGCGGTTCTGTGGGGATTCCCCCTCGCAGCGTCCTTTTTCTTTTTTGTGACGCGTGTGACGGGCGGGCGGGAGAAGATGCGGGAGGATGCGTTCGTCCTTCTTCTTACCGTCTGTGCGGCCGGTCTCGTCCTGATTCCGGAACTTGTCTATGTGCGTGATATCTACGAGAAGACGAGTGCCCGGGCAAATACGATGTTCAAGCTGACGTATCAGGCATTCGTGATGTTCGGTCTGACATTCGGTTATTCTGTGCCGGTCCTGTTTTCCGAGAAGGGGAAAATACGAAAAATTGCAGGAGCGGCGGTCGCTGTCATCCTCGGTATGACGGTCTGTTATTTTCCGTACGCGGTATCGTGCTGGTTCGGAAATGTCACAAATCCGGAGCGGCGGTTCGGCCTCGACGCTTCTGTGTTCATATCCTCGCTCTATCCGGATGATGCAGGGCTGATCGAATGGCTGAATCAGAATGTCAGCGGAAGTCCCGTCGTGCTCGAGAGTTTTGGGGACAGTTATTCGGACAGCTGCCGCGTATCGGCGATGACAGGTCTCCCGACGGTTGAGGGATGGTACGTTCACGAATGGCTCTGGCGCGGAGATCCCGCTGAACAAAATCAGCGGATTGCGGATGTGACGGAACTGTATACGACGGAGGACCGGGAGCGCGCGGAGGAACTTGTACGGAACTATCATATTTCCTATATCGTCGTGGGATCCTGTGAACGGACCCGGTTTCAGGAACTGAACGAGGATGGGCTTCGCTCCCTCGGGACCGTCGTCTGGAAGTCCGGGGACGGGCAGTCCTGTCTGATCGATGTGTCGGAACTTTTGGAAAAGAATTGAGCGGCAGGAGGAAACATGGACCTGTTTGATTATGTGAGAGAGAAAAAAAAGGAGAAGGACGCACCGCTGGCGGCGAGGATGCGCCCGCGCACGCTCGACGAGGTCGTTGGGCAGCGGCATATTATCGGAAAAGATAAGCTGCTTTACCGGGCGATCAAAGCGGACAAGCTTCAGTCGATCATCTTCTACGGGCCGCCCGGAACCGGAAAAACGACGCTCGCGGAGGTAATCGCAAATACGACGAGCGCGGATTTTGTCAAGATCAACGCGACGACAGCCGGGAAGAAGGAGATGATGGAAGCGGTCGGGGCGGCAAAAAACCGGCTCGGTCAGTTTGGCAAAAAAACGATTCTCTTCGTCGACGAGATTCACCGTTTCAACAAGGGCCAGCAGGATTATCTTCTTCCGTTTGTCGAGGACGGTACGCTGATACTGATCGGCGCGACCACAGAAAATCCTTATTTTGAGGTAAACCAGGCGCTGATTTCACGCTCTGTCATTTTCGAGCTGAAACCACTGTCCCCGGACGATGTCTGCATCCTTCTGGATCGGGCGGTGACGGACCGGGAGCGTGGCCTTGCGGGGCTGCATGTTTGTCTGGATGAGGATGCGAAACGATTTCTTGCGGATGCGAGCGGAGGGGATGCGAGAGAGGCGCTGAACGCGCTGGAACTCGGCGCGCTGACCACGGATCCGGATGAGGGCGGGGCGATTCATATTGACCTGGCAGCCGCTTCCGAGTGCATCCAGAAACGTGTGGTCCGATACGACAAAAACGGGGATGATCATTACGACACGATTTCCGCTTTTATCAAGAGTATGCGCGGGTCCGATCCTGACGCCGCCGTCTATTACCTCGCGAAAATGCTGTACGCCGGCGAGGATGTGAAATTTATCGCACGGCGCATTATGATCTGTGCTTCTGAGGACGTCGGAAACGCCGATCCGATGGCGATGCTCGTCGCGTCGGCAGCCGCACAGGAGGTGGAGCGGATCGGTATGCCGGAATCCCAGCTGATTCTCGCGCAGGCGTGCATTTATGTCGCGGGCGCGCCGAAGAGCAACGCCTGTACCAACGCGGTCTTTTCGGCAAAGGAGGCCGTGCGGACGAACCGGACGAGTGTTCCTCCGCATCTGAAAGACGCGCATTACGGCGGTTCGGAGAAACTGGGCCGAGGCATCGGTTATCAATACCCGCACGACTATCCGGGGCATTACGTCGATCAGCAGTATCTTCCCGATGAGGTAAAAGATAAGAAGTTTTACGAGCCGACCGCGAACGGCTATGAAAAAAATATACGGGAATATCTGGAAAAGATCGGAAAGATTCGGTAATTTGAGAGAAGTTTACAGAGAAACTTTACAGCGGTATTGACAATAGTAAACTTACTGTTATATTCTGTCATAGGCGGCGGGCAAATCCTGCCGCCTGCAGTATACAGGCAGAATCTTACAGAGGTAATTATTGTGGCACAGCAGGAAAACGGCTTCAAGGCATTTTTGAAGCGGAAGAACATCGTAATCTCTGCGAAGCGGTATGGAATCGACGCGCTCGGCGCGATGGCGCAGGGACTGTTCGCATCGCTTCTGATCGGAACGATTATCAACACCGTAGGAACCCAGTTTCATATTCCATTTCTGATCCGGACCGTCGCAACGGTAGCAGGATCGGACTATACCGTCGGCGGTCTCGCCATGGCGATGAGCGGACCGGCGATGGCCGTTGCGATCGGCTTTGCGCTACAATGTCCGCCCCTCGTCCTGTTTTCTCTTGTGACCGTGGGCTTCGCGTCCAATGCGCTGGGAGGAGCGGGAGGACCGCTCGCCGTCCTGTTTGTGGCGATTGTCACATCGGAGGTCGGCAAAGCGATTTCGAAGGAGACAAAAATCGATATTCTCGTCACACCGCTCGTGACGATCGGCGTCGGTGTCGCGCTTTCGGCGTGGTGGGCTCCGCCGCTTGGAAAAGCGGCCATGGCCGTCGGTAACTTTATCATGTGGGCGACCGAGCTTCAGCCTTTCTGGATGGGAATTCTCGTATCCGTCATCGTCGGAATCGCACTGACGCTGCCGATCAGTTCCGCGGCGATCTGCGCGGCCTTCGGACTCGTCGGCCTTGCCGGCGGAGCCGCTGTCGCGGGCTGCTGTGCGCAGATGATCGGATTTGCCGTCATGAGTTTCAGGGAAAATAAATGGGGAGGTCTGGTAGCGCAGGGAATCGGGACCTCGATGCTGCAGATGGGAAATATCGTCCGCAATCCGAGAATCTGGCTGCCGCCGATCATCACATCGGCGATCACCGGACCGATCGCGACCTGTGTCTTCCATATGACGATGGACGGCGCTCCGATTTCTTCCGGCATGGGAACGTGCGGACTCGTCGGACAGATCGGCGTCTATACCGGATGGATCAGCGATATTCAGAAGGGAACCATGGCCGCGGTCACAGGATTTGACTGGATCGGCCTGATCCTTATCAGCTTTGTGCTTCCGGCGGTGCTCACCCCGATCATCGCGATGCCGATGAGAAAAGCCGGATGGATCAAAGAAGGAGATCTGAAGCTGGATCTCTGAGCAGCTCAAACGGGCCGTTTCCCGTCCGCATCTCCGAGCAGAGAGAACATCAGCGCGGCGTAAAGATCGGCACTTTTCATTTTCCAGTTATCACACATCAGGATGGCTGTCTCTTCGGTATCCGCATGGACAGTCATCCGGATCAGTTCTTCATTTCCTTCGGACGCGGAGAGCAGAACTTCGTAGCCGCCGTCCGATGTCCAGCGGTACCGGGCGGAGACAGAAGACTCGCTCCGGAGCCGGTATCCGTTTTCCTTCAGATAAGACGTGATATCGGAGCGGATTTCCGGCGAAATGTCGTTGTCAAAATAGGACAGGGTCTGTCTTCCTTCGTCGGTAATTTCGTACCAGGTCGTGTGCGGTTCGCGGCTCTCTTCCAAAAGCTTCGATCCGACCATGTCGGTGAGGACCTCCTGAAGCCGGAAAAAATCCGTATAGCTGCGGCCTACCATATAATCCGCGAGCATCGCATTCGACATGGAAAATCCCGCTTTTTCAAGCAGATACAGAATCATCAGTTTATAAAGAGTAATCGTTGAATCGATCATGGAACGTCCTTTCCGGTTCCTGTGCGGAACATCATTTATAACTCCTGCCATTACCATAGCATGGACCGGAAAAAAAAGCGAGTAGTTCGGCCGGGAGAGCTCTTTTGCAACAGCGGTTTTTTGAGAAACGCGGTTGAAATTTTCAGGAATGCGTATCATAATCTAGCTGTACACAGGCGAACGAGATCGAATCGGTAATAGGAGAGAATACGATGGCAAAAAGACCTACTGTATTAATGATATTGGATGGATACGGCGAGAACCCGGTCTGCGAGCACAATGCAGTCTGCGAGGCGAAGACGCCGGTGATGGATCAGCTGAAGAGTCAGTGCCCCTATGTTCAGGGACAGGCGAGCGGCCTCGCTGTCGGACTTCCGGAGGGGCAGATGGGAAATTCCGAGGTCGGACATATGAATATGGGTGCCGGCCGGATCGTTTATCAGGATCTGACAAGAATCACGAAATCGATCGAAGACGGTGAGTTCTTCAAAAATGAAGAACTCCTGGCGGCGATGAATCGCGCGAAGAAGAACCGTGCGAAACTGCATCTGTACGGCCTTCTTTCCGACGGCGGAGTGCACAGCCATATCACCCACCTGTTCGCACTGCTTCAGATGGCGAAGGATAATCAGGTTCCGGAAGTATACGTCCATTGTTTCCTCGACGGACGTGATACGCCGCCGACATCCGGCATCGAATACGTACAGCAGCTGGAAGATCAGATGAAAGAGATCGGGGTCGGCAGGATCGGCGTCATTTCCGGCCGCTACTATGCGATGGACCGGGACAACCGATGGGACCGTGAGGAAAAAGCCTGGGATGCGCTCGTCAAGGGCGAGGGTGTCGACGGAGGAACGGATCCGGTGAAGGCGATTCAGGCATCGTATGATGCGGGCGTTACGGACGAGTTCGTCGTTCCGACGGTCATGAAAAATGCGGACGGAACGCCGGTCGCGACGATCGGCGACAATGATTCGGTGATTTTCTTTAATTTCCGTCCGGACCGTGCGCGCCAGATCACACGTGCGTTCTGCGATCCGGAATTCACAGGATTTGAGAGAAGACGCCCGGAAAATCTGACCTACGTCTGCTTTAAAGATTACGACGAGACCATTCCGAACAAGCTGGTCGCTTTCAAAAAAGAGAGAATCGTCAATACCTTCGGTGAGTACCTCGCGAAGCTCGGCAAAAAACAGGTCCGGATCGCGGAGACCGAGAAGTATGCGCACGTCACGTTCTTTTTCAACGGCGGAGTTGAGGAGCCGAATGAGGGCGAGGACCGGATTCTTGTACATTCCCCGAAGGTCGCGACCTACGATCTTCAGCCGGAGATGAGCGCGCCGCAGGTCTGCGACAAGCTGGTGGAAGCGATCGGATCAGGAAAATACGATGTGATAATCGTTAATTTTGCGAATCCGGATATGGTCGGCCACACCGGCGTCGAGCAGGCGGCGATCAAAGCGATCGAGACCGTCGATCAGTGCGTGGGACGCGCGGTCGAAGCGATCAAAAAGGCGGACGGAGTGATGTTTATCTGCGCGGACCATGGAAATGCGGAATATATGGTCGATGAGAAGACGGGAGAGCCCTTCACGGCGCACACCACAAATCCGGTTCCGTTCATCCTCGTGAACGCAGATCCGTCTGTCGGACTTTCTGAGGGCGGACGCCTCTGCGACATCGTTCCGACGCTGCTCGAACTCATGGAGATACCAAAGCCCGCTGAGATGACCGGCAAATCGCTCCTGGTTCATAGAGGGTGATCCGGTTCTTTACACAAATATTGCATAAAAGTCGGAAATAATTCAGCCGGATCGGCTTGAAAATGCATAAAAATGCACACTCTCCTTGACACACTGAAATGCGGATGCTAGCATAGCAGACGATAAGGTGTAATTTTTCAAGAAATTTACCAAGGAGAAGAACAATATGAAAAAGAAATTAATCGCAGGGATCCTCGCGGCAGGAATGGCTCTCGGTCTTGCTGCCTGCGGAGGATCAGCATCAGGCAGTTCCAGTGAGGCTTCCTCTTCCGCAGCTTCGGGCAGCACCGCAGCGAGCACGGAGGGGGTATCCGGAGCGGCGGCTTCCACCTCCGCTTCCAGCACGGTTTCTGCCGGGGATATGAAGCTTGTCGAGCCCGGAAAACTTCACATGGCGACAAACGCGTCCTTCCCTCCTTATGAGTCTACTACCGACGACGGAGGGTTTACGGGAATCGATATCGATATCGCGACAAAGATCGCTTCGGATCTCGGCCTTGAGCTCGTCGTCGATGACATGGACTTCAGCTCCGTCATCACCAGCGTCCAGTCAGGAAAATCGGACATCGCGATGGCAGGAATGACGGTCAACGAGGAGCGTCAGAAAAACCTCGACTTCACAGAGAGCTATGCGAATAGCATTCAGTCCGTCATCGTTTCGAAGGATTCCGACATCAAGTCGATCGATGACCTCAAGGGCAAGAAGATCGGATGCCAGGAGGGAACGACCGGTTATATCGATGCTTCGGATACCGAAGAGAACGGCGGATTCGGCGAAGAGAACGTGACGGCATATCAGGACGGCGCTACCGCGGTCAACGCTCTGATGCAGGGCAAGGTAGACGCGGTTATTATCGACAATGAGCCGGCAAAGGCATATGTCGCGGCAAACGACGGACTGACGATTCTTGACACAAACTATGACGAGGAGGAGTATGCGATCGGTATCGCTAAGGATAACAAGGCTCTGTACGATGCGGTGAACAGCGAGATCAAAAAACTGAAAGAAGACGGCACGATCAAAGGCATCATCGACAAATACATCAAAGAATAAGAAAGATCCGGCCGGCGTGACCGGATCACCTGGAGGAGCTGCTGCAGCAAGATGCGGCGGCTCCTTTTTTAGCCGGAAGATTCTGCGTAATCCGTGGTTTTTTCTGGCCTTTTTTCTGTTTTTCTGGTAAAGTAAATAAGGCATGTTAACAGCAGGAAAGTTGCTGTCAGTTTTTTGGAAGGGGGATGCCAGTTTTGGGTTCAGCCAGTCTGAAGGAACAGTTTTTGATGAGCTTCGTCGTCAACGACCGGTGGAAGCTTTACCTTAAAGGCCTTGGAAAGTCTCTGCTGCTGACGGTCGGGGCGCTCGCTCTCGGTATCGTGATCGGAGTCGTCATCTCCATCGTCCGTACGGCGCATGATCAGAAGAGGAGCGGGGAAGATAAGATATCGGCGGGGCTTTCCGTCGGAAATGCGATCTGTCAGCTCTATACGACGATTATCCGCGGGACCCCGATGATGGTTCAGCTGATGATCATGGGCTTTGTCGTCTTCGCTTCGAGCCGCAATATGCAGGGTGTTGCGATTCTTGCCCTCGGAATTAACTCCGGTGCTTATGTGTCCGAGATCATCCGGAGCGGAATCATGTCGATCGATCCCGGCCAGATGGAAGCGGGCCGTTCGCTCGGCATGGGCTACGGAACCGTCATGAAAGAAGTCATTCTTCCCCAGGCGATCAAAAATATTCTGCCCGCACTGGGCAACGAGCTGATCACGCTGTTCAAGGATACCTCCCTTGTTTCCGTGATCGGAATGACCGAGCTGACAAAGGTCGCGAGAGATATTCAGGCGAGAACGTATCTTCCTATGATGCCATACCTCGGCATCGCGCTGATGTATCTTGTCGTGGTTATCATCATGACCTGGCTTCTCGGCAAACTGGAAAGGAGGATGCGCCGCAGTGACAGAAGATAATGTGCTGCTCCGTGTTGAGCATTTATCGAAATCCTTCGGATCAAATCTGGTCCTCGATGATATTTCAGAACAAATCAGAACAGGGGAGAAGGTATGCATCATCGGGCCTTCCGGCTCCGGAAAATCGACATTCCTACGCTGCATGAACCTGCTCGAACGTCCGACGAAGGGAGATGTCTTCTTTGACGGGCAGAAGATCACAGACCTCTCGGTCGACGTCAACAAGGTCCGGGAACAGATGGGGATGGTCTTCCAGCACTTCAACCTGTTTCCGAATAAAACTGTCCGCCAGAATATCACACTCGCCCCGGTCAGAACCGGGCATATGACCCAGCAGGAGGCGGACGCGGAGGCGGACAAGCTCCTCGCGCGCGTTAATCTGTCGGAAAAAGCGGAGGATTATCCGTCGTCCCTTTCCGGCGGTCAGAAGCAGAGAATTGCGATCGTGCGTGCGATGGCGATGCATCCGAAGATGATGCTGTTCGATGAACCGACATCCGCGCTGGATCCGGAGATGGTCGGAGAGGTTCTCAATGTCATGAAGGAGCTCGCATCAGAGGGAATGACGATGGCAGTCGTCACGCATGAGATGGGATTTGCCCGTGAGGTGGCGGACCGCGTTCTTTTTGTGGACGAGGGAAAGATCATGGAGCAGGGAACGCCGGATGAACTATTCGGTCATCCGAAAAACCGGCGCCTTCAGGATTTCCTTTCAAAAGTGCTTTAAGGAACGCGCCGTGACATCGGCACCTGCATCAGGATATTTGCGAAGGGTCTATCGTTTATGAAGTTTGTAATTCAGCGCGTCAGTGAGGCACGCGTCGATATCGGCGGAAAAACCGTCGGAAAAATCGGAAAAGGTCTCATGGTTCTGATCGGAATCGGCAGGGATGACACGAGAGAAACGGCCGACCGCTATCTGAAGAAACTGCTGGGACTGCGGATTTTTGAGGATGAGGACGGCAGAACAAATCTTTCGCTCTCCGATGTCGGAGGAGAGCTGCTGCTGATTTCCCAGTTCACGCTGTACGCGAACTGCCGGAAGGGAAACCGTCCGAGCTTTATCGAGGCGGGACCGCCGGGAATGGCGGAACCGCTTTATCAGTACATCATTGACCGGGCGAAGGAGCATGTCCCGGTCGTAGAACAGGGCGAATTCGGCGCGGATATGCAGGTATCGCTCACAAACGACGGTCCCTTTACGGTCGTCCTTGAAAATCTGGAATAATTTTCATAGTGACTGGAATTTCGGAATGATATGCTTGTAATGGATGCAAGGCTGTGTTAAAATTATTACCAGTTGTGTTTGGAGGTATTCACATGGCAGCAGTAATTCGGACAATTTTAACCGTTCTCTTCGCGATCGACAGCATTCTGCTCATCATCGTTATCATGATGCAGAAGAGCAAAGATCCGGGACTCGGTGCGATCGCGGGAATGAGCGCGGCGGATTCCTACTGGAGCCGGAACAAGGGACGTTCCAAAGAAGGAAATCTTGTACGCATGACCAGGGTGCTGGGAATCGTATTTATCGGCCTTGCTATCTGCCTGAACCTCAATTTCTGATTGAGAACGGGAATGTAAGGAATGATTGTCTGATAGGCTGCCGCACAATTGCGGCGGCCTTGTTTTATAGACCGGGCAGCGGTCCGGTCCGTTGGATGGCTGTGCATGGGGCAGGGACTTATGAGCAGAGAGAAAAGTAAAGAAAAGAACAATCGTCTGATTGCCAACAATAAAAAAGCGTATCATGATTATTTTATTGAAGAGACGTATGAAGCCGGCATCGCGCTGCACGGCACCGAGGTAAAATCGCTCCGGATGGGAAAATGTTCGATCAAAGAGTCGTTCATCCGGATCGACGGGTACGAGGTGACGATTTACGGGATGCACATCAGTCCGTATGAGAAGGGCAATCTATTCAACCGCGATCCGCTGCGGCCGCGACGTCTGCTGCTTCACAAAAAGGAGATCAATAAGCTCCGCGCCGCACTGACCCGGCAGGGTTATACGATCGTGCCGCTCCGCGTCTACTTCAGGGACGCGCTCGTCAAGGTGCAGATCGGAGTTGCGAAGGGAAAGAAACTGTACGACAAACGGGAATCCATCGCGAAAAACGATCAGCGCAGAGAGGCCGAGAGAGAATTCAAGGTTCGCAATCTCCGCTGATTCAAGGCAGCGCCGCGGCGCGGAACCGGTCGCCCGAAAAGGGATGGCCGGAGCCGGCCGCGGCGTTTTTTGCTGCGGTAAAAAAGGTTTCGTTGCTATAACAACATACGGTTTCGGCGCCGCGTATTATGATGAGACCATGAAATACGAGGAGGACGTGAAATGATCCGTAAGATTATTCATATTGATGAGGAAAAATGCAATGGCTGCGGACTCTGCGCGACAGCCTGTCACGAGGGCGCGATTGATATGATCAACGGCAAGGCAAAGCTGGTCCGGGAAAATTTCTGCGACGGGTTCGGCGACTGCCTTCCGAACTGTCCGATGGGTGCAATCACATTTGAGGAGCGGGAGGCGCCCGCATATGATCAGGCGGCGGTAAAGGCGGCACAGGAAGAAAGGAAGGGAAACGGAACGATGAATTTTGATATAAATGGTGAAAATGGAAATATGGCTCCGGGATTCGGCGGAGGCTGTCCGGGTTCCCGGATGATGCAGTTCGGCGCGGCGGACCGGAGAAGCGGAAACGCGGAAGAGGCTGCAGAGGCAGGAAGTGACGCGCGCCGCGCTGAGGCGCCGTATCGTCCGGTATCAAGACTCGGCCAGTGGCCGTGCCAGATCAAGCTGCTTCCGCCACAGGCGCCGTTCTTCGACGGAGCGAAACTTCTGATCGCAGCGGACTGCACCGCGTACGCTTATGCAAATATGCATGAAGACTTCATGAAGGGCAAAGTCACGATGATCGGCTGTCCGAAACTGGACGGCGTGGATTACACCGATAAGCTGACCGAGATTATCCGTGACAACGACATCAAGAGCCTTACGATCGTCCGGATGGAGGTTCCCTGCTGCGGAGGCCTGCAGCGGGCGGCGGAAGACGCACTTCGTGCAAGCGGCAAGTTTATCCCGTGGCAGGTGGTGACCATCTCCCGCGACGGCCGGATTCTTCCGTAAGGCAGAACGGCCGGTCTTCTGCGAAGATCATGCTTCCCGGCGCATCTTTTTCGCCGCGAACCGTGTCACTGCGACGATTGCGAGCGCGTAAGCCATATGAATGCCGGCGGGCCAGAAGACAGAAGAGCGGTTCGCGAGAGTGCGGTGTTTTCAACAAGTGTCGATGCCAGGATATCGTCACGGTAAGACTGGTATATAGACACTCTGTAGTATCCTTCAACGCGGAAGGCTGTTTCCATACGAGATTCGGTTTCTCTTTTCTGCAGAAAAACCGCATGCTGAAAGAGGCACCCGGAGCATTGCGGAATTCCGTTTCAGCCTGGTCGCCCCGGTCATCCAGAACACCTTTCCGGACGAATCCATAGCTGCATATTGCAGAAGAATTACCGAAAAGCCGTTTGTCCTTCCAGATGGCCGGACATGCCGGTACCGGGCGAAAACCATAGAAAAGTGGATTAGCCAGTACAGGAAGAACGGGATTGGAGCACTTACCCCGAAACGCCGGGCGGATCTTCGGGCGACGCGGGTTATTACGCCGGAAGCGGAAGACGAGATTTACCGGCTGAAAAAAGAGTATCCCCGCCTGAATGCGGTACAGATCAGGGACAGGTCATTAAAGA
>CADBRN010000070.1 GCA_902797025.1 uncultured Lachnospiraceae bacterium
AGGAAGCGGGACTTGAACCCGCACGATATTGCTACCACAGGCACCTGAAGCCTGCGCGTCTGCCAATTCCGCCATTCCTGCATCTGAAAGAAAATATGAAATTTTCAATGTCGCTCTCTCGAGCTGACTTGCATATAATATCAAATTGTCGGCCGCTTGTCAACGCTTTTTTCGAACAGAATATCCGAAAGATCCGAGAATTTTTCCGAGCTCATAATATTTTCCGTGTGAGTATGCGATCAGGCCGGCATTTTCCATATGAAAGGTTCCGTTGTGGTCGAGAAAACGCCGGTCGACCTGTACACCGACGATTTCCGCAAGAAACATATCATGGGAGCCGAGTGGGATAATGCCGGTCACTTTGCATTCCAGACTGACCGGCGATTCTCTGATCATCGGAGCCGCGATATGCGCGCAGGGTTCCGGTGTCAGATGACATTCTTCAAACTTGTCGATGTCGCGTCCGCTTCGGCATCCGCAGAAATCGGCGGCGCGGGCGAGGCGGCGGTTCGTGAGATTCACCACGAATTCACCGGATTCCTTGATCATTTCATAGGAGTAACGCTCCTGACGGACGGAGATCGAGAGCATGGGCGGGTCAGAACAGATCGTCCCGGTCCAGGCTACGGTGATAATATTCGGTTTTTTTCCGGGGCTGGCGCAGCTGACCATCACGCACGGAACCGGGTAGAGAAAGTTTCCCGGCTTGTCGAAGAGTACTTTTCCGGCCGGTGTACTGTGTTTCCGGGATTCTTCCTGACCCGCGTTCCGGCCGCCCGTTTTATTCTTCTTTGACCGGGATGAATTATTAGAGGTAATTTTACGGATCGCTCCGATCGGATCAATTCGTTCTGCCATAGGATGATGTTCCCTTCTGCCAAATCTGTACAACCGTGAAGGCCGCCCGGGCACTTCGTTTATAATCGGTTACTCAGCTTACAACGTTCTGCGGAACGCCCGAAACCCACGCGCCGATGTTTGAGGCGATGCGGTCGATCAGGCATTTGCGCGATTCGCGGCTCGCCCATGCGATATGCGGAGTGATGAGAATGTTCGGTGCCAGAAGAAGAGGATTGTCCTTTCTCATCGGTTCCGCGGAGACGACGTCGATACCCGCGCCGGCAAGTTTTCCGCTCTTCAGCGCGTCGGCGAGATCCTGCTCGTTCACGAGCCCGCCACGCGCCACATTGATGAGGTAAGCGCCGTCTTTCATCCGGTCGATGGTTTCCTTTCGGATCATTTCCTTTGTGTCATCGGTCAGAGGACAGTGAAGGGTGACGATGTCCGAAAACGACAGCAGACTGCTCAGGTCGCCGAAACGCAGTGACGGTCCGACAAAACTCAGATAATTGGCCGGATGGCGTGTGTAAACGATGACCTTCATGCCGAATGCCTGTGCGATTTCACTGACGCGGCGTCCGATGTTGCCGAAGCCGCAGATTCCGAGGACTTTTCCCTCGATATCGTCGACCGGAGCGTTCCAGTAGCAAAACGATTTTGAACGGATCCATTCGCCGGCCTTTACGCTTTCGTCGTGAAGAGTGATTTTCGACAGAAGATCAAGCATCAGTGCGAAGGTGTGCTGTGCGACGGATCCGGTGCTGTAGGAAGGTACGTTTGTGACGACGATTCCGCGCCGCCTCGCCGCCTCGATGTCGACGACGTTGTAGCCGGTCGCGCAGACACCGACGTAGCGGATCGACGGGAAACGGGTAAATACCGCTTCATCGATGATCACCTTATTTGTAAGCACGATCTGTGCGTCGCCGATGCGGTCCCATTTCGTCTGCTCGTCGGTCTGATCGTAAATAGTGAGATCGCAGACCGATTTGACCGGATCCCAGGAGAGATCACCGGGATTGACCGCGTCCGCTTCAAGAATAACTGCCTTTTTCATGCGAATTCTCCGATTCCTGCCACAACTGACTGCGGCATTCCATTGATGATTTCATAAAAGCACCGCCCGGTTGTTGTTACTCGGATCCGGCCGGTGTGGGGTTTCTGTATCGCTGCGGAGCTGAAAAAGATCCGTTTCAGCTAGAATAATTCTAACACAACTGTATAAAGTGCTCAAACAATTCACTCTTATATATGTATAAAGAATTCATAAAATGAGTCTGCAGGGGCCGCCGGACGGGAAAAAATGACGGCGTAAGAAAAAATCCCCCCGCAATTCCCTTTTGTGCTATACTACAAACTGAATTAACATGATCATCGAAAAGTTCAGGGCACGCCCCGGGAGGACATGAGCGAATGAAAGAGTATACACCGTTTAAGGCAGGCAAGGTGCGCGAGATTTATGATACCGGAGACAACCTGATTATGGTTGCGACGGACCGGATTTCAGCGTTTGATGTGATCCTGAAAAATCAGATCGTCGGCAAGGGAAAAGTCCTCACGCAGATGTCAAAGTTCTGGTTCGATTATACAAAGGACATTCTCCCGAATCATATGGTCAGTGTCGATGTCAATGATATGCCGGAATTTTTCCGGAATTCCGAATTTGAGGGAAGAAGTATGCTCTGCAGGAAGCTGAATATGATCCCGATCGAATGCATCGTCCGGGGTTACATCACAGGCAGCGGCTGGGCAAGTTACCGGGAGAACGGGACGGTCTGCGGAATCAGACTTCCGGAGGGTCTCAGGGAGAGCCAGAAACTCCCGGAACCGATCTTCACACCGTCCACGAAGGCGGAGATCGGCGATCACGATGAAAACATCAGCTTTGAGCAGAGTATCGATGTTCTTGAAAAAGCGTTCCCGGGCAGAGGAAAAGAGTATGCGACCGCGATCCGTGACTGCACGATCGCGCTTTACAAGAAATGCGCGGATTACGCGCTGACCCGCGGCATCATCATCGCGGATACGAAATTTGAATTCGGACTGGATGAGGATGGCAATGTCGTCCTCGCCGATGAGATGCTCACGCCGGATTCCAGCCGGTTCTGGCCGGTAGAGGGATATGAGCCGGGTCACGGACAGCCGTCCTTTGACAAGCAGTTTGTCCGTGACTGGCTGAAGGCAAATCCGGACAGTGATTACAACCTTCCGCAGGACGTGATTGACAAAACGATTGCAAAATATAAAGAAGCTTATACCATGCTTACCGGCAGTGAGATCTGAAGATTCTCTTGAATCCCACAGAAGGTATGGTATAATCGGCAAGGGCACCGAAGGCCGACCGGCTTTGGTGCCCATTTTGAAAAGAACGGTTATCGTGAAAAGAAAGGATCACATCTTTTATGAAAGCATATTTGATTCTTGAAGATGGTCATGTTTTCACCGGGACAAGTATCGGGTCACGCCGGGAGGTGATCAGCGAGATCGTGTTCAATACTTCGATGACGGGCTATCTCGAGGTTTTGACGGATCCGTCTTATGCAGGGCAGTCGGTCTGTATGACGTACCCGCTGATCGGCAACTACGGGATCTGCTACGAGGATGAGGAGTCCCTTCGTCCGTGGATGGACGGATTTATCGTGCGTGAACTCTCTAGGACACCGAGCAA
Organism: uncultured Lachnospiraceae bacterium; assembly: GCA_902797025.1. Lineage (GTDB taxonomy): Bacteria > Bacillota > Clostridia > Lachnospirales > Lachnospiraceae > CADBRN01. The sequence continues at coordinate 3,509 of CADBRN010000070.1, forward strand.
TTTCCGCAGTCAGGACACGATCCAGCGTTTCCTGAAGCGCTTTGATGTCCCGGGAATCGCGGGAATTGATACGCGGGCGCTGACGAGGATTCTGCGTGAGAGTGGCACGATGAACGGTATGATCACCACGAATGGTGATTTCTGTCTGGATGAAGTGATTCCGAAGCTGAAGGCTTACCGGACGGGGGATGTGGTGAACCGCGTCACCTGCACGGAAAAAGAAGTCCTCAGGGGGGACGGATATAAGGTGGCGCTGATGGATTTCGGAGCGAAGTACAATATCCCCCGCTCGCTGAATGAGCGCGGCTGCGAGGTCACGATCTATCCGTCGTGGACGACCGCGGAGGAAATCCTCGCGGCGGATCCGGACGGAATCATGCTCGCGAACGGACCGGGGGATCCGAAGGAGAATCGGGAAATAATCCGGGAGATCCGGAAACTGTACGACTCGGATAAGCCGATGTTTGCGATCTGCCTCGGGCATCAGCTTCTGGCACTTGCGACCGGTGCGGATACGAAGAAGATGAAATACGGTCACAGAGGGGGAAATCATCCGGTAAAAGATCTCTCAACCGGACGCGTCTATATCACCTCTCAGAACCATGGATATATGGTCGATACCGATACGCTCGATCCGTCCGTCGCGGTTCCTGCGTTCGTCAATGTCAATGACGGTACGAACGAGGGACTCCGCTACCTGAATAAAAACATTTTCACGGTGCAGTACCATCCGGAAGCGTCGCCGGGACCGCACGATTCCGCGTACCTGTTTGACCGCTTTATCGATATGATGGGAGGGAAGAACTGATGCCAAAGGATCCAAGTATAAAGAAGGTTCTGATGATCGGATCGGGTCCGATCGTGATCGGCCAGGCGGCGGAGTTTGATTATGCCGGTACGCAGGCCTGCCGTTCCCTGAAGGAAGAAGGAGTCGAGGTCGTCCTTTTGAACTCGAATCCTGCGACGATCATGACGGACAAGGATATCGCGGACCGCGTCTATATCGAGCCGCTGACGGTCGAGGTCGTCGAGCAGCTGATTCTGAAAGAAAAGCCGGACAGTGTCCTGCCGACGCTGGGAGGCCAGGCTGGTCTGAACCTTGCGATGGAGATGGCGGACAGCGGATTTCTTGAGGAGAATCATGTACGTCTGATCGGTACGACGCCTCTCACGATCAAGAAGGCGGAGGACCGTCAGATGTTCAAGGACACGATGGAAAAGATCGGTGAGCCGATCGCGCCTTCCCGTGTCGTCACAAATATTGAGGATGGAATCCGTTTCGCGGAGAAGATCGGATACCCGGTTGTTCTTCGTCCGGCGTATACGCTGGGAGGCAGCGGCGGCGGTATTGCCTCAAATCAGCATGAATTGACGGAGATTCTCGCAAACGGACTCCGGCTTTCCCGCGTCGGCGAGGTACTGGTCGAGCGAAGCATCGCCGGCTGGAAGGAAATCGAGTACGAGGTGATGCGTGATTCCGCAGGAAACTGCATCACGGTCTGCAATATGGAAAACATCGATCCGGTCGGTGTTCATACCGGCGATTCGATCGTTGTGGCACCGTCGCAGACACTCGGAGATAAAGAGTACCAGATGCTCCGCACGTCGGCGCTCAACATTATCACGGAACTGGGGATTACGGGCGGCTGCAACGTGCAGTACGCGCTGAATCCGGACAGCTTCGAGTACTGTGTCATCGAGGTTAACCCGAGGGTGAGCCGTTCGTCGGCACTCGCTTCAAAGGCGACCGGTTATCCGATCGCAAAAGTCGCGGCGAAGATCGCGCTTGGCTATACGCTCGATGAGATCCCGAATGCGATCACGAAAAAGACGTATGCCAGTTTCGAGCCGATGCTCGATTACTGTGTCGTGAAGATGCCGCGCCTTCCCTTTGATAAATTTATCAGCGCGAAACGGACGCTGACGACGCAGATGCAGGCGACCGGTGAGGTCATGAGTATCTGCTCGAATTTTGAGGGCGCGCTGATGAAGGCAATCCGTTCACTGGAGCAGCACGTCGATTCACTCATGTCTTATGATTTCACGAAGCTCTCAACCGAGGAACTCCGGGAGCAGCTGGCGGTCGTCGATGATATGCGGATCTGGAGAATCGCGGAAGCGCTGCGGCGCGGAATTCCGGAGCAGGAAATCCACACGTGCACGAAGATCGATCTCTGGTTTATCGATAAGATCGCGATTCTTGTGGAGATGGAGAACCGCCTGAGAACAGAGGAGCTCACGGAGGATCTGCTGCGCGAGGCGAAGCGGGTCGAATATCCGGATTACATCATCGCGGATCTCTCCGGCAGGACAGCGGATGAAGTGAAGGCGATGCGTGAAAAGTACGGGATCACCGCTTCCTTTAAGATGGTTGATACGTGCGCGGCCGAGTTCGAGGCATCCACACCGTACTACTATTCGATGTACGACGGCGAGAATGAGTCGGTTCCGAAACATGACCGGAAGAAGGTACTCGTCCTTGGATCCGGACCGATCCGGATCGGTCAGGGAATCGAGTTCGATTTCTGTTCGGTTCACTGCACCTGGGCGTTCTCAAAAGAGGGATACGAAACCATCATCATCAACAACAACCCGGAAACGGTCAGCACCGATTTTGATATCGCGGACCGGCTGTACTTTGAGCCGCTGACTCCGGAGGATGTGGAAAATGTCGTCAGGATCGAGAAACCGGACGGGGCGGTGGTCCAGTTCGGAGGACAGACGGCGATCAAGCTGACGGAAGCCCTCATGAAAATGGGTGTTCCGATTCTTGGAACGTCCGCGGAGGATGTCGACGCGGCGGAGGACCGAGAGCGCTTCGATGAGATCCTGCAGCAGACGAAGATCCCGAGAGCGGCCGGCCGAACGGTATTCACCGTCGAAGAAGGGCTCGAGGCGGCGCATGAACTGGGCTATCCGGTTCTGGTCCGCCCGTCCTACGTACTCGGCGGCCAGGGCATGCAGATCGCGATCAACGATGAGGATATCGCAAATTATATCGGAATCATCAACCGCTACACGCAGGAGCACCCGATTCTGGTCGATAAATATCTGGAGGGAAAGGAGATCGAGGTCG
>CADBRN010000071.1 GCA_902797025.1 uncultured Lachnospiraceae bacterium
GTCACCAAACGGAAGCTGATCAAGGTTATTCAAACCCTCTTGAGTTCCCTTGGAAACAACACCCTCTACCTTAACCGTAGATCCGCTGGCAGTCTTTGTATAAGTGACTTTATTCGTTGCATCACTAGACTCAGTCAGTTCTGCAGTCTGAGCCTGAGCATAGGCAGCTCTGATGTTTGACAGCGTAACCGCATCACGGCTCTTCTCCAACTGCGATGTAAAGATCGGAATCGAGATCGCCACCAGAACGCCGATGATCGCGACGACGATCAGAAGCTCCGCCAGTGTGAAACCCTTTTTTTCTCTTATCTTTTTGATCATTTGAGTCATCCCTTCTTAAATTTTTGCAATTTGTAGAACAAATCAAAAAACTTTTCCTATGGTTTAATAATAGTATTCCTTTAATTCGTTGTCAATCATTATCCGGCACAAATATAGAACATGACTGCCGGTCAGATTTCATTGTTGGAGCGGCTGATCGCCTCCATCAGCGCCGGAACCATCTGCTTTTTGCGGGATACGACCTTCGAGAGGGTGACGACGTTATCAGACACCTTGACGCCGGGAAATGCGCTCTCGACCAGCTCGACGGCCTGATCGCCGTAACAGAGGATCCGGGATGATTCCGTCAGGATATTCGTACTCATGAAAATCATCACGTCGAGGGCCCGTTCTTTATAGGTTTTCTCCAGATACGGTTTCATCCGCTGCTCGATGCTGTCGAGTTCTTTCTGGTCCAGAGAAGTGATCTGACCGATGCCGAACTCGATGCCGTTCGATTCAAATTTCTTGAAATCCTGATAAAAGATTTCCTCCGGCGTCTTATTCGCCAGATCCGAGCCCGCGGAGAACATTTTCTTGGCATGCTCCAGCGGTTCGATTCCCGCGATGTGCGCCAGCTCCTCCACCGCGATCTTGTCGAGCGGCGTGGCGGTCGGGGAACGGTACATCAGCGTATCCGAAAGAATCGCGCTGCAGAGCAGTCCCGCGATGTTTTTCGGGATCTCGACGTTGTTTTCACGGAACATCTGCCAGATGATCGTACACGTGCATCCGACCGGTTCGTTTCTGAAATAGACCGGATTCATCGTCTCGATCGAACCGACCTTGTGATGATCGATGATTTCCATGATATCCGAATCGAGGATATTGTCCACCGCCTGCTCGATCTCGTTGTGATCCACCAGGATGATGCCGCGCTTCCGCACGTTCAACATATTCCGGCGGGAAATCGTACCGATGTAGCGGTCCTTCTTGTCCAGAATCGGGAAATCGCGGAATCTTCGGCTCGACATGATTTCCTTGATGTCGTCGGTGTAATCATCCCGATGGAAGGTGACCAGATTTTCACTCGTCATGAAAAAGGAAACCGGCATACTCTGGTTGATCAGGCGCGCCACCTCATACGTATCCATCGGCGTCGCGATCACGGCGCATCCGTGTTCTCTTGCAAGAAGCTGGATCGTCTTGGAAACCGGCGTTCCGAGGCATACGACGATGCACCCCGCGTTCATCTCGATCGCGCAGAGCTGGGACTCGTAGCGGTTTCCAAGAATGACCATATCGCCCCGGTCGATATAATTTTCCATCACATCCGGGTTCGCCGCCGCGATCACCACTTTTCCGGAATCAAAATCCGCCGATGGATCGCCCACGACCATCGTGGCGTTCAGTGTCTCAAGGATATTCTCGTACGGCGTCTTCGCTTTCGCGACGATTGCGCTGTCGCTCTCATCCATGTAGGATTTTGCGATATCATTGATCGTGATCAGGCCGTGCAGCTTGTCGTCATCGTCCGTGATCGGCAGCGTGACGACATTTTTTTCGCGCATCCGGATCCAAGCCTTCCGCACGGATATATTGCCGCGCACGCCCTCGGTTTTCCGGATCTCGAGGTCCTTTACCCGCGTTCCGATATTCGTGAGGTAGGACGGTTTTTCAAAGCCGAACTGGTCGAGCACATACTGCGTCTCCGGGGAAATCTGTCCCGCACGGCACGGGCGGTAGTTCCGGTCCGGATCGAGCTGATTTTTCAGATATGCATAGGAGATCGCGGAACAGATCGAATCGGTGTCCGGATTCTTGTGACCGACCACGCACACGGTACGTCTGTTATCTTTCGCGTTATTTTTCTCAGCCTTCATTAATATTACCATCTCCGTTTCTTTTCGTTTTCGATGTATGCTTCATTCCTGCCTGCTTTAATAGGATCCGTTTCGAACAGATCCGGCATTTTATCCGGATCAATCGCCTCCCGGACGCGGATTTAGCGACAGGCCCGCAGATTCCTGAGGATCTCTTCCACCCTCCGGATCGCCTCCTTCACCTGTCTCTCCCCCTCCCGGATCCGGGACTGTACGAAGAGGTCCGCCACAAATCCGTCGAAGAAGAAATCGGCGAAGGTCAAAAATCCGCTGATATCGACATTCAGATGTTCGATGTCACGGATGTCTCCGAGCTCGTCCCGGAAAATCTCCAGATCTCTTCTGGCGTTATCGATATATCTGCCCGCATTGTTGACCTTCATGTGTTTCATAATGCCGGAGATGGTGTTGCCGCCGAAAATATCGACGAGGCCCCAATTCCCGGCGCTGTGCAGCTGACGCTGCGCCTCGTGAAGGCTGTCGAGGGCTCTCTCCCCCGCCCGGATCGCTTCGTCAATCTCCCTGTTTCTGTCATAAACATCACCCATGGTGCACTCCATTCCGCCGCCTGTTTTTCCGCGGCATATCGTTTTCTGACCAGAATTATGATGCGGCCGCGACGATGAGCGCGGCAATTCCGACGATCAGGATGATCGGAACCGCGATCACGGCAAGACTGAACACGGTCACGGCGAGTCCGGCAAGAACCAGCCATCCGATTATCCCGAAGATCCATCCGAACAGCGATCCGATCACTTTGAAAATCACCCCGGTGATTTTGAAGCACAGAATTACAAACAGAATCATCAGGAACAGACTGATCATTTTTACACCTCTCTTCATTAGCTGATCTGAACGCGAAGGCCGGGCGCCGTTTCCGATATGGGAAGTTTTCGCCCGGATATAATAACCGGGCATGAAGTTCATCGCCTCATGCCCGGTAAATCTTTCTGATACGAAGCCGGATGCGTTTCCTTCTACGGCCTCTATCATACCATTCTTGCGTATTTTTGACTACTCGAAAGCGGAAGTCACGATACCTTCTTCAGGAATTTCATCTCCTCCGCGTTTCCATCTGTGACCATATGATGCAGATCCGCAAGCAGCTCGCCGACCCGGTCCGTCGACTGGTACCAGGACTTGTCGACCTGCCAGACATTGCCGTCCTGGACCGCCTTAAACTGACTGAACATCGGGTTCTTGCCGGTCAGATCGCTCATGCCTGTCAGCGGTGTCTCGATGATGGCATTGTAGACGAGATAATCTGCGTCCTTCGCGTCCGCATAGAATTTTTCCATCGAGAGGTTGACCGACACGCTGTTGCCGGCGGTATTTTCAAGATCCTTGAAGATATAGCTGCCGCCGGACATGTTGATCATATTCGGGATGATATCATCTGTCTTGCGGACCGTCACCTGCTGGTTGGAATTGATCGAGAAGAATGCGACGGTTTTGCCGGTATCCTCGAAATTCTTATAATCCCCGAGGGATGTCAGCTCATCCGCGAAATAATCGGCCGCGGCTTCTTCCTTGCCCATGAGGGCGCCGTACATCTTGACCCACTCCATTCTTCCGAAAGGATCCGTCTCATAGCTGCAGCGATCGATGAGCACCGGGATCCCGAGACCTTCGATCATCTCTTTCACCTTCGGCGCGTGAAGAATCATCGTTGATTCGATCGCAAGACCGCAGTCCTTCGAAATCAGCATCTCATAGTCCGGCTCACTGTACTTGCCCGCGAACGTCATTGTTCCGGCATTGATGGCGTCGATCGGCGCCTGGATGTACCAGCCGTCCCTGTCGACGGATGTCATCGTCACGGAATCCATGCAGCCGAGGGCAGGAAAGAAGCACATCGATCCGCTGGCAGCCATGTAAATATTTTTCGGCGGACCCTGTATGACGACAAGATCATCGGAAATCCCCTGCGGCGCTTCCTTTCCTTCGGGAACGATCAGATAGTTCCCGCCGTCCCTGATGGAGATGATTTTATAATCATCATCATAATAATAGACGGCGAAGTCCTTCGCGTACTGGAGATTCAGTTTTTTCTCACAGGTCAGGCCGGATAATTCCGGCGCGTCCCCGAGATCCTCCGTCACGTAGAGTTCCGCTTTTTGTGCGGCGTTTTTTGCGGAAGATGCCGATACAGAAGGCGCCGATGAAACATCCGCCGTTCCTTTTCCGGAAGCTTCTTCAGAAGATCCCGCCGCGCTCCCTGATACGGCGGAAGAATTTCCCGTGACTGCCGTCCCGCCCCCGCACGCGCCAAGGGCGAGCGAGGCGGCAAGAACGGCGGCCGCGGCAATTGTTTTGATTTTCATAAAGCGTCATCCTTCAAATTATTTTTTCTGATCCGCATCCTCTGTAGAATCCGTATGGTTTTTCGTATTCAGTGAAGCGATCGCGGCTTTCTTCTCCTGAGCCGTCGCCTTGCTGACGACCTGATTGTAAAGCTTCAGACCGCTGTCATAGTTTCCGAAAATAACACCGTAGACCTTCAGCCACTCTGCCTTGGCGAGGTCATTCTTCTCGTCCGCGCTGCGGTCGATGATAAGCGGCATATTAAGCTCGGCCGCCTCATCGATTTCTTTGCTGTAGAGCTTGTTGAACGCGTCCAGATCCTCCGCTTTCTTCGGAAGCAGATTCGAGGAGAGAACGGCCAGATCTGCCTTCTGTTTCAGAAGGGTCTTCAGATCCCAGTCGTCGGATGCCCCCGCGTAGGTCACCGCATCCTCTTTGGTGTAATCCTTCTCCATTCTCTTCTTCACGGAATCGACCCGGACATCCTCCGCTTTGATCCCGAGCATGCGGACCGCGCCGATGCTTCCGATCTGATCCAGCACATCAAGCGCTTCCGCTGAGGCGACGTATGCATTTCCGACCGGCTGGCGGATGATTACCGTTTCCTTGTCAAGACCGGCCGGAACCTCGATTCCTTCCGGCACGACAAGATATTTGACAATATCCTGCTGATATACGTCCGTCGTGGAATTGTCCGCCGCCGGCGACTCTTCCACATCCGATGTGCCGGCCTGCGCTGCGCCATCCTGTGCCTGTGCGGTTCCGTTTTCCGCATCATCTGCAGTATCTGCATCGCTTCCGGAGTTTTTCGCGCTCTCATCCGCAGCTGTTTTCGCGCTGTCGTCCGCGTCTTTGTTCGCGCTGTCCTCCTCGTTTTCTCTCGCGGTATCGCTGACCTCATTAATCTCGATCAGATAAATGTCGTCGTCATACGAAAAAATCCTGACATAATCGGAATAATTGACCGCGACCTCTCCTTTTGCCGTGAGGCCGGTGATCGCCGGCGCCGTCTCGTCAAACTTCGTCGTGTTCTCGGAAAGGGAAGCGCCCGCGCTGCTGCCGTCCTTTGTGCCGACATACAGTGTATAGCTGATCCAGTGCGGGGTGGACATCGCCGTCGTCAGAGCCTCGATCGACGTATTCGCGTTCTTGTTGACCGGGATCGTGAAGGTGTTGGATCCCGAAACTGTCTGCCCGAGGGAACGAACCTGCGAGTAAGAACTCGTTCCGCCGCTCGTCTGTGAGAAATGAATCGTCGCGTACAGCTGGCCGTTCTTTTCAAACACGTTCAGGCAGGAAATTCTTGCACGGCCGGAGCCGCCGGACCAGCTGAAGGTATATCCGCTCACCGATGCGCTTCCGGACGTCGATCCTTTCGCCGATGTATCCTTTCCTCTTCCATCCGTCTGTTCTCTGCTCTGTCCGGACGTCTGCCCGCTGTTCCGGCCTCCTGTCTGCGTCCGGCCATCTCCCGCGTTACCACCCTGTGTGTTCCCGCTGTTTTCTTCCGGAGACGGATTGTCGGCGATCGTCGGATCGTCGCTGTGATCCGCGGTGATCGTTTTCGTGTTCCAGTCAAGGGTCAGTTTCCGCCCGAACCATTTCTGCTCCCTGTCGGAAAGCGCCGCCAGTTTCACCGTATTCTCTGATGCAGTCACCGGAATGCTGAATTCATACTTCCCGTCGCTGTCCGCAAAGAAACGGATTCTCGATGACACTCTGGATGTGGAGGCTTCCGACGTACTGCCTTTGTACAGATACTTGTAACCCGTCCCGCCGAGAGTGATAAGGAGCGTCCGGTTTGATCCGGATCCGGTGACAAATGCGGATGTCACCCGGAACATTTTGAAATTGTTCACGACCGTCCACTGATTGGAAGCGGTCTTATCCGCCGTAAGTTTCACCGGAACAACCGCGTCGCCGTTTACCGTATATTCGAGCGTCTGCGGCTTGTAACCGTCCGCCGTCACCGTGACCGTGTACTTTGCGCCGTCTCTGAGCGTAAAACTTCCGTCCGTTTCCGCCGACACAGCCGTTCCGTCGCTTCCGGTCACAGTGAACGATGCGCCGCTGACGGGATTGCCGCTCTGATCGGTCGCCGCGAAGGATACTCCCGCCATCTTTGTATCAGATATCGTCTTCCCATCGCCGCTGGCGGCGGTGACCGTCTTGTTTGCCCAGTCCAAGGTCAGCTTCCGGCTGTACCATTTCTGCTGCTTATTCGACAGCGCCGCCAGATCGAACGTGCTCTCCTGATCGCTCACCGGAATGTCAAATGTGTATACACCATTCTTATCATAATACGCAATCCTGGAGGACGCTCTTGAAGACGCGGCATCCTTTGTGCTCCCCTTATACAGGTATTTATAGCCGGTTCCGCTGAGGCTGATCGTCAGCTTCCTTTCAGAACCGGTACCGCTCATCGAAGCGCCGGTCACCGTGAACATTTTCGCGGTATTCTTGACCGTCCATGGTTCTGCCGTCCCCTCATCCGTGCCAGCAGCCGGGTCGTCCGTTCCGGTCTTCTCATCCGGAAGAGGCGTTCTCTTGCTTTCATCTACGGTGATCGTGTACTCATACGTCACCCATACGGAACTTGCCGACATCACGCCCGGCACACGGACAGAGAAATGGAAGGATGTACCGATCGGCACCGGAACCGTCGCACGGCTGAGATGGTACGTCTTTGAACCGATTGTTTCCGTCCCCACATCTTCTGCCGCGTAGCAGTTGACGCCGGCCGTGCCGGTCTCCGGATTATATACCTTGTTATTTTCCGCGCCCTTTACGTATCCGATATAGAAATGCGTAGCCGGTGAGGAACTCCGGTATGTGATCGTCGCGAAGGCGTGACCGTCTTTGATCCTGACATTGACCGCGCTGATGCCGGTTCCTTTATGCATACCGCCCGCCTTCTTCTCGAACCCCGCGGAATCATATTCTCCGTCAGGCTCCGTAGTCGTTCCGATCTCATCGCTGTACGCGTCACTCCCGTTTTGGGAACCGGAATTGCCGGATGCGTCGCTGACCGCGCTGAAGGAGACGGACTGCTCCTCATCCCCTGCGAATGCCGTCGGATCCTGATTCTGTTTCAGCGCTTTTTCAGCTCTTCCGGAAGCTGCCTGAAGAAGCGGCTGAGTCTTTTCCGTATCCGGAGCAGGTGTGGAATCCTTTTTTTCCGATTTTACGACGATCGTCAGTTTTTCGCTGGAGACGCCGCCTGCCGTCGCCCATACGTGAGCCGTTCCGGCAGATTTCAGCGTGAGTTTTCCCTGGGAATTGACGGAAACCACTCCTTCCGCGTCTGAGTGGTAACTCTTCGTCTGCCCCGCTGCTTCGGACGGCAGAATCTGCGCATCGACCGCATAGGCGGACGAATCGCCCTCTGTCAGAGTGACCGTATGATTGGACGGGATCGGCAACACCGCGCCGTCTTTGCGATACTGAAGCGTAACGGATGCCACCGCGGCTTCTGTCCCCGATTTCGTTTCGGAACCGTTTCCGGTCTCCGCCGGTGCGGATTTCTCAGACGGGTTCTTCTCTTCCTTCGGACTCTCAGCCTCCGGTTTTGCGGAGGATTCATCCACTGCTTTCTCTTCCGTATCCTTTTCTTTTTTCTCTGTTTCCACTGCCTCGTTCTCTGCTTCTGCCGTTTTCGTCACGAGCGCGGATTCGGATACCGCAGCCTCCGCCGCTTCCTCCGGCTTCTGCGTCTCAAGGGACGAACCGTTCACGGCCGGTTCCGCTGTTTCCGAAGCCAGAACCGGTGTGCTCATCGACATCGCCATGGCCGCAGACAGCCAGACTGCAAGAAATCTGTTTTTGTTTCTCATCGCTGCCTCCTCTGAAATTAAAAATGAAACAACAAAAAGTGTGTGCCGCAAAAAAAGCACACACTTCTCAATGATCCTTTGAAAGTCCGGCACGCAAAAAACACCGGCATGATACGGACGGAAAAGCTGAAGCCTTCTTCGGAAGCACCACCTTTTGTTTATGGATGCGTCAGCAGGTTTCCTGACTTACAGCTCGGACGTAATTTGCGCCTTCTCACACCCGCTTGGCCGGATGCAATGACATCATGCAAAACACTTGCTGTTCACAGTGACCGGATCGCTCAGGACTTTCACCTGATTCTCTTTTACCCGCAGATCTTCGCGGCACTGACCATCTTTTCTAACTATTGTAGACGCCTTCCCGGCAATTTTCAATACGAGATTCGCCGATTCCGTTCCCCTGCGCGGTTCAGCGTGTTTTTTCACTGAAATCGGTCACGATCGTCCCGTCCGCATGGTACCGCTGATTTCCGAAGTATTTATTGTGCGCATACTCGATGCCGCCCCAGTTCAGCGGTGTATAAACCTCCGCGATATCCGGAAGATGGACGTCCTTCAGCGCCCAGCGCAGATATTCCTCGGTTCCGGTCCGGTCGACGATGTATCCGATATGCTCCTTTCCGCCCGGGGAATCGGGATTGATGTAGTGACGGACGTATTCATAGGTGTTCCGGATAATCCGGATGACACTGTCCTCATCCGCCCATTTGATGAAATCGACTCCCATCCGCGGATTTTTCTTTCCGGTTCTTCCAAGCAGGGTGATCCGGAAGTATTTTTCAGGACTTCGCGTCCAGGCGAGATTCGGACACGCGTTGACGCACTCTCCGCATCCGATGCATTTGTAACTGTCCCGCTCCGGGCGGAAGTGCACTTTTTCAAGGGCATCAACCGATTTGGAACGGCATGCCCTGATGCATGCGCCGCAGCTGACGCACCGTTCCGGATCAAGCCTGGGCTCGGTCATTCCCATGATGCCGATATCCCCCATCCGTACTTTCTGGCAGTCATTCGGGCATCCGGTCAGCACGATTTTTACATGAAGGTCGTCCGGAAAGATCACCTTGTCAATCTTCTGTGCCAGCGCGGTTGTATCATAACAGGCGTAGGGACAGACGCGGTTTCCGACGCAGGCGGATACATTTCTTGTCCCTGCGGCCGGATATCCTTCGCCCCGCGCTCTTCCGGTCTGGTTGATCCCGGTGCCGTCTATGATCGTCTGAAGTTCGCGGTTGACCTCCGGCATCTTTTCAAAGGGAATGCCGGGGATCTCAAACCCCTGCCTGGAAGTGAGATTTACGGTTCCGTTGCCGTACCGCTCTGCGATTTTCTGAATTTTCCCGAGATACTCCGCCTTCAGCAGTCCTCCCGGCACGCGTACTCTGGAAGAAGTGACACCCCGCACCTTCGTCACGCGAAACGCGTTCTTTTTTAATTCCTTTGTATTGATATCCATGTTGATCCCCCGTCAATCCACCATCGTCTTGCTCTTTAAATATGGAAATACCGGCCCGTCGAGACAGACGTAAACGTTGCCGATCTTGCAATGGCCGCATTTTCCGAGTCCGCAGCACATTTTTCTCTCCTGGGAAAGCCAGATGTTTTCTTCCGGAAGTCCCAGCTTCAGAAGTCCCGCAACCGTAAACCGCATCATCGGCGGCGGCCCTACGACGATCGCCTTCGTATTTGCCAGATCCTTCGGCGTCAACTCCGGGACGACGGCCGTGACAAATCCCTCACGGTATCCGGGCTGCCCCTTCGCGGAATCCAGCGTCATGCGCAGATCGATCCGATCCTTCCAGTACGCCAGATCATCGCGGAAAAGAATATCATCCGGAGATTTAAATCCTACGACCGCAGAAAGAGATTCCACCTTTTCCGGGTGATGCGCGTAATGATCGATGACGCCGCGCACCGGTGATACGCCGGTTCCTCCCGCCACGACGATCAGCTCGCTCCCGTCGTAATCATCGAACACAAAACCGTTCCCGTACGGTCCCCGGATCAAAAGTTCCTGTCCCTCGTACCGCTCGAACACCTCATTTGTGACCACGCCGACTTTGCGGATCGTGAAATCGATCGTATCCGCACTGATGCCGCTGACCGAGATCGGTGCTTCCCCGTATTTCGGCATGGAAATTTCAAAAAACTGCCCGGGCCGCACCCGCTCCTCCGCATGATCAAAATGCATCCGGAATGTGTACTCCGTCTTCGTATGGCGGATCACCTTTTCAATCTTCGTGGGAAACGGAATGTAATTATTTGCTGCTGTCATGGTCCTGTACCTCCTTCATTCCCTCTTCCAGATGATTGATAATATTGGAAAATGAGATATACTCCGGGCAGATGTCGTCGCATCTTCCGCATCCGACACACATCTGATATCCGAACCGCTCTTTGAAATCCAGAACCTTATGGAGCGTCTTAAACCGCATCCGCTCGCCGTTTTTCTTCCGGTAGGATGCGCCGCCCGCGACGTCCGTGTACCCGTCCACCATGCAGGAGGCCTGTACGCGGCGTCTCTCGCCGACCTTTCCGCCCGCATCGTAATACATATCCTGCATCGAGAAGCACGTGCAGGTCGGACAGACAAAATTGCATCTTCCACAGTTGATGCAGCGGCTGTCATACTGATCCCACATGGAGCTCTTTCCCACTTCGAACGTCAGGTTTTCCGGAACCCGGACCTGCACCTTGTTCTCTGACACGCGGCATGGCTTAACATCAAGCTCCGCCGCTCCTGCCGCGGCGAGAACCGCGCTCCAGTCGTCCCTCCGGCTGTCGAGACGGAACTCTCCGTCCGCCGCGTCGATGCTCATGTCGTACTGATCCGCCGCATTGGTGCCCATACTCACACAGAACCCGTTCTCACAGGAGGCGGGACATCCGATCATAACAAACGCGAGGTTGTCCCGTTTCCGCGCATAATAATAATCCGGATCCCCGTTCTTCATGTAAATCTGATCCATCCTCCGCACCGCCTCAAGATCGCAGCTGCGCAGAAATACCAGACGCTTTCTGAGCGGAGGCATCGCCTCCTCCACATGATTCTGCGCGAAGTAAAAGAGCGTCTCGGAAGGAGGAAGAACCGTCTCCTTCCAGGAGTATGCGGATTTCACCTCAAACTCGATCTCATCCGGTTCCTGCACGACCGCATACCGGACCGCGTCCGTATCGGAAAAACGTCCGCCGCCCGGGAATCGCTTCGGCGCCCAGATGTCGTATTCCTTTTTCCAATACGAGAACAGTTTCCCAAATTGTTCCCTGCTTGCTACATAGCCCATTTCTTCTTCTCCTTGCTGTATTCAACGGATGATGACAGCGAAACCGGCGATCATCCGCGCTGCCGGCGCAACAATGCAAAAGTTAAAAATATACGTAATTTGACTTTATTTTATCCGCATAAAAATGTATGTTGTGCAGACAACGGTTTTCTTCTATAATCGTAGTGAAATGTGAAAACAGACCCCGGATTCCGCAACCGGAAGGCAAGCGGTCCGCAGAAAGGAAACACACAATGGAGAGAGAGTTGAATCATCAGACGGCAGGCGCAGAAAAGCTGGTCAAAGAAGATATTAACACCATCCGAAAATCAGCTCTTTTTGCCGGAATCGGCGAAGACGGACTGCTCTCCATCCTTTCATGCCTCGGCGCCCGGAAGCGGGTTTACAAAAAAGGAATGTGGATTCTTCAGGCAGGCGACCGTATCACCAGCGTCGGCCTGATTCTTTCCGGCAGCGCGCATATCGAACGGTATGATTACTGGGGAGGCAGACATATTGTCAACGCAGTCCTTCCCGGCGACCTGTTCTGCGAGAGTTACGCCGCATCATCGGATAATACCGTAAACGTCAGTGTCCGGGCGGACGAAAACGTCTGTGTTCTCTTTGTCGAGATCGCGAAGATTCTCCATATGTGCAGCTCCGCCTGCCCGTTTCACGCGCAGCTGATCGACAATCTCGTATCGCTTCTTGCCAGGCGGAACCTCTTTCTGAACGAAAAGCTGACGTATGTCACGCAGCACACCCTGCGCGATAAGATTCTGTCCTATCTCTCGGCAGAATCCATACGTCAGCATTCCTCTTATTTCGATATTCCTTTTGACCGGCAGCAGCTGGCCGATTATCTGAACGCGGAGCGGAGCGCCCTCTCGAACGAGCTCTCAAAGATGAAGCACGAAGGCATCATCGATTACCAGAAAAATCATTTTCATCTGAATATACCGGCCGGGACGTCCCTATAAACGGGACGTCCTTATCCTTCCCTGCGTCATGATTTTTTTACCGCCCACTGGTTCTTCGGATCCCAGAGCTTCTCATACGCAAGACCGGTCACCTTCTCGCAGACCCGGATTTCTTCCGGCGCCGCCTCCGCCGTCTCCTCACCCTTCCGTCTGCGGATCTCCTTCTTGATGATATTGAACTCCTTCTCGGTCATCGGAAAACGATATCCGAAGACAAACAGCAGGACACACAGAATGAGCGGCATGAATACGAAGATCAGCGTGATGCCCCTCTGCGTGAACGCAGACTGCCGCGCGCCCGCATTCGCTAGTTTTTCACTGTAACCGACCGCCGTAAGCAGCACGCCGATGAGCCATGCCGACAAACCGGAAGAGATCTTTCGCGCAAAGGTCGACATTCCCGAGACGATGCCGGGACGGTGAATGGATGTGATCAGCTCATCAACATCGGGCATATCCGCCATAATCGCGAAGATACTCGTCAGAGTCGCCGCGTTTCCGATGCCGATACCCGCCGCGAGAGCGAGGATCGGGACAATGTCCGCTCCCTCGTAGGAGAAGGGCAGAAGCAAGATCGTGCAGATCACACGGATCGGCGCGCCGATGAGGATCGTGGTGCGTTTTGATGTCTTCGCCATGACGGGTCCGAAGATCAGCATCCCGATCAGCTGGGCGATGATCAGCGCGGCCATCAGATACGTCGCGTAATGATTCTGGTAACCGTTGATCACATCATCCACATAGTAAACCGCCATGCCCGAGACAAAATCCATGCCGCACTGTCCGGTCAGATAGATGCCGATGAACAGCCGGAAGGAACGGCTGCGGAATGCACTGGCCGCATGGTTGAAGCTGTGCGCAATACCGGATTTCACGGGAGCATGATACGCCTCCCAGGTTCCGGCCACCGTCATCAGACAGGTGACAAGGAAAAGAACGCCGAAAAGGATGCCGCACCGAAGATACATCGCCGTTTCCGTCGTATCTTTGATCATCAGCGTCGGCAGAACGCCGCAGGCCATCGCACCCAGCGTCGACCAGATCATACGGACATTCGAGAATTTCGACCGGGTGTCATAATCATCGATCATATCCGGGAGCAGTCCGTTGTATGGCACCATAAGGATCGTCGATCCCGTGGAAAAAAGGCAGTACATCAACACATAAAACAGGAACATGGACATCGTCCGGTCCGAATGGAACGGAAGCCAGAGCGCCGCGAAGGTCGCCGCCGTGGCGAAGGATCCGATAAGCATGTAGAACCGCTTGGATCCCATCTTCGCGGTGGTCCGGTCTGTGATATTTCCCATGATCGGATCGGTCACCGCGTCCCAGATGTGTCCGATCAGCGGAACCGTTCCCGCCAGTGCCGCCGGCATCTGAATCGCCTTGATCAGAAAGACCGTGAAAAACGTATTGATGATGACGAACGCCCCGCCGTTAAAAAACTCGCCGGCTCCGTATAAAAGCCGTGATCTCAGCCCTGTGCTGTGGTTACCTCCCTGCATTTACTGACGCACCTCCTTCATCGCATCCAGCTCGCCAAACAGTTTTGTATAATAATCCCTCCGGACTTCCGTGGACGCGTTAAAAATCTCGTGCCGCGAAGTCGGAAAATCGTATATTCGGGTTTCCGGAAGAATCCGGAAAAACTCCCGGTAGCCGGATGGATCGATCAGATGATCCTCACCGGCCATAAAGACCGCCAGATCCGTCCGGATCGCCCCGGCATGTTTCATCAGCCGGTCCGTGGCTTCCAGGCTCGCGATGGACCAGCCGAAAGTCGCCCCGTACGTCTGGTAGTGTTCATCCGCCAGCCGCATCTCAAACATATAGTCGTAGCGGGCACGTGACTGGCAGCTCGACTTTTCGAAAATATTGACGCCGTCGAACCGGTTCTGCCCCGCCGAAAGTTTTTTCTTCCTGTGAAGCAGCGTGACCAGAAAACGGATCATCCGGATTTGACCCGGCGTATACCCCTTTGTCTTCAGCTTCAGCATCGGGCTTGAAAGAACAGCTCCCCGGAAATCCCCGGAATACTGCTCAAGATAGAGGGAAGCGACCGCACCGCCCATCGAATGTGCGAACAGAAGCTTCGGAAGCCTGCTTTTTGAAACGATCTGATCGTAAAAGCCCTTCATATCTGAAACGTAGTCGTCATAGCGGTCGACATGAACCAGATCGTTCTCTTTTAATTTTCCCCCGGAGAGACCGTGTCCCCGCATCTCCGGAAAATAAAACCCGAAGCCGCGGCGGTAAAAATACCACGTCATCTCATGGTATTTTCCGTAAAACTCGCAAAAGCCGTGAAACAGAACGATCACCGCGGAAGCATTCTCCGGTATCGCGTAATAATAGTGAATCTTCGTCCCGTCAAACGATGTGAAAAAATCCTGTTTCACACACCGTTCCCGCCAGATGCGGCACGGACCGTCCATGGCCGCCCTGTAATCCTCTTCTCCCAAAAATTCCAATGCAAAATCACTCCGTAATTTCTATCTGATTTCCTGTTCCGGTCTTCCAGCTCACAATTTCCTGTTCCAGTTTTATGTTCTGCCCGAGCATATGCAAAAGAACCTCGTTGTATTTATTCTTAGCGATCAGACCGGCCGCCTTCGTTCTGTCATTTTCATTCAGTGCTTTCCCGTACGACCGGTAATTTTCCAGTTCTTCAACCCCCATATGCCACGGGATAAAGTCAATCCCGGTCTTCCTGCGCAGGTTTTCAAGAATATAAAATCCGTCGGGGTCGATATCCCCGAAATGCAGCCATTCCCTGATCTGCGGATTTTCTTCCCGGATCAGGGTCAGAAAATCCTGCTTCACCTTATTGTGATAACCCGCCAGATAAATAAGAAATGTGTCCTTCGGGCCGCCGGATACCATTCGGTTGTAGGAAGTAAGATTTTCAATCGTCATGAAGCGGCTATCTTCGATGATAATTGAACGGATTCCGCAGATCTGATCCGATCGGACGGCCATCGGGACCCCTCTTCGAAGACGCAGTTCGGTACCGTTCTCAAAAACAATCCGCGCATTTCCATTAAAATTTACATACGTCGGATTCCGGTAGACGTGGTACTCCGCAAGCACCGCATCGTCGTAATCCCGCGGATTTTCAAAGTCCTCCGGGAGAAACTCATACCGGCCGTACGTCCTCAGGATGTACAGGGACTGGCCAAGAAGAGAATTTTTCTCTGCCCTCTTGGAATCACCGAACACCCGGATCGAAAGTTCCCGGATAAGAATATCCTCCGGATTCGTACAGATTGTCAGAGTAAACCGCAGGACATCCTCCGCGCCGTCCCCGAAACGGGAATTCTTGTCTTCTTTCAGACGGTTCATCTGATCCTGACAAAAGAGTGCCACGGGCGAGCAAACGCCCGCGCAGGTGGATGTATCCAGCTCATTCGCTTTCCTGAAGAACTTCCGGTACAGCGGTATTTCCGCGGCATGGCGGTCGCGCTTCGGAATCCTGCCCGCAAGGTCGTAAAGCAGCGGCTCTGCACGGTCCGCCGGGAGGCAGATCGCGGCAAACTCACTTTTCAATCTGCGGTCTTTGTACTCGATCCGAAAGGGCGTCGTCTGTACAAACGCTTTGATCGACCGCTCAAACTCACCGATCTCCTTCACATCTGCCAGGTCGCTGAAATAAGACGGGCAGACCTCATCCGGACGAACACGGATCGTCTGGGAAACCGTATTTTCCCCCCGGTACGTACTGGTCCGCTCATAATGGTCGATCGCACAAAGCAACAGTTTTCTCTGCCATCGGTCTGTCAAAATCCCGCCTCCTGACTATTATTCACGGATCGTCCGTCAGATCCGCCTGCGCATCGATGATATCCGCCTGTCTTCCCTTCTTGACCACTGCGATCGTCGTACTGACGAGCGGGGAAATATTCGCTATTTTTTCAGGCGGCGCCGCATAGAACACCTGAAGTCCCATGTCATTGAAATAATTGATCATACTCTGAATCCGCGCGCCGTCCAGAGCGGCAAACGCCTCATCGATAATGGCGGGACGGATGCAGTTTCCGCTGCTCCCGTAGCTGGTCATCAGTGCGGCCGTAAGCAGAATGAAGTACGGCGTCTGTTTTCCGCCGCCTGAGTAAATGCCTTGGGATCTGGAGAGGTATGCGGAATGACCGTCGTTTGAGCGGACCAGGACATCATAGGAATAATACTGCCGGTAATCCGTGAATTCGTCCATATCGGCCGTCTCGAGCACCGTATCCCGGAACTGTGCGAACTGATCCGCAAATTCACCTTCCCTCATCAGAGATTGATTCGCGGCCAGATACAGATCCAGGGTATCGGCCCCGCCGATCTTTTCCAGTTGCTTCGCGAGATAGAAAAACGGCTGCATCTCCGAGGTGTTCCGCTCTTTCATCACGATCGAGTACGTCTTATCTCCGAAGGCGTGTCTGGCGAGAATCCGGTTGATCGCATCCTTCTGATCACGCATCGCCGCCACCCTCGCATAAATCACCTCGATAAAATCGTGCATAAATGTATCCGAGATGGTCTTCTCCTTGCTGCGCACTTTATTTTCCGCCTCATCGAGATCTCTGTTTCTCAGATCGTCCAGACGCCGGATATACTTCATCGCGCCGCTCACCGAAGGAGTGTAATTGTCATGCGTCGCCGTATACGCATACATCGCCTTGAACATAACATCCTTCGTCCGGTCATGCTGTGCAAGGATCTCCGTATCCCTGCGCTGAAGCGTCGCCTCCTTCACATTTTTTTCCATGTCCTGACGCGCGATCTCATCAGCCGGCTGCTTCTCCTGCGGATACAGTGCAGCCACCCGGTCGTACGCCTCGTACAATTCCTTTTCCTTCTGCTCTCCGAGGGACAGATCGTGATCGCACTGCCGTCTCATCGTATCGATCTGACTCAATTCCGCATTCAGATCGGTGTAATTCCGGTCCGTCCGGATTTTCTCTTCCTGTGCCTTTGCAAGTAGATCCATAATCTTTTTCAGCGAAGGATCCTTCTCGAGTGCCTCCACCTCTTTTGTCTTCCGCCGGATCGTCTCCTTCAGATCCGGAAGCACCGCGGGAGATGTCAGATCAAATCGCGACGGTGTAAAGTTTTCTTCCAGCACGCTGCGTTCCCGGCCCTGCACGGTATCGAGCTTCTCCCGCAGATCATTCTGCGTCCGGGCTGTTTCCGCGAATTCCCTGCTTTTTTTCTCCTTCAGCCTTTCGATGGCGTCCCGGCCGAGTACCTGATCTTCCACCGGCTCGATCCGGTGAGCGACGACGCCCTGCGCCATCATACCATCCGGCATGACCGCACCGTTCGGATGATCGTTTAATTCCTCCAGCGTCTCGACACAGACGAGCCGTCCACAGACATAATTGATATATTTCCGCGCATAGAAATTGGCAATCGTAAATTTCGCCGCGAGCGACCCTTCCGGCGGCACATCGGAGATCTCTTCCATCCGGTTGGTCAGGACGAGATACAGATGATAGAAATGATTGTCATGGATCAGCTTCAGGACCGCAGGCACATCATCCGGGTCGACGATGATATTGAAACGTCTTCCGGCAAGAAACGATTCCGCCGCGCTCTGCCAGCGCGGATCCACCTCATTTACAAGATCGCAGAGCACCCTCACGTCCGATTTGATCCGCTCCTTCTTCATCGCGGCCCGAAGCTGATCCAGCTCCGGCTCCATCTTCGGGGGCAGAACCCGACGGTTCATCTCCAGAACACGGATTTCATGGCGAAGCCGTTCCGCGCGTTCCTTCACCTCACGCATCGCTACGCGCAAATCGGTTTTTTCCGCGTCCAGGAAATCACGAAGGGCGTTCCGCGCGCGCTCCGCCTGCTCCAGCGCCCGTGTCTTTTCCTTTTCATCATATCGTTCGTCCGCCAGCGCGGCGATCATCGACATCGCTCCGCTGTCGTATAATTCGCGGATCCCGGGCAGCGTATCCTCCTGCCTGAATATCCGCTCCGCGCGCTTCCGGAGGCTTTTTAATACATCGATCTGTTCTTCCACCGCCCCGAGGCTGACCTTCAGACCGGTTATCTCTTCCCGCATCTGCCGGATCGGAGCGTTCTGTCTCTCAAGTGACATCCGGTACTCAATAAAGGTACGTTCCGCCGCTTCTCTGGCCCTGTCCGCCTTTTCGATCTGCCGGACGAGAACCGTTCTGCGGTCCTCGTGGCTCCGGATTTCCTGCCGGATCTGTGCGTTGCTTTCCCTCTGGCGCAGATAATTGACATTTTTATGAGCGATCTCCAGCTGATGTGCCCGGGAATCTTCTTTCAGAAAGGTGTGATACGCTTCCTCGATCTGCTGCAGCTGATTTTTTTCATTGATCAGCTCGCGCAGCGCGGCAAGCAGCTGGTCATATTCCTCGCGATGACGGATGATATTCTGCAGGGAAGCTGCGGCGGTCGTATCTTCCTCGAAAATCGATTCCCGGATGAATGAGTTGATGTCCATCTTTTTTCTTCCACAGGCGAGCAGCCGTCTGATCTTCCCGCGGAGCACCCGCACGCCGTCGGTGTTCAGATGCACCCCGCATGCGCGAAGGAATGTCGCGACGCCCTCCTCGCGCTTCATCATCGCCACCTTCCTGCCTCTGCACCGGAGATCCTGTCGAGCGGTGAACTGCACGGTTCCGCCTTCTTTTTTGTAAAAGTTGAAATCATCGATCACGGCATCCTGCACTACAAACCAGTGAGACCGCGTCCGGTTCTCATTTCGAAACAGTTCAATGCACACGCCCTCTGTCAGATACCGGTGATCCACCGGATTCCAGATATCGATGGCGATATAACTCGTCACATCCCGGTCGCCCCTGAGGTATCGTTCCTCATTGTCCTTGGTATCGCCGATCACATAGGCGTAGACGCTTCTCTCGTCATCTCCGCCGCCAGCCTGGAGATTGAAATCCGTAATGCCGAACATCGCGTAAACCATAGCGTCAATCGCCGTGGATTTGCCGGATTCATTGACACCGGTGATCAACGCAGAACCGTTCACGCGGAATCTGGAACACGTGTATACCGCCCAGTTTGTGATCAGCACGTCACGGATCTGACGGGTCTTTTTATCGCAGAGAATCTCTTCCGGCGTTTTCTCAAAACTGGCTCCTGCCATGATCATTCCTCTCCTTCTTCCGCATCCGGATCATCTTCGTCCCCGTCTTCCTCTTCTTCGCTCTGCGGTCCTCTTGCCCTGGATGCCGCCTGATACGTTGCCTCGCGGTTCGCCAGAAATTTCTGCATCTCGTCGGGATTCAATCCGAACATCAGCGTCGGATAGAGGACGATCACACAATCCGGATCTCCTACTGTTCCGCTGACATCGACGAGATTCCAGCGGCTGAACATTTTCAGAACATCTCTTACGGCTGTGGCATTGTAGGCAGTCCGGTAACCCGTGCGGATCTCGAACTGCTCCAGTGTCTGGATCAGTTCCTGTACGCTGATCGTGATCACGCGGTCCATGACATCATTCATTTTCCGCATATAAAGCCATGCCAGCGCGCAGTAAAGAACACTTTCCCGGACACGGAACACCCTCCTGCTGATCGGAGAAAGTGCCTGATTCTGTCCGCCCTTGTCACGGAGCATACAGACACCGTAATCTTCATCAACAAACATCTGAAAACCGGCAGTCTGAAGGCTCAGATCAATCAGTTCCCTGTGCCTTGCGGCAAAGCGGAACATCGCCCGATCCTTTGACCGTACGAGAAAGGTACGTGAAAGAAGCGTACGGACGCAGGTGCGGAGCATCGTGCTCTCCTCGGCGGTCAAGGCTTCGATCTGCTGCTCATAAGTCAGATTGTCCATCACTTCTCTCCTTCCGAATCATTCCGCTCGACAAGCGAAAAATCCCGCATCCGGATGCTTCCGGATTGTATGTACTGTTCATCTACCGTCACATCCATACCGTTCACACCGGCGAAGGAAGCTGCGGCGAGATCGTTTGTGACATCTTCTTTCGTCGCCAGAGGCAGATCGGATGCGCGGACAACATGGTCTTTCTTATAATAATCCGCATAGACCTTCATCTTCTGACGCGTGTGCGGAGATCCGGACTGGCTCTTGAGCTCCGCCCTGGCCTCGCTGAGCTCATCTTTCGTCAATATCACGGCAGCACCCGGTTCCGATTTCATCTTACCGTGCACGACCCTTGCGCCGCGTACAGACATCGGCGAAATAAACCCCGCGTCGAGAAGACGGAAGGATGCGTTCATATCGTCCGGGGGCGTACCGTTCGGATCCAGCTTTGCAAGGATCTGTATGAAATGCGCGACCCGGTCCTGTCCGCCCGTCGAGAGATCCATTCCCATCTTCAGCTTGAGCCGCGTAATCATTATATAATCGACCATCTGGTTCCGGATGTCCCGGATGATTCCATTGTATCCGTTCTTGAGAAATTCTTCCACGTAGCCCACCTGGTCCATCACAAGGTCCAGCGCCTGCTGACGCGTCATGTTCTGATCACGATAAACAGCCATGCAGTCTTCGACAAAAATCGTGCGGGTTTTTTCCCGGCTCACAAGACGCCGCAGCGTTGTGAGAATCGGTCCGCTGAACAGCGACGCGTTCTCGTTGTTGATCAGTCTCGTGAATTCCCCGATGAACTCTCCATCCAGATATTCAGCCAGGTGATCCATCAGCTGATCGAAAGTCAGGTTGCCGGTGACTTCTTTGACAATCCGTCTGATCGAACGGCGGAGCAGTTTCAGCTGCCCGTTCAGTTTTACCATATTGCTGTAAACGTTCAGAATCACGGATGTGTATGGATTGTTGTGCATCCGTTCCGTGACATGACCGGAAAAATCGGTCACTACGAGATAAGAATTGTATAGATAGTTTGACATCTCGTCAAACCTCTGCGCTGAAGCGCGTCCGATATAATCGGCCAGCAGCATCGCCTGCTCAGTGATCATGCAGGTCCGTCTGAGCGTACTGCTGTCCACTCCCTCTTCGATCCAGCCGACTTCCTCATCCGAAAGATATTTGAGAATCCGGTTCGCGAGTTCCTGACGCGTCCGGATTGCCGCATCCTCTTCGGAAAGACGGTCCTGCTGCCTGCCGCCGGCGGGAGCAGAGAACATCGATTCTTTGTCCTTCTCCATCTCCTGTTCGAGAAGAGGATCATCGATACCGAGCACATCTTCCGCGGACAGCACATCAACGACTGCGTCGCGGAGTTCTTCTCTCGCGGCCTGCGCTTCCGAAGCGAAGAGCTGGTTGAAGGAAAGCAGACAGGAGGCGTAGATCTGTCCGCTGTTTCCGGTTGTTATTGCCGCCAGCGGGTTAAAAAAGCGCCGCGGCAGGTTGTCAAATAGTCTTCCCATCCTACACTCCCCTGTTTGCTTCATCGGTCTTCTAAAGACTATCGTGAAGCATAATCCGCCTCAGGTCAAGTGTGGATTTTCCCCTTTCTGACAAACAGGATGTCCGTTCTCCATGGAGACCGCAGCCGACGCCACGTCATACAGCTTCCTGTTGAGCCGGTTCAGCGCATCGATGTAGGCGGCGGTTTCCTCATCGCATCCATCCGGACTCAGGCCGGAGATCGTGACGGCCACGAGCATACGGCACCGCCCCGCAAGGCTGCAGATATCCGCAAATACCCGGTCGGGACTGATTTGCCTGTCAAAGAGCGCATTGGCAAGCAGATTGGAGACATCCTCCAGCAGCACGATTCCATCCTGCGGCACCGGAATATTTCCCACCCCGTAGGGGCTCTCGATTGTACGAAATCCAAGATCCTTCCGCTGTACCCGGTGTTTTTCGATCCGCCTGTGATTTTCCTGCGTACACGGAATCATCGTCGCGATGTAATACCGCGGCCCCTCCGTGTCGGCGATCAGCTGCTCGGCATACCGGCTCTTTCCGCTGCTGTTCGGACCGGATACAAGGACGAAATGAGACGGGACAGATCCGGCCATCTTCATACCTCCCGGTTCAAAACGCGGTAAACAAACTCCATATCCAGTCCGTCCCTCAATGCATCCGCCAGCAGATCGTACTGATGTTCCTTATATTCCAAAGGATCGAAGGTCCCCAGCGATTCGAATGCGACGCCCTTTTTTCCGCAGAGCGCTTTCAGAATCGCGTCCGTGACTCCCGGAGCGTCAAAAATGCCGTGAACATAACTTCCGTACACGTTGCCGCCTCCCGCCAGAGCAGGCATTTTTTCTTCGCTGCGCCCCATATGAATTTCATAGCCGGAATATGACGTTCCGTTCAGGCCGGACAGCATGCCATGGATTCCGGAAAAGACGCCGGCCGTCTGTCTCTGCACCTTTTCTCCGAGAAAAATCGTGTCCATCGGCAGAAGATTCATCCCGGCGATTTCCTTCATTCCGGCCGCCTCCACCTGTTCCGGATCCGAGACGGTCCGCCCCATCATCTGGTAACCGCCGCACACCCCGAATACGAGCGTGCCTGCAGATGCCGCTTTCTGTATCGCAGCCTCCAGTCCGCTCTCGCGCAGCCAGCGCAGATCGGCGATCGTGCTCTTTGTGCCGGGCAGGATGATCATATCCGGATCATCCAGTTCTCCGACGTGATCGATGTAGCGAAGCGAAACATTTTCGTACCGCTCAAACGGACTGAAATCCGTGAAGTTCGAGATCCGCGGCACACGGATCACCGCGATATCGATCATCCTGCGCCCGGACCGTCCGTGAAACCGCTCGGTCAGACTGTCCTCATCATCGATGTCCAGGTGGGTATAGGGAACAACGCCCGCCACCGGGATGCCGCACAGATCCTCAAGGGTTTTCAGTCCCGGCTCCAGTATCGCCCGGTCGCCGCGGAATTTATTGACGATCAGTCCGCGGATCCGCTCCCGCTCTTCCTTCTCAAGGAGCGCGACCGTTCCGTAAAGCTGGGCGAACACACCGCCCCGGTCGATATCGCCGACCAGCAGAACCGGGGCATCTACCATCTTCGCGAGTCCCATGTTGACGATGTCTTCCTGCTTCAGATTGATCTCGGCAGGGCTCCCGGCGCCCTCGATCACGATGATGTCATTTCCGGAAGCAAGGCTGTTGTATGCCTCCATCACCTCCGGGATAAACTCTTTCTTTCTTCTGTAATACTCCGCGGCGTCCATATTGCCCCGGACCTGTCCGTTCACGATGACCTGGCTGCCCACATCCGTCGTCGGCTTCAGCAGGATCGGGTTCATACGGACATCCGGCGCGATTCCCGCCGCCTCGGCCTGGACTACCTGTGCGCGTCCCATCTCGCCGCCATCCTCTGTGATAAAGGAGTTCAGCGCCATATTCTGGCTTTTAAACGGAGCCACCCGGTATCCGTCCTGCCGGAAGATCCGGCAGAGTCCCGCACAGAGCAGGCTTTTGCCCGCGTTGGACATCGTCCCCTGAATCATAATGTTTTTCGTCATGACGGCTCCTTTCCGCATACATTCCTGACGGCGGCGACCAGCCGCTCATTTTCCCCGTGCAGACGCACCGCGATCCGGTAATATCCGGGACCGAGCCCGGGATAATTATCACAGTTCCGGATCGCGATCCCGTATTTTCTGAGCGCCTGATCCAGTCCCGGCGATCCGCGGAAAAGCAGATAATTCGCCTTCGAATCGAAGACGGTAAATCCCAGCGCCTCCAGTTCTTTTTGAAGATAGCGCCGTTCCGCAGGAATCATCGCTTTTGCTTCTTCCAGAAACCTTTCTTCTTTCAGTGCCGCCACACCCGCCGCTTGCGCAGGCAGCGACACATTCCAGGGCTGGGTACATCCGGACAGTTTCTCAAGCAGTTCTCCATCCGCACAGAGACAGTATCCGAGACGCACGCCGGCCATCCCGTAACTTTTCGTAAATGCCTTCAGTATAAACAGCTCCGGATGGTCCGAAAGAAACCCCTTCATGCTGATTCCGTCATCGGACAGCGCGAGAAATGTCTCGTCAAGAAAAAGTCCGGCTCCGGTCCGGTGACAGAAGTCCAGAACCTCTTCCAGTATGTCTCCCGGGATCAGCCGTCCCGTCGGATTGTTGGGATTGCAGAGAAAGACGGCTTCCGGCCCGACCGAATTCAAAAAGTCCGGAAAGCCGCCGTCCGGATCAAAGGAGTTTTCCTCACACAGCGGATAGCGTTCCACCCGGCACCCGGTCCGCTCAAGCCCGAGGGAATACTCGGAAAATGTCGGCGCGAACTCCACGGCGGTTTTCGCTTTGATCGCTTCACAGTAAGCGTAAATCAGTTCTGCGGCTCCGTTTCCGCACAGAATATACTCCTCCGGAAGCCCCTCTGCGGCGGCGATGGCGCGCCTGAGTTCCCGGCAGTATGGATCCGGATAATGGTATAACTCCGGCAGCACCCTTCTTATCGCGTCAAGAACCCCATTTGGGGTTCCGAAGGGATTTGTATTGGAGGAAAAATCCAGAATCACGTTGTCTTCATAAACATCCCCGCCGTGGGGATTCTTTGTCCGGTAAAGCAAGTCAATCTCCTTATATCCAATCTCAGAACAAGCCTCCGGTCCACAGGATCATGAACCTGATCACACTGAAAATAATAAGAGCGGTCCACGCAGTCGCATACATCAGGCGGCAGGCGCGGGGAATGTCGTTATGTTCAATCTCGCGCAGCGCGTCTCCGATGTATTTCTTTTTATGAAGAGCCCCGTGATACCACGCGTCGCCTGCAAGACGCAGTCCGAGAAGCCCTGCGCAGACGGATTCCGTCTGCGCGGAATTCGGACTCGCGTGGTTGAAGCGGTCCCGCCGGAAGATTTTCCATCCGTTCTTTACATCCAGGCGGAGGAAAAATCCCGCGGCGAGCATCAGAAGCGCTGAAATGCGGGCGGGAATAAAATTCACGACGTCATCCATTTTTGCCGGTACCCGTCCGATATTCTTATACGGCGGTTCCACATACCCGAGCATCGAATCCATCGTATTGACCGCCTTGTAAAAAAATCCGAGCGGCGCGCCCCCGATGGCGAGAAAAAACAGCGGAGCAATGACGCCGTCGGAAGTATTTTCCGCCACCGTCTCCACAGCGGCACGCGTGACTCCCGCATCGTCAAGCCGTTCCGTGTCACGTCCGACGATCATCGAGACGGCCCGCCTGGATTTTTCAATATCACCGGTCTCCAGTGCATAATAAACTTTCATGCTCTCGTCCCGGAGCGATTTCGCCGCGAGGATCTGCCAGCACATCACACTTTCGACCGCAAGACGCAGATACGGACTGATCCTGTGACAGCCGAACAGAATGAGCGCCGGGGTGATGCCCGAGATCAGGACGACGAGAATCCACAGAAGGAGGCCCGCTGTCCGTTCGCCGGACTCATTTTTCGGGAACACACGCCGGAGCGCATGTTCCAGCGCGGCGATCAGTTTTCCGATCAGAACGACCGGGTGCGGAAATCCGTGAGGATCCCCGATGAGCCGGTCGATTCCGAAACCGATAATCATAGCGGCAAGCGACCATTTCATGTTTCATCGCCTCCGGCCTGCATCGTGAAAATATAGATCGGATTCTGTCCCGTCATCAGATGGTAGTTTCCAGCCGCTCTGTCGCGGGCAACCTGCATCGATACTACCCCGGTTTCAGAGAACGGAAATTCTTTCATGCAGGCAGTCAGCTCAGCGACGGACTCCAGCGTAACCGCCGTCGCGACGATACGGACACGGGGGTTCTTCGCAAGAAGCAGCGAGACGATCTCCCGCAGATTGCCGGAACTCCCCCCGATGAACGCGTGGGTCGGGGCGGGCAGCTCCCCGCACGCTTCCGGCGCGCTTCCGCTGATCACCGAAAGATTCTCCGCGAAGAATTTCTCTTTGTTGTGTTGAAGGAGGCGGATCGCCTCGTCGCGTTTTTCGATGGCATAGACATGTCCCCGTTTCGCCTGCAGGGCCATCTCGATCGCCACCGATCCGGTACCGGCGCCCACATCCCAGCAGAGGGAGTTCCCGGTCAGACGCAGCTTTGAGAGACACACGGCCCGGACTTCGCTTTTTGTCATCGGCACCGCACCCTCTTTTCCGCCGCCGCGCCGGAACAGGTCATCGGGAAGTCCGTGTGTTACGACGGCATCCGGATGATCGTTCTGAATCAGAACGGCACTCAGCGGTTCAAAGTTTCCATCCGCCAGATGTTCCGCCGAATCACAGGTAATCTTCTCCTCCGGATAGCTGAGCCGCTCGCCGACGCTCACGCGCACATCGCCAAGTCCGGCGTCTGCAAGGGAACGGCAAAGCTCCCGCACGCCGTTTTCACCGCCGACGAGGGCGAATACTTTCTCATGTGATCGGACATCCGGAACGATCTTGTGATCGCGCCCGTGGAGACTCGTCACAAATACATCCTCATACGACCGTTTCAGCCGTGCACAGAGATATGAGAGGGAGCTTAATCCCGGCAGAACCCTCACCTCACAGAAATCAAGGAGCGGCAGCAGTTTTTTCGTGCCGCTGAAAAAGCCGGCGTCCCCGGACATGACCACCGCGAACCGCTGGTATTCCCGGTGTGTCCGGATAAAACCGGCGATCTCCGACGGTGCGATCGCATCAAAGACCGGTTGTCCGAAGGACGCGGCGGCCTTCAGCATCCGCCCTGCCCCGATCAGACAGTCCGCGCGGCCGATCGCCCTGCGCACCTCCTCCGTCATCGATTCCTGAGATCCGGGACCGATTCCGAGAACATCGACGGACGGCCTGCGTCTGCAGCCGAACCGGCTGCAGAGAATTTTAATCGTTTCTTCATAAGAAACCCCTTCCTTCGCAGACGGCCGACCGATCACCACGAGTTTCACTCCGGCCTTTTTCGCCGCGGATATCTTCGCGTCGAACCCGCCCGGCTTTCCCCCGTCCTTCGTCACCAGATAAGCGGCCGATACCGCATGAATGAGGGCAAGATTCATCTCCTCTGAAAACGGGCCCTGCATCGCGATGATGTGGGAAGGCATCAGTCCCGCTTCCTGACACGCTACAAGAGAAGCCTCCATCGGCAGGATCCGTGCATAGACACGGTCGGAAAATTCCTGCATTCTGCAGAATTTCGGGAGGTCCTTGCTCCCTGTGGTCAGAAGGATGGTTCCCTCTGTCTGCTCCAGATATTCGACAGCCGCTTCCGCATCCGGCACAAGCACCGCATCCTCCGGAAGGGCGGACGCCCCCCGCAGAAGACGGAGCGATCCGGTTCCCGTCGCGCGGCAGGCCTTGGCGATGCTCTCCGTGATCGAAGCCGCATACGGGTGTGTCGCGTCGATCACCAGATCATAGTTCTCTGCCGAAAGCATCTTCCTGATCTCATCCACCGGAAGTCTTCCGGCGCAGACCGTCAGATTGTCCGCCTCCGGAAGCATCGTCTCACCGTATTCTGTCGCCACACAGACCGTCACTTCTACCGGCTGGGAACTCAGAAATTTCACGAGTTCCCGCCCCTCTGTCGTTCCCGCAAAAATGCAGATCTTATACATCACGATACCCTCTCGGCGTCACCATATTGTGAAGGATTTCCTTCGTCATCTCATTGCCGATAAAAACGGTGCAGAACATATCCACATCCGCGTTCTGAAGTGCTTCCAGTGTCATCAGCCGCCGGTTCTCCCCTTCTCTTCCGATGTACTGCGTGATGCCGCAGATCCGGTCTTTTGGAAGATGGCGCAGCAGGATGCCGCAGGCGCGGCGCAGATAATCCGGGCGGCTGTGGCTCGCGGGATTATAGATCACGATGGAAAGGTCCGCTTCCGCGGCCGCTTCCAGTCTTTTCTCGATCTTTTCCCAGCTTGTGAGCCGGTCGCTTAAAGAAATCACGGCAAAATCGTGGGTGAGGGGAGCCCCCAGAAGAGCGGCCCCGCTGCAGGCAGCCGTCAGTCCCGGCACGACCTCGATCTCCGGCTCGGGATTTTCCCCCCGCAGCTCATACATGAGCGCAGCCATGCCATAGATGCCGCTGTCGCCCGAGCATACCATCGCCGCCGTTTTTCCCTGCTTCGCGAGATCGAGCGCCATCTGACACCGCTTCGCCTCCTGCGTCATCGGCGTCGTCAGAAATTCCTTATCCGGATACCGCTCCTTCACAAGATTCACATACACGTGATAACCGACGATCACATCGCAGGCCTGAAGCGCGCGGTCCGCCCTGATTGTCATATTTTCATAATTGCCGGGGCCGATCCCCACAACGATCACCTTACCCAAAGCATACCTCCTCTTTTCCGCCGCAACCGCGACCGTTACGCCATGAAAAACCGTTTTCTTTACGATCAGTTCATCCGCCTCCGCCAGCGCCGCGCGCTCACAGACATTATCTACCCCGGCGACGCTCTGCACGAACGCAGAGGATGTAAATGTCCCCGGAACCTTCCGAAGCACCGACGCCGGATAAAAGACCGGAGTCTGTCCGATCTCTTCACAATACTGCAGGAGTCCCTGTTCATCTGCTTTCAGATCGATCGATGCCACGCACCGGATCCCGGCCGCGTTCAGACCGTTCTGTGTGAGCACGGTTTCCACCGCCTCACGGATCACAGACGCGGCGGTTCCTCTCCGGCATCCGATCCCGATATGCAGATTCCCCGGAATTGATCCTCCGGTGCTCATTCCGACGCCTCACGGAATTCCGTCGAGAATCCGGGATGGTACAGCATCGAGCGCAGATACTTGTCTCCCATGCAGTTTCCGACGATGATCAGGGATGTCTTCGTCAGAGCGTTCTCCGTCACGGTTTTGTGAAGCGTCCCGACCGTGCAGCGGAAGATCTTTTCCTCCGGCCATGTAGCTTTGTACACCACCGCGGCCGGGGTGTCCTCCTGATATCCGCCCGCCATCAGTTCATCCTGCAGCTGTTTCGTGAGAGACGTACTCAGAAACAGTACCATCGTCGACTGATGCGCCGCCAGTGAACGGATCGACTCTCTCTCAGGAACCGGCGTCCTGCCGGCTGCCCTGGTGATGATCACACTCTGGCTGACATCGGGCAGTGTGTATTCGGTCTTCAGGGAAGCCGCCGCCCCGCAAAACGAGCTGACTCCCGGGCAGACATCGTAAGCGATGCCGAGTTTCTGAAGCTCGTCGAACTGTTCCCGGACCGCTCCGTAAATGCTGGAGTCGCCGGTGTGCAGACGCACCGTCATTTTGTTATCCTTCTCAGCTTCCTTTATAACCCCGATCACCTGCTCCAGCGTCATCTTCGCGCTGTCATAGATCTCACAACCCTCCCGCGTATAGGAGAGAAGTTCCGGATTCACAAGGGAACCCGCGTAAATCACAACATCCGCCTCGCCGAGGAGCCTTGCCCCTCTTACCGTGATCAGATCGACCGCGCCGCTTCCCGCACCGACAAAATGCACCATATGCTTATTCCTCCGTAATATGTTTCAACAGTGTTCCGGCCTGCTTTGTCCCGCCGAGAAAACCATATTCCTTTGAAAACAGAATTGCGCCCGTGCTCATCGCTCCTTCTGCCCTCTGGTCCATGATAAAGGAAATCCGGTCTGTGATCCGGTCCATCGTCTTTTCAAACAGGCCGCACTCCTTCAGAATCCGGATCGCGTCGTCGCACGCCGCACATTCCAGCATTTCTGCGATCCGTTCCGGCGGAAGTCCTGCCGCCCCCGCGTGCGATGCCAGGATCTCCATACGGCAGTCGCCGTATTTCGAATGTGTGTTCAGCATTCCGCCCGCGATTTTTACCAGTTTTCCGACATGACCCACGAGCAGTGCGCCCCGAAATCCCAGATTGCGGCAGAGATCCAGCGTGTCTCCGATGTAGTTTGATGTGAGAACCGCCGTCTCCGGGTCAATCTTCAGCTCATCCTGAATATAGTCCGATCCGTAATTTCCCGGAGTCAGCAGAATATACTCCGTTCCGTTTTTTCTTCTCTGCGTAAGTTCCACGCGAATCGTGTCGATCAGAGCCTGTTCGCTCATCGGATCCACAATTCCGGTCGTCCCCAGGATCGAGATGCCGCCCACGATTCCGAGCCTCGGATTAAACGTCCGTTTTGCAAGACGCTCTCCATCCGGCGCAGAAATCACGACGGACAGTCCGCCATGATAATCGGCAAACCGGCATACTTCCTCAACATTTTCGCGTATCATCCGCCTCGGGGTTGAGTTGATGGCGGCAGCGCCGACCGGCTGATCCAGCCCCGGCTTCGTCACACGGCCGACACCGATTCCTCCGTCGATCGTGATCTCCGGCGTTTCGCCCCGGGACACCTCCGCAAAAATAAGCGTTCCTTCCGTCACATCCGGATCGTCCCCGCTGTCCTTTACAATGGCGCAGGATACCCGGTCCGGTTCCATTCTGATCTGCAGTACCTCCAGATCAAGGGGAATCCCTTTCGGCGTCCTGATCCGGATTGTTTCCATCCGCCTGCCCGTCAGGAGCATGTACGCCGCCGCCTTCGCCGCGGCAGCCGCACAGGATCCGGTCGTGTATCCAAGGCGGAGCTTTTTCCCCTCTTTCACGACGTATTGTTCCATCGCCGTCACCGCATGATCTGGTAAAGCATCGCGTTGCAGATCGCCGCCGCCACGTTGCTGCCGCCCTTGCGGCCCCTCGCGACGATGTACGGAACATCGGATCCGATGATCAATTCCTTGCTCTCCACCACATTGACAAATCCGACCGGAACGCCGATGATCAGAGCAGGGGAAAGCTCTCCCCTTTCGATCATTCCATGCAGAGCGACGAGAGCTGTCGGGGCGTTGCCGATCGCAAAAATACAGGGCCCCGGAAGCTTCGATGCGTGTTCCATTGAAACAATCGCCCGGGTAACTCCGCGCTCCTTCGCCTCTTTCGCGACCTCCGGATCCGACATAAAGCAGTGGACCGTTCCGCCGAGCTTTCCCAGAATTCTCTTGTTGATCCCTGCCTTCGCCATCTCCGTATCGGTCACGATGTCGCAGCCGCTGCGGAGCGCCTGAATTCCCTTCGCGACCGCATTTTCCGAAAACACAAGATTGTCCGCGTAATCAAAATCCGCTGTCGTATGAATTGCCCGTTTGATCACCAGCTCATTCTGCGGGTCCAGTTTCTTGTTTCCAAGCAGTTCCGTGATAATTTCAAAACTTCGCTTCTCAATATCCATCGGTTTAATCTTTTCAATCATTTCGATGCTTCTCCTTTCGGCAGGCATGATAGAAATTCACCGCAAAAACGGGATTCGCGTAGAAGTGAAAGTGCGGATAACCGGCGTAAAGCGTCTGCGTGGCCTGAACGCACTTCCAGGTTCTTCCCGAAGCCTTCAATGCAGTGAAGGAATCGCCGTCGTCCTCACAGTCCCAGTGGTGGAACTCATGTCCCCGGATTTCTTCACCGGAACGGCAGATCATGGTGTCCTGATTTGCTCTCAGTGTGATATACCCGAATCGGGTGAGTTTTCCGGTATCATAACATTTTCCCGGAAGAAAACCGACCATCGGATGGCTGCCGATCGCTTCGGTCAGATACATAAAGCCCCCGCATTCCGCGATGCACGGAAGTTTCCTCTTCAGTGCGCTGCGGATGGAGGCAAGCATCCTGCTGTTTCCGGAAAGCGTCTCTGCGTAGAGTTCCGGATATCCGCCTCCCAGATACAGTCCCTGCAGGTCCGGCGGAAGTTCCCGATCGGCCAGCGGGCTGAAAGGAACCAGCTCCGCCCCCATCTCCCGCAGCGCATCGAGACTGTCTTCATAATAAAAACAAAATGCATTGTCACGGGCAACACCGATCCGCACCGGTTCATCCTGCCGCGGAAACTGCACCGGATCGCAGGAAACCGGCGCGGCTCCGGCCGCCAGTTCCATCAAACCGTCCAGATCAATGGTCCGCTCCGCCTGCTCCGCGAGCATCTGAATTTTTCCCCGAAGTCCCTGTACCTCCGCCGCGGTGACGAGTCCGAGATGACGGCTTTCAAGACGGCAATCCGGCATGACCGGGAGATACCCCAGCGGCCGTATTTTTCCACCGAAATGGCGCCGGATTTCTCCGGCAAGGGATTGATACGTCATCGCCGTACACTGATTCAGAATTACACCGCAGATGTGATTGTCCGGACAGAAATCAAGAAACCCTTTGATTATGGCAAGTACCGAGAGGGATGCTCCCCTCGCGCCCACCGTCAGCACCACCGGACTCCCGGTAAACTTCGCCACCTCATACGTGCTCGCATCCGGGGATATCAGGCTCATTCCGTCATAGAATCCCATGACTCCCTCGATCACGCTGATGTCACGGTCGGAGGCATTTTTCACAAGCAGTGCCTTCATCGTATTTTCCGAAAAGAAAAACGGATCCAGATTCGAACTTTTTGCACCTATGATTCTGCTGTGGAACATCGGATCAATATAATCCGGTCCGCACTTGAATGCTCCCACTTTCCGCTTTCTTCGGACCAGCGCCTGAAGTATGGCGCAGGTCACGGTCGTCTTGCCGCATCCGCTGTTCGTTCCGGCGATCAGGACTCTGGGAATGACTCGTTTCATACCGGCACCTCCGCATCTTTTCCCCGGTAAACCGGAATTCCCCGGTCCTCCGCCAGTCTGATCAATTCGGTGTTGTAATGATTCAACGTTCCCGCCGGAGTTCCGGCATCGATCACCGCCTCGCAGGCGGTCAGAAGATCCGCGGCCTTCCTGAACTGCCGCTCCGTCATCGGCTCGAACGGAGGCGCAGTCACGACATGATCACTGAGTTCTTTTGCGACCTGACAGTCCACATCACTCTCAAAAAGAATGCCCGTCGCAAAGGGAATCTTCCGTTTCTGCAGTTCCCGGTACCTGGAAATTCCATGACCGCCTCCGGCGACGACAAAAATCCTTGGAGGGCCTTCTGGTTTCGTCAGCTCGACACTGCCGAAAAGCAGATTGTACGAGCCGTCCTGCAGCTCATACAACTGCTCGATCGTATGATTTTCCAGAATCTCATCCGGCGGACCAAACGCATCGATCGTATCTCCTTTCACACAGAGCAGGTAATCGGAAATCTTCATCGCGAGATCGATCTCATGCAGCGACATAATCACTGTCACATTTCTTTGTCCTGCCATCCCCCGGAGGATGTCGAGAAGCTCGATCTTATAGCGGATATCCAGATAAGCGGTCGGTTCGTCGAGCACGATGATCTGCGGCTCCTGGCAGATCGCTCTGGCCAACATGATCCGCTGGCGCTGTCCGTCTGAGAGCGTCATAAAATCCCGTCCCGCCAGATCCAGCGCATGTACGAGTTCCAGCGCCTCCCGCACCGCTTCGGCATCGCGGGGTGTGAGCTTCCCGAAAGCATTCGTATAAGGATAACGGCCCGTCGCGACGACTTCCGCACAGGTCATCAGTTCCGGACGGATCCGGTCCGTCAGAACGACCGCCATCTTTTTTGCCATTTCTTTGGGCGACCAGGAGACGATATCCTTCGAACCGATGAAGACGGTCCCGGAGATAGTCTCCAGCTGGCGCGTGATCGACTTCAGAATCGTGGATTTTCCGGCTCCGTTCGGTCCGATCAAAGTGAGGATTTTTCCCTTTTCCAGCTCAATATTGATGTCGTGGATCAGGATTCTCCCATTATATCCGACCGCGAGACCATCGGTTTTGAAATAGTTTTCCATATCAGTCCTCCATCCCCCGGCGGCGATTTACCATCATATAAATAACGACCGGGGCACCGAAAACGGAGGTGACCGTTCCGATCGACAGCTCCGTCGGCGCAAAAACCGTCCTCGCGATCAGATCACAGAACACGCAGAACACCGCGCCGCAGAGAAACGTGGCCGGAATCATGAAAGACGGTTTCGATGATTTCAGCAGGGAACGTGTAATATGCGGCACCGCGATTCCGACAAAGGAGATCGGCCCCGCGATGGCCGTCACGCATGCAGACAGAAGGCTTGAAAGAAGAATCAGCAGAACCCGGAAAGGCCGGACGCGGATTCCCATGCTCTGCGCGTACCCCTCGCCGAGTGCATAAGCGCCGATCGGCTTCGAAAGAAGGAGTGCGGCGACCGTACCCGGAATACAGACCAGAAGAGCCGTTCCCACATTCTGCCAGCTTGCCCCGGAAAACGTTCCCATCGACCAGGACGTTAGATTCGCCACATCATGATCGCTCGCAAAGGTGATACAGAAGTCGGTCACCGCGCCGCAGATGTAGCTGACCATGATGCCGATCACAAGGAGCATGGACATATTCCGGACTTTCTGTGAAAACAGGAGCACCACAGCCGTGACGAGCAGCGATCCGATGAAAGCCGCCGCGAGCATGGTGAAGGAGCTGACGCCGGAAAAAAAGCTTCCCAGAAATACGAGGGTGATTCCGACCACCATCTTCGCTCCGGATGAAATGCCCAGTACAAAAGGTCCGGCGATCGGGTTGCGGAAAAACACCTGCAGCAGATAACCGGACACCGACAGGGCGCCGCCCAGAACTGCCGCCAGAAGGATCCTCGGAATGCGGATCGTAAAGAGAATCTGACTTTCCGTAGAAGAACCGGTCACAGACTGCAGCTTATCCGCAAAGCCGCCGTTTGTAAACAGATTTGCAAGTCCGTACCGGATCGCATCCCAGATCATGCGGAACACATCTCCTGCCGCGATCGGGACCGATCCGATGTTCACGTTCAGAAGCAGTGCGGGAATCAGGAGCGCGATCAGAATGAGAATCACCAGGGTGAAACGGCTCCGGTTTCCGAGACGGATCACCGGTCCCGGCTCTTTTGCGATTTGTGAGTTACCCGCTTTCATTATGTCTCCCTTTCTGTCCTGTCTGTGAAAAGATTCAGGTGCTATACCAACCGATTGCGCGTTTTCTTAAACAAACCCGCCGGAAGATATAGCACCTGATCGAATCATTGAAAATCAGCCGGCAGCTTGATCTTCTGCCGGTGTCGGATTAGATACCCGGACCTTATGGCTGTACCATTTTCCCTTGGTGCCCACAAGCGCCAGATCAAACTCCTGATCCAGGGCCGGAACCGGTACGTCGAATCCGTAAACCTCCTCCGTCGTTCCGTCGTCGTACTTCACGGTATCGGTCGTAGGCTCGAGAAGCTTCGCGCCTTCCTTCTGCGCATCCTCCGCAGTGCCTTCGAACAGATTGACGATGTTTTCAGAAGCGAGACTGATATGGATCGTCATCACTCCGTCCCTGACCGTTAGTTTTCCCTTTCCGTCCATCGCCTCATTGACGTGAAACATCTTGCTGTCCGTCGTAAAATCCGCGTCGTACGTGCCATCCGCCAGTTCCGCGGCATCTGCTGCCGACGATGAGGCTGCCGCGCCGGTGACATCCGCCGGTGCTGCGGCTTCTGTTACCGACGATGAGGCCGCCGCGCCGGAGCCGGAAACGGACGAACTTTCCGCTTTCGATCCGCAGGCCGCAACACCGAGACAAAGCCCTGCGGCAAGTGCCGCCGCGGCGAACCGTTTGATCATTCTCTTTTGAATCATTTTCGATATTCTCCTCCTGCGGCACACATTCAGCCGTTGATCGCGGTGCCTGTGTGCGCGACGTAAATGCTCTGCACATCCGGAAGCTCTCCGAGACCTGCGATCTGGCAGTCCACGCTGTCAAAATTGCCGGATGCCGTAAACTGACTGTACCAGGATTCCGGATCATCTTTTCCCGCCATGTCATTGTTCGCATGATCCCCTGCCACGACCATCAGCGGACGAAGCACCACTTTTTTATAACCGGCCTGTTTCACCTTGTCAATGACTGCGGTGCACGCGGTATCTTCCGGCTTGCCCTCGACCGTTCCGATGAAAACATTGGAATATCCGAGATTTTCCATCTGCGTCTGCATCTGATCGT
Organism: uncultured Lachnospiraceae bacterium; assembly: GCA_902797025.1. GTDB lineage: Bacteria > Bacillota > Clostridia > Lachnospirales > Lachnospiraceae > CADBRN01. The sequence continues at coordinate 36,284 of CADBRN010000071.1, forward strand.
ACGTAATCGCAGCTTCATGCGAGGTGCCGTGGCCCATAAACACGAAAGCGGTTCCGTCATTTGCCGCCGCATCAAGGGAATCATAGCCTGCCGTTTTATACGCAGCTGCTGTAATCGCCTCGGCAACTGCCTTCTTGTCATCATTGATCGCGCCTGCATCCTTTCCGACTTCGCCAAGAAGCGGCTCCGCGATCTTCACCGACTCGAACTTATCCTTATATTTGTTTACCGCTTCGGTCAGCTCATCGTACTCAGCGCCGTGCATCAGATGGGTCGGCTGAACGACAAGATTCTTGACCCCGTTGTCCACTGCACGCTGAAGTGCCTGATCCATATTGTCGATCTTCTCACCGTCCCGCGCCTGAACGTGGTTGATGATAATCTGAGCGGTGAAAGCTCTCCGGACGGACCAGTCCGGGTATGCCGCCTGCAGCGCATTCTCGATGCCGCCGATATCCTTCACACGGCTGTCGTTGAACGAGGTGCCGAAACTGACAACCAGAAGCTCATTTTCACCGATATCATCGCCGTTTCGCGGATCATCCGCAGAAGCATCTCCGGTATCTCTCCCGAAATAATCCGGATCCGCATTTTCTCCGGAAACCAGTTCCTTCTGTGCGTCTGTCAGAGCATCCCACGCTTTTTTTGCTTCTTCACACTGTGCGTCCGTATTATCCGTCCTTTCCTGAACATAAATCGCATCGATCAGATCCGCCACATGATCCGCTGCCGCCTGATCCGCACTGACTGCACCGGACGATGCCGAGACGCTTGATGTCGATTCCGGCACAGACTTTGATCCGGATACCGCTGAAGCGGAGCTGCCTGTCGCGCTGCTCCCGCATCCGGCGAGCATTCCTGCCAATACCACAGAACACAATAATACCGCTGCTGGTTTTCTCATCTGTCTTTCTCCTCCTCTTACAAAACAGAAACGAAACACTCACGGGAAACCAGCAGGATAAAAATCGGATCACACCACAAAAAGAAAAAGTCCGCCTCAAACAAGAGACAGACAGTAGTCGCGACCGATATCAAATCATCGTTTTCATACTGCCAGTTACTCGTGGCACGAGCAGATTTCTCTGCTCCGTATACAGTCTGGCAGGTTTCCTGGCTTCCGGATTTTTTTCACACACTCCGCCTTCCCGCTTTCGCAGTGACTGATCTGGAGCATATTTCCGGTACACAGTGACGAGTTCGCACAGGATTCACACCTGTTTCCCTATTATCCGGATAATAATCCGGCACCCGACTGTTTATTAGATACGCGAATCAGTATAGCATAGCAGAAAAGCTCCGTCAATTCTTCTGAAGATGCCGCTTCGCGTACGAACACCGGGGAATGATCCGGATCCCGCTGCTGTCCGCACGGCGGACAACCTCATCCACAAGCTTTGCCGCAATTCCCATTCCCCCCAGGCTCGGCGCCACATACGTATGCGTGATAATCCACGCACCGCCGGATGGGGAAAATACACACTCTCCTACTTCAGTCCCATTGTCGTAGGCTGCTGCCCGATTCTTTTCCTGTTCAAATCGAATATGAATCATCGCGGATTTCCTCGCTTTCCTCTTTCGTATTTAGCGCTTCCCGTTTCATCTTGATCAGTCAGGGGTTTGTATCTGTTCTTTACAGTACGACGCCTGTGGACGATTGTATGTTGTACAGACAACCGGCTTCAACATTGTTTCTGTTCCCCCGTTACAGAAAAATTTCCTCCGGTGCTTGCGCCCGGAGGAAATTTTGTTCCTGATCAGAGATCCGCCTTCCACAGACCATGCAGATTGCAGTAAGCGTATGCCGCAACCGGCTTCTCGCCGTCCGCCGTAACGAATACCGCTTCCGGTGCCTCGCCCGGCTTCAGATCCTTCTTCTGGAATCCGTTCTCCGTTTCAAGAATAATGAATTCGATATAATGCTCCTCCAGCATCGGATGAGCTGCCGAGCCGACCTTTACCTTGACTGTGTTTCCGGAAACCTCTGCAACCGGTACATGTTTCTCCTGCGCCGCATCGGTCGTGTTCGGCGTCAGTTCTTTCATTGTCTCGCCGCAGCACTTCGGCGTACAGGCGGTTTTTTCACCGAGAAACGTAATAAAATTGCCACATCCTTCACAACGGTAGAAAAGCATAACTAACCCTCCTTAGAAATAATGATGGACTCATTATAACAGACCCGGAGATTCTTGTCCTCACAATATTTGATTTTCTCCCGCATTTTCTAATATTTATACTTTGGCTGCATCTTTTTCATGAAAAACGTGGTCAAAATGGCTGCCATGACCTCCGAGATCACCAACGCAGACCAGATTCCCCGTATTCCGAATACAAGGGGCAGAATCATCACCGCAGCCGCTTCGAATACAAGAGTCCGGAGGAAAGCGATCAGTGCCGACACGAAGCCGTTCCCAAGGGCGGTAAAAAATCCCGAGCCGTATATACCAAATCCCATAAAGAGAAACGATAAGGCAAATACACGGAAGCCGGAAATCGTCAGTTTCTCAAGCCCCGTATCGTATCCCACGAACAACTCCGAGAGCGGCACTGCCAGCAGTTCCGCCGCGATCGTCATGCCGATGCCGAAGACTGCGATCATCCACAGACTTTTTTTTCGCAGATTCTTCAGTTCGCCGCTGTTTTCCGCACCGTAGTGATATCCGACCAGCGGCGCGGTTCCGATCGAATATCCGATAAACGCCGCCGAAAAAACCAGACTGACGTACATCATCACGCCGTACGCCGCGATACCGTTTTCTCCGGCGTATTTGAGCAGCTGGAAATTATACAGCATACTCACAATGCACATGGATACATTATTCATAAACTCAGAGGATCCGTTTGCGGCAGCTTTCAGAAGGACGCGCCCCTCAACCCGGGTTTTTCCAAGTTTCAGAATACTGCTGTTTCTGCGCGCAAAATAGATCAGAGGAACCGTTCCTCCGACGATTTCACTCATGGCTGTCGCAACGGCGGCACCGGCAAGTTTATATGGTCCCGGCAGATTGATGACAAGGATCGCATCCATCACCATGTTCGTGACGCCTGACAGAATTGAAACCGCAAGACCAAGCCTTGGTTTTTCCGCTGTCACAAAGAAGTTGTGGAACAAAAGCTGCAGCGTAAAAAAAGGGAGCGACATCAGATTGATCCGTCCGTAAATAATACAGTGATGCAGCAGCTCTCCTTCCGCACCGAGAAGCCGGGCGATCGGGCGGATAAAAATCATTCCGATAACCGAGAGTGCGGCTCCGGACAGGAATGTAAAATACACGAACAGGGAAAAATAGCGATTCGCATCACCAGGTCTTCCCTCACCGAAAGCCGCCGCCACGATCGCCGATCCGCCCGTTCCGAACATAAAACCGATCGTCGCCATGATCAGCAGAACGGGCATGATCAGATTGACCGCCGCAAACGGAGTCTTTCCCGCATAATTGGAAACAAAAAATCCATCCACGACGCCGTAGATGGATGTAAAAATCATCGTCGCGATAGAAGGAAGCGCGAAGCGCATCAGCCTGCCATATGAGAAATGATCCGACAAATGAATCGTCATGATAAATCGGTTAGAAGTCTCCTTTCGTCTTGTCCTGTTTCCCATCGTACCAGATTAAACCGGATTGTCCAGTTGCTTTTTCCCACTCCCTTGAAAATGAGAAAACGGCTTCTGTATCTGTTTCACGACGGCAGCAAAGAAAACACTCAATCCGGCAGCAATCACAAGAAGCACCGGTCTCCGAAAGTATGTGGAAAATTCCGCAAGCACCAGATCGATCACGACGTGCTGTACAAGAAAAATCTGATAAGTCAGGCCGGCGATACGCCCGTTGAGTACGCGAAAGAAATCGGCCCGTTCCACCAGTGTCCCGATATGATACAGAATAATGACCAGCGAAAAACCTGCCAGGTGTGCGGCAACTCCCACATCCTGGATCGGTGCAAACGAAAACGCGAGAAACAGAAACGTCAGCACAGATACTGTCAGAGCAACCCGGCTCCGGATAAATTTCATCATCTCCATGCCAAAAATAAAACTGATCAGACACGAAGCGATCGTGCGGAATGCTTCCATCCCGCTCAGGGAATGATCGATCGTAAACAGATACAGAAATAGTGCGGCGGTGAAAACATAAGGGAATAACCGCTTACACCGAAGAAGAAGCGGATAGATGAGATACAGAATGATCAGCGCGCCGGTGAACCATTCCCCCAGGATATAAAAATCCGGAATCCGGTATGCCAGATAGCCGTCCATTCCGATCAAGGTAAGGATCAATCTCCAGGCAGGAATCCCCTTGAACAGCAATGTGCGTGAACGAATCGTGAAAATCAGATAAAATATTCCGTACGCGATATAGAAAGAGGGAAAGATCGCGAGCCAGCGCTTTTTGTAAAATTCCTTCAAATCACACAGATAAAATCAAATTCGTAGATATAGCCGGATTTCTGTTTTTGATCAGTCATAATACTCTCTGCCGCGCTTCCGCATCATCCTTCTCGATCCGATGATGCTTATTCAAATAAAGAAAATGATCCGCCAGTGCGGATGCACTGTTCCGATGATGATCCGCAAACAGAATCAGCCGTTCCGGGGACTTGAGCTTCTCCAGAAACTCCAGCAGCCACGCCTGCATATCCTCATCCAGATTATTATACGGTTCGTCAAGAATCAATACTTCCGGTTCCGTCACAAGGATCGCGGCGAGCGCAGTCCGCTTCTTCTCTCCGCCGGAGATATGAAACGGCGCTTTCTTCCGGATTCGGGTGAGGTTGAAGAGTTCCAGATATTCATCGGTCTTATCCCGGATCTCTGCATCAGAAAAGCCAAGCTGTTCTATGCCGAACGCGATCTCTTCCTCAACCGAACTGCAAAAAAGCTGCGTGTCACTGTCCTGAAACAAATAGCCGACCCGGCGGTGAAAATTCCAGGAAAATTCATTCCGTTTCATTTTTTTCGCCGTGATCTCCTCTCCGCCGCAGCGATACGTCCCGGCGGTCGGAAACTCCAGCCCCGCAAGGATCCGGAAAAGCGTCGTCTTCCCGCATCCGTTCGGGCCGCTGACGCACCAGCAGCTTCCCGTATCCATCGATGCGCTGATTTCACAGAGCGAATCCTCCTGCTCATCCCTGTAACGGAAGCTGACTCGATTCAATTCAATCATGGACATAAATACTTCCTCATATCTGCTCCCCTCCTCCGCGGTTTTATCTGACGCCGCAGACCGGGCGATGTCTGCTCCGATCCACGCGTCGGTCAAACCGCAAAAAAGAAACCAAGCAGCACCGGAAAGAGACCTGCGTATAAAATATTCGCAATCTTTCCGCGGCCGGTCAGATCTTTAAAGCGGCGGCGACGCAGCGGGCTGACACGGTACGTCCCCCGAAATCCGCGGCAGACCATCGCCTCATACTGAGAGGAAGTCATTTCATTTGACTTCAAAACCACAGTTCCCATGATTCCTCCCGCCCCGGATTTTCTCCAGTTCGTTTTTCTGAATGTCCGGATGCGGACCGCCTCGGAAAGTTTCGTACAGAATCGTCCGAGAATCACAAGATACCTCACGGCGCCGTCGAGTGTATAGACGAAAACATCCGGAAGATGGAGCGCTGAAAAGGAACCGGTCAGGTCTTTCCATGAGACGCTTTCATTCAGAAGCACAAGGACCAGAACCGACTCAAAAACCTTCAGGGTCACCGTTCCAAAAGCCGACGGATATCCCGTCACAGCCGCAGGTATCATAATCAGCATCGTGAAAAGCGATGCGATCATCGGCCGCAGCAGGACTTCCGAGATCCGGTCGCCGGGCAAAAGCGCCGTCCGCACAAGTTCGACCGCAATTACCGTGACCGGAAAAACCGCGTTTTTCGAAATTGCACACAATAAAATGCAGAGGACGGCGAGTGCCAGACGCTGAACCGGAAAAATATAAAATGTTCCGCTCCCCGCAGCCACGCTGTCTGACTGCAGAAGATTGCCGAGTGCTCGAATGAACTTCGGATCCATTAATGAAATGCTCTCTTCCCTTCACAAGAAATTACCGCGTTATCGCGCAGTCTTTTGGCTGAATAATTTGAACAAAATGACCAGGACCGCCGCGCCGATGACAGCAGACAGCACGTATCCGAACCACGGCGGCAGTGACCCGACCGAGTAATCCGGAAACAGCGCGGACCAGTCGAATCCCTTCGCCATACCCGCCGGTGTAAATCCGGCGGCAGACGCTACCTCTTCTGTACTCCATTCACCCCAGGCAGTTCCTTCAGCGAGCAGACCAACGGGCGTAAAGATAATCAGAACCGCAATCAGCACACCCAGTTTCCGGCCTCCCGACGCGGAATCCTTTCGGACACCCCGGAGTGGACTCCCGGCGGAAGCCGTCCGCACACTTCTCCCGGAATCGACAGTGAAATCCGCCGCGCCCACCCGGTCACAAAACGCGAGAATCAGCACGGTGAATACCACTTCGGCGATCCCGAAGATCGTCAGGTGACCTCCCATCATCGCCGGGATCGATACCGATAAGCCGTACGGACAGTACAGCGGTATCCCCGCAGCGTTCCGGAAAAGCATCGGCTGAATGCCAAACTCAATCGCCGCACAAAGCGCCGCGGCATTGATCCCGACATAAGAAGCGACCCCCGCAGCGATGATCCGCCGTTTTTCAGTCACGGCTCTGCGCGTCAGAAGACGGTACAGCGCGCAGCCGATGAACGGAAGAACCAGTGCCATATTAAAACAATTCGCGCCAAATGCAAGGATTCCCCCGTCTCCGAACAGAAGCGCCTGAAGAAGAAGCGCCGTAGAGATCGAGATACACGCCGCGTACGGGCCAAGAAGAATTGCGGCAAGCGTGCCTCCTACGGCATGGCCGGTCGTTCCTCCCGGAAGCGGTACATTGAACATCATCCCGATAAACGAGAGCGCGGCTGCAGCTCCCATCATCGCGACTTTTTCCTTTGGAAGCTCTTTTCTTATTTTATGGATGGAAACGGCCCAGGCCGGCACCATCACGGCGGTTAAAACCGCGCAGGTCTGCGGACTCAGATAATTGTCCGGTATATGCATCTGTTTTCCTCCCGTAAAAAAAGTATGCACCCCAGAGCGTGCATACCTTCCTGCGATGTCTTTTGACAGCAATCCGCCGCTTTCGCACGGCACAGCCATTATATCATGGCACTTTTTATTTTTCCACATTTTCATGATGCGGCGGATCCTCGTCCCTCATCATCGTGCTTTTCAATAAGACGATCACGGGAAACACGACAGCGGCGGTAAGCAAAGCATTGCCAAGCAGTGCGTCGCCAACTGGCGAATCGTATAAAAAATGGTCTGCGATCACGAAGATGATCAGCAAGACGCCATTCCTCCGGTGGTTTTTGCCATCGTTCCTGAGGATCCGATAGAGTCCGTAAGCCGCGACCGCCGTATAGACCCAGTGCGAGCCGGGCGCGCCGGAGATCCGGTCCAGTGCCGTAGGAAACGCCTGATTTACGTCCTCGAAACCATTCTGTGTGATGTATGAGAGATCCTCTTCGATCTGAAACCCGATTCCGACACACATCCCGACACAGAGAAAATGCTTCATCCTCCTTCTTCCGAACACATATAAAAGCAGCGCCGCCGTACCAAGTTTAAGGAGTTCTTCCACAATGCCGGCTTCCAAGGATCCGATCCACGCGTCCGAATACGCCTGTCCCATCCGCTTCGACAGAAAATCTCCGATCGCGTCGTTCATATTTCCGGCAAAGGCAGCCGGAATCAATGCCCCGCAGAATGCGGAAACGATCAGTTCCGTTCTCTGAATCTGATAATTCAAAGCGATATGCCTCATAAAGAGACAAAATGGCACGATATATACGAGAAGCGGCAGAAACGCACTGTACACTTCCAGATACTGAATCACGCCGGTATGACTGCCTCCGAGAAAATCCGATTCATCGATGGCAATTCCAAACGCAGCCATCAGAACAAGGATTCCGGCTGCCGCGATCTGTTTCCTCTGTCTTTTTCTGTCACACATGAATATACGCCTGTTCCTGTTCAAAGTACTGCCTCCTGTAGAGAATCCCGGTTCTCCCTCCGCTGGGCTATTGCCGCAATGTTCACTCAAATTTTCGGTTCCCATTATAGTAACTCCTTCTCTTGATGACAAGATTCCGTTTCGGTGTTGACTTTCGTACACCGATATGTTAACGTTGTATACGATTTAGCTACAACGCAGTGTTCGAAGCGGCAAAATGATGCAGTGAAATTCTGATTTGGAAAGAAGGCGCGTGAATTGTTATCAAGCAAATTGGCGACAGCTGTCCATATTCTGCTGTACCTTGAAGAATATGAGGAAGAAGAAAAAGTCACATCGGAAGTTCTCGCGGAAACCACCGGAGTCAATGCGGTGAACATCCGAAAAATTCTGGCGATGCTCAAGGCCGCCGGCCTTGTCAGGGTCCGTCCGGGTATCGGCGGGACATATCTCGCCATGCGGCCGGAAGCGATTTCTCTGCGGACGATTTTCGAGGCTGTTGAGGAGCCCGACGCCCTGCTTTTCCGAATGCACACCCATCCCAATACGAACTGTCCGGTCGGCCGGACGATCAAGGGAGTGCTCGACGGAAAACTGAATGCCATCCGGACGGATATGCTCGATGAAATGGAGCGCGTAACGCTCGCCGATTTGTACCACGATATGAAAGAACGGCTGGCTGTTATCTCATTTTCCTGCTGCGCAGAGAAAACACACAGAAAGGATGATTCACATGAATATTGTAACAAAACTCAACAACAAAAAGCTGAATGTACAGTATGATTCCGGAGAACATTACAAAATGACGTATCTCTCCGACGAATCTCTGCAGTGGGAAAACCTCGGCGAACTCTCCGACGGCGAGGCGGCAATTGGCACGGAACCCTTCTGGTCAGCGGAGATCGCCGATGATATTTATAACGTAAACTGGATCGAACAGGACGGTCTGACCGTATCACAGATCCTGAACTTCAAGACGAACACCGTCCGCGCCTTTCTTACTTTCGCAGACGAAAATGCAAGAGGCGGCAGAGATCATGTCTTTCTTCAGGGAGGGTTCGAGCTGATCGATTGAAATTCATCAATTCTTCCCGAAGGATTCCCCGGGTATCATCGCTCGTGCCTGATCCGCCCGGACAGCAGAAGAACGAACAGGCTGCCACAGACGCCCGATGACTTTTACGATATTTCCGATTAGCAGCGCACCGATAATTGTCCCTTCTCTCACGCCGGCAAACCTGTGTAAAACCAGCAGACCCGCCAGAAGGGCAATTATCGCCTGCGAGGAATCCGTGATCAGTTTGACGTTTCCAAATCCGGCTCCTGTTACTTTTGCGATTGCCGTAGACAATCCATCTGCCGGGAGCATCGTCACATCTGCCGTAACTTCAAAAAACGCCCCGAACGCGACAATGATGCATCCCACCAGCATGGATGCCATCCGGCCGGGATATCTTTCCGGATGAAATCCGTCTAACAGTGCCATGGAAAGATCGATGATATAACCGAAAATAAAGCTGATCGGAATCTGCAGCAGAATATCGAAAATCTTCGCTTTTCTTTTCAGAATACACGCCTGAAGAAATATTAACACAAGGCTCACGAAAAAAGTAAAATCCCCGAGCGTAAACTTCGGAAATATCATTGACAGCGTATAGGGAATAGACGAAATCGGCGTCGTCCCCAAATCGGCTTTCGTGATAAAAGCAACTCCGAACGCGTTACAAAGCAGTCCGGCAAAAAAAACACCATATCGCAGCACTCTTTTTCTTTCCATACTCTTCCTCCATGCAAATATATAGAACCGGTTGTACATTAGGGAAACATCATCAATTAAAGGTTCTTTGTTCTTTTTTCCAAATTTCTCTTAATCCGTTCAAGATAATCCAACAGAACGGTTTTTTCCCCGTCCGAAAATCCCTCCAACATCTTTTCTCCCGCGGAAAATCCCTTATTTTTCAGATCCTGATGCAATTCTTCACCATCCGCTGTCAGGTATATACTCGAATAACGCCTGTCATCTTTGGAAATCAAAATATCAAGCATCCCCTTTTCTCTGAGTTTTTCCACCAGCTTTCTCGCTGCCTGGTGAGAAATGCTCAGATGCAGAGCAAGTGCTTTGATACTATCCCCCCGATGCTCTGCGTAATACAGAATCGTTTCCGACTGCGCGGATGTAAGATTGCCGCTTTTCAAATCGTGATCACGGTTATTATTAGCCAGATTCCCGTTTCTCAGAATCAGTCTTTCAATTAAAAACTCAATATTTTCCATCAGCTGTTTTTCGATGATGCCATTCTGTTCAGTTCCGGCCATATCGTCAGTATCATCACGCTGAAGCAGGCGATTCCTCCGATCACATTGGAAACCGGCTCCGCCATAAAAACACCGTCCGTCCGGAGGTTTGCGATATGCGGAAGAAGATAGGTCAGCGGAACGACGAGGATGACTTTTCTGAACAGGCTGAAAAAGATCGCTCTCCTTTTCTTATTCAGTGCCTTAAATACTGTCTGGCCGCTGTATTGAAGCGACTGGAATATAAATGCCATGAAATACAGATGGAGTGCCCGGGATGCGTCCTGCATGATCGCCCCGTCACTGCTGAGAAGCCGTATCAGCCATTCCGGCCGGAGCATGATCAGAAGCCATACCAGAAACGTATACGGCACTGCCAGTGACATCATGATTCGAACCGCCTTTTTGACATTTGCAGATCTTGCAGCTCCGTAGTTATAGCTGATAACCGGTGAAGTCCCTTCCGTGACAGCAAAAACAGGTGTATCCAGGATGGATCGGACTGAGGAAACAATCGTCATGACCGACACATACGTCATACCGCCAAACTGCATCAGCACCTGATTGCAGGCGATCTGAACCAGAGAATTCGTGAACTGCATGATAAACGGAGCGATCCCAAGGCTGATGATTTCTGCCGCATGCGGAAACTGAAATTTCAAAGAGACCGGGAAGCCGTTTTTCTTTCCACGGAGAAAATGCAGAACATAGAGGAAGGAAAGAATCTGAGCGATCACAGTGGCAACGGCGGCCCCTTCTACTCCCAAACCGAAGAGAAAGATCAGGACCGGATCAAGAATCAGATTCGATACCGCACCGATCATGACCGAGAACATCCCGATGGCTGCATAGCCCTGCGCGTTGATGTATGGATTCATCCCGGTGGAGATCATCAGAAAAACCGTTCCCAGAAGGTATACCTGCAGGTAAGAGAGCGAAAGCGGAATCTCACTTCCTTCCGCCCCGAAAAGGTGCAGCAGCCCTCTGCCAAATAATTCACCAAACACAGTCAATAGAATCGCCGACAGGAACAGCAGACGAAATGCCGTGTTCTGGATTTCTTCCGCTTTCCTTTTATCGCCTCCTCCCAGTGCCATGGAAAAAAGCGGAGCGCCGCCCAAGCCGAACAGATTTGTAACACCGGTAATAATGATAATGATCGGAAAGCAGAGTCCGACCGCACCCAGCGCCTGTGTTCCAACCTGCGGAATTCGTCCGATATAAATCCGGTCCACGATACTATACAGAAGATTCAGGACCTGCGCGATCAGCATCGGCAGTGCCGTCTTCAGAATATTCTGCGTAATGGCTCCATTTTCATAATCAACTTTTTTCATTGTTTCGTCCAGAGGATTTGATGGTTGTGCATACACTGTAGAATCGCATCAGAATCTTCTTCTCCTTATCGTGTTTATATTTGCTGAAAATTTTCCTGGGTTCATGGTATAATCAGAAGCAGAATTCCGATTCAAGCTGACTAACCGAACATTTATAAAGGAGACAGCCCATGAACGAGATAAAAGAACCGCTGATTCAGAAACGTATTCGCCTTGAACACCGGCTCGTTTTCCCTCCGATGGCGACACGCACCTCAGATGACGGCATCCCGCGCGCCGATACCGTCGAACATTACGTAAAAATTGCGAAGAATCCGCTGATCGGACTGATGATCACCGAGCACAGCTACATCACGCCACAGGGAAAAGCCGATCCAAATCAGGCGTCCTTCTCTTCGGACGAAGTGGTCGCAGCGCAGAGTGCCCTGACTACGGCAATTCACCGCGCAAACCCGTCGCTTTGTCTGTTCGCCCAGATCAACCACGCCGGCGCATTCACCTCCCGTGAGGTAACCGGAATGCCGCTTGTATCGGCCAGTCCGGTGAAGCTGAAGGAGGAACCAGCTCGCGCCCTTACCATCGATGAAATCCAGAATCTGGAGCGGGAATTCATGCAGGCAGCCATCCGGGTGAAACAATCCGGTTATAACGGAGTTGAGATCCACAGCGCCCACGGATACCTTCTGAACCAGTTTTATTCCCCGCTCGTCAACCACCGGACCGATGAATACGGACCTCAGACCCTCGAAAACCGGCTCCGCTTTCTGGTGGAAACAATCCGTCTGGTGCGCGGCGCGGTCGGAGCCGCGTATCCAATATCCGTGCGGCTCGGCGGCGCGGACTATATGCAGGGCGGCAGTACGACAGAGGACGCGGCGGCCGCAGCAGAAATCCTGTCCCGAGAAGACATCGACCTGATCGATCTTTCCGGCGGGATGTGCCGGTATACACGCGAAGACACTAAGGCGCCCGGCTACTTCTCCGATATGAGCGCCGCAGTAAAACAGTGCACCGATCTTCCGGTAATGGTGACCGGCGGAATCCGTACTCCGGAACAGGCGGATCAGCTCATCAAGGACGGAAAAGCCGATCTGGTCGGCGTCGGCCGGGCTCTCTGGCAAAATCCGGACTGGGGAATAAACTGACGCCCCGGGAAGCATTTTTTCAGATTATTCTCTGCTGTCCTTTCTCAGTTCTGTGCAGATCCGTCTGATTTCTTCTGAAAAAATGCTTCCCTTTCAGTCTGCTTATCCAGCATTTCATGGGGATCTGGTGATGTATGAACAGCCGGGGCAGGTCTTTCCGCCGAAGGACCTGCCCCGGGCACTTCATCCTATCCGCTTCGGTTTTTTCCTCTTCCCGGTCATCTGTTCGATATCCATCGCGTAAACGAGTGTCCGCGGTATCGCCGCAGGATTGAAATACGCATTGGCATCTTCGTGGTAATGATCCATCAGTTTACGCAGGGCATATTTCTTTTCTTCATTCCTGACAATCCGTATCTTTCCTCTTCCGATCACGCTCTCATAAGCCATCGTACAATATCCCCGATCCTCAAAATACTGCAGTTCATGCCCGCAGTCCATCTCAAAGGATGCGCGGTTATCACGTTCAAACAGACCCACCTTATATCCCTCTAATGCACTGTGAAAATACAGCGTGACTCTCCCGTCTCTGCTGTCGATACCAAAATTCAGCGGAAGAATGTACGGATATCCGTCATCATTCAGCGCCAGTCTGCACACATCACAGCGGCGCATCACTTCCATCAGTTCATTCAAGTCTGTTATTTCCCGGTCGCTTCTTCTCATTTCCGATTCCTCCATCGTTTGCAGTGCCACTCCAACTCTCATTGTATACCAGATTGACTGATTATTCAGCACCTCTCAGCCCGCCGGCGGATTTTGAAATCCAGAATAAGAACGTTCGCATCGGACAGACTCAGCTTTAATAAAAACACCTTGGCTTTCTGTCCGCCCGACAGCTCTTTGATCGGATGGTCCATCTCATCTGCCCTTCCAAAAGCTCCGGCGTAGGGATATCAATGTCGTTCGACTCTGCAAATCATCTGCTCCGCTTGTGATCATTTCTGCCAAGTAAAAGTGCTTTTTATTTTCGTAAAATTTCCTTTGGCGCTTCAATCTCATTTACGATCGTATGCTCCGTAAGTTCTGAAAGCATTCGAATCTTTTTATTGAGCATCGGACGCATACAGTTGGGCACATGCTCCTGATGTGCTCTGTGAATTGCCACACATTCTTTACAATTTCCATGATAGCGGCAGGCTTTAAGGCATGGACAGTGATCCTTCTCGGCGTATTCTTTTCTGAATTCTGCTGCAAACTCTTCCTGGAGTCGAAGACCCTCTTTGCGGTCTCCCTCATGAAATTTCTGCATGGCGGCCAGTTCCTTTGGATTATTATCAATCTTCATAATTCTATCGCTCCTTCCCTGCCAGAGCTTCTATTGTTTCGGATAAAGCTCTGATATAACTCCATGTCGCATCCGAAACGGTTCGCACATGCCATCCGGTACACGTACGCCGTCACACGTGCATGATTCGTCTCCACTCTTTAAAATAATGCAGAAAAATGATAACATAATATAGAAACACGAACTTTGCACACATTCGAAACCGGCCTTCCTTAACCGGACAACAGGCCGCCGATAAAGGAGTCCGCCGGATATGACCATCGCAGAACATCAGCAGCGCAGCAGGCAGTCAACAATTCTTGTTTTTATCCTGTTAACTCTCGCAGCTACGCGATTCATTATGGGAGAATTTCTCCGCTATTATTTTATTTCCGAATCCGGTTATGATGACCAGTTAATGCTGACGTATTCGCATATAACAAACCATTTCCGGAATCCGAATTATTTATCACTCGTCAAGACGATGAGCTTTCCGCTGTTTCTGAATCTGATTCATAAATTACACATCAGTTTTGCGCAGGCGGTTTCTCTTGTCTGGATTTCTGCTGCCCTTCTATTTTACAGATTGATCCGGTATTTATTCAAAAATCGTATCTTTTCCTGCGTCGCTTTCGCATACATTTTATTTCATCCGGTCGGCTATAACGCGGCGGCCGGCGTCAGAATCTACCGGAATACACTCATCGCACCATTCGTCATGATGACGTTCTGCGAATTGCTGATGCTGTTTTTTCATCTGATCAACAAAGATGAACGCTTCCGTGTACAGATTCTGCGATCCGTGATTTTCAGCATTCTCTTGTTGTTTACGTATTTTATAAAAGAAGACGGCGTATGGCTTTCCGCGTGTACCTGCTTCTTCATTCTTCTGCTGCTTCTTGAGATTATTGTCCGATTTTGCAAAAAGCGAACGATGAAAGAGCAGGCGTTGTCCGCTGCGGTATGCGCAGTCCTCCCGCTCGTCATTTTCTTCGCAGGAAAACAATCTTACAAGGCAATTAATCAGCACTATTTCCAGGTTGCGGAAATCCAGACCCGAACAGAAGGAGAACTGGGAGAATTTGTCAGCAATGCATATAAAATCGAATCACCGGAACAGAATTATCAATACACCGTTCCGGCTTCATCGATTAAAGAAATGTACCGGGTCTCTCCCACATTTCAGGACTATCCGGAACTGATGAATTCGATCCTTCACTCAAATCTGTATGGCGGAGACATCAAGAAAAATCCGATTCAGGGAGATTTTCTTACCTGGGTGCTGCGTTCTGCTCTGATCGAAACAAATACCTGGAAATCAGAAAAACAGGTCAGTGATCTGTTTGCACAGATCAATGCGGAAGTGGAACGCGCATTTGAGAACGGTCAGCTGCAGCAGAATCATAAGATCCGGCTGTTATCTTCTGCCGTCGGCAGAACCCCGAAAGAAGTGACCTCTCTGTTTCCGTATACATGGGAGAGCTTCGTCGATTCTCTGACGCTGAAAAATTATTCGGTGAAAATCAACGGGCTGGGAACGACAACCAACGCGCCCGCCGCAGAAGACGCGGCCGCGATGTCCGGTTTGCCGTACCTGAATGATTATTCTTTTACGGAAACCTCCTCCTATTTGCATATGGTTCGGTTTTTCAACGGCATCATCTGGATTTATCGGATGTTCAATCCCGCTCTGATTGCCTTTGCATTATACAGCCTGATTGTCGCGATTCGAAGCGGGCATCGCATGATCCCGCTTACCGCGATTTGTTTTCTTGGAATTTGCTGGATGTATTCTTTCGGAATTTCCTGGTTCGCCCAATTTCTCATGCCCGAACCGGCAACCGCCTACGTCATTTTTAATTTTTATGCGACGGCACTCATTCCTCTATTCGCAATTGCCCTGTTTTTATCTTCGGGAATGGTCTTCCAAATCCGCCGTAACCGGCGGCCGGGATATGCTTCAGGGGGCAGCTGTGCGGTCACGGATCCGCTCAATCTGGATTGAATCAATCGAAACATCCTGATCCGACCGATTTGCAAGAACTGTTTCACCGTTGGCATAATCCTGATCGCAATGGAAGGAATACCGGATCTGCCCGTCCGAGATCCATTCCTTATTGATCGGAATCGTTTTCTGCCCATTTTCACAGGTGACGGACACATCGGTCCCGGACAGGCCTTTTCCCTGAATCGTCACCTGATAATCACCCTTGTAGAATTCCATATCCGGGCCGAACGTGATGCCTCCTTGATCCAGGATCCGGACGTCGCCCTCATCGTGTCCGTTCCGCAACCAGCGATTGTCCCCAAAGGAGAACGAATAATTTCCGATTTGATCAATCATGGCGTCGTAGCTTTCAAACCCGTAGACTTTGTAAGCATCCGACGCGTAGATCAGATCGCGGTCCTCCAGGTTCTGTCTCCAGAAGGAATTTTCCAGTTCGCTTTCGGACAGGAGAATGAAGGTTCTGCCCTCTGGCTTTTCTGTGTCATGGCTCACGAGCTGAAGCCAGTGATTCGTCGTGTTTACATTGCTTAGGGTCTGCATCGGTGAACCGTCCTGCGAATCCAGCCAGTCATGGATATCGATCGCTCCGTCCGACAATTCCGTCAACACATTGCCA
>CADBRN010000072.1 GCA_902797025.1 uncultured Lachnospiraceae bacterium
ATTCTAACAGCTTAAGCAACGAGAGGACTATACCCCCAGCTGGCTGTTGGGGAGTACAACCACTACACTTTTATATTAGGAGGAGGACTTTCTTGTCCGGAGGCGGGTTGTGGGGTATTCTTCCGGAGTAAATTCAAGACAGAGGCGACGGACTATGGAATTCAGCGATCAGATCAAAACTCTTAGAAAAGAGAAGCAGCTGACGCAGGAAGCACTGGCGGTTTTAGGAGTCCTCACGATGATGCAGGAGCGGGTGGAACTGCAAAAATAAGATGATGTTTGCGTTCCGGAAAAGAATCTGTTAAAATGGCGGCGTGCGTAAGGGGCATCCCAGTTGACGGGAGTGCCTCTTTCTTTGCGCGGATAGCAGGAAACATCCGGCCACGCCGTGACAGGAGAACGGATTGCGGAGTTGCTGTGACTCATGAAGAGGGACGGGGAGAATGGTTTGAAGAACGATTATTCCGATGGTTATATTTTTGAAGAAGCGCCGGTGATGAAGTCCATCGCGGTTCTGGCAGTTCCGACTGTCATTACGCAGCTGATCAACATTGTTTACAATTACGCGGATACATGGTTTGTCGGCAGGACGGGAAATCCGGCTATGGTGGCGAGCATGTCGGTCACCATGCCGATCTTTGTCATCATGGCAGCCATTGCCAATCTGTTCGGCATCGGAGGATCGAGCGTGATCAGTCGGAGCCTCGGGCAGAAGAGACCGGAGCGCGCGCGGAAGGTCTTTGCCTTCTGCCTGTACGGCGGAATCGCGGCGGCGATTTTGTACGCGGTCTTTATGGCACTCTGCCGTCCCTGGCTGATTCCGCTGATCGGAGGCGACAGCAGTTCCTACTCGTATGCCTACAGCTATATTTTCTGGACGATGGTGATCGGCGCCATTCCGACGGTCGGAAATGTGCTCTGCGGCCATCTGATCCGTTCGATCGGCGCGGCGAAGGAGGCGGGCTTCGGCATGTCGATGGGCGGTCTTCTGAATATCGTGCTCGATCCGCTTTTTATGTTTGTAATCCTTCCGGAGGGGATGGAAGTGACCGGGGCGGCGATTGCGACGATGCTTTCCAACACCGTATCGCTGGTGTATTTTATTGTGTTTCTGGTCCGTCACCGTGACAATCCGGTCTTCACCGTCAATCCGAAGGACATCTCCTTTCAGGAGCGGATTCCGGCGGATGTGCTCGCGGTCGGTTTCCCGGCGGCGCTGCAGACCACGCTGGCGATGGTGTCCAATATTTTCGCCAACGCGCTGGTAAAGCCCTACGGCAGCGAGGCCGTTGCGGGAATGGGCGTGGCAAAAAAAATCAATATGATCGCGTTCAATACCACGATGGGTCTCACGCAGGGCGTCCTTCCGCTGATCGGATACAGCTACGGAGCCGGAAATTTCAGAAGACTCCGGGAGACCGTCCGGAAGACGGGCATCATCGGCGTGATTTTCGGCTGCGTCTGCACGGTGCTGTTCCGGATCTTCGCTTCGCCGGTGTGCCGCTTCTTCATCGACGAGGACGCGTCCGTCGCCTACGGCAGCATGTTTCTGCGGATGATCGCCTTTGCCGCGCCGCTGGCCGCCGTGTGTTATCTGTTCAACACGGTCTTTCAGGCGACCGGGAGGAAGGCGCAGTCCTTCGCGCTCTCCACGCTTCGCAAGGGATTTCTTGACATACCGGGGATGTTTCTGTTCGGGAGCGTTCTCGGCGCGTCCGGCGTCGTACTGGCGACTCCGGTTGCGGAGATTATTTCCACCGTCATCGCGGTCATTCTCTACGCGCGGTTCATGAGAACCCTGCGGCGCGCGCAGGATCTGCGAATCTGACGCAGAAGGGAAAGGGAGGAACGAAATGACAATTGATCAGCTTCGCTACGCGGTGCTTGTCTCAAAAACAGGCAGCATCACGGAAGCCGCAAGACAGCTTTTCATTTCTCAGCCGAGCCTCAGCGCTTCTTTGCACGCGCTTGAGACGGAAATCGGCATTCGCATTTTCCACCGCACGAACCG
>CADBRN010000073.1 GCA_902797025.1 uncultured Lachnospiraceae bacterium
CCGGATATCCGGGAATGAAGGTACTTCTTTTTGCTTTTGATACCAGGGATACCGGATATGGATATCTTCCGCACAGTTATCCGCACAATTGCGTCGTCTACACGGGAACCCATGACAATGACACGGTCGAAGGGTGGATGAAAAGTGCGCCGGAGGACTGTGTGAAAAAGGCTTCTGAGTACCTCGCCCTGAATGAACAGGAAGGGAGCAACTGGGGATTCATCCGGACGGCGTATGAGAGCGTCGCGGATCTCGCGGTAATCCCGCTTCAGGATTTTCTCGGACTCGATGATTCTGCGAGAATCAATGTTCCATCGACAACCGGAGGAAACTGGGTCTGGAGAACCAGGAAGGAAAGCATCAGCATGGAGCTGGCCGGAAAGATCCGGCATTGGATGGAAATCACGGACAGGCTGCCGGATTGAGAACCGATGGCAGATACAGGAAAAACCGGTGCACCTGCGCCGGAATGAATCGGAAGGAGCTGTAAGAACGATGGCTGAAGTGGAATTAAAGGGCGTCACAAAGATTTATGAGAATAAGGCTGCCGATAAGAAAAAGAAAAAAGATAGGAAAAATCACCAGGGGACGCCCGGGAAAACCTCCGGAATCAAGGTGACGGAGGAAGGGGTCGTCGCCGTAGAAGATTTTAATCTGAATATTAAAGACCGGGAATTTATCGTACTGGTCGGCCCGTCCGGATGCGGGAAATCGACGGCACTTCGGATGGTCGCAGGCCTTGAGACGATCACGAGGGGCGAGCTGCTTATCGACGGGAAACCGATGAACGATGTGGAGCCGAAGGATCGCGACATCGCGATGGTATTTCAGAATTATGCGCTCTATCCGCATATGACGGTGCGGCAGAATATGGAATTTCCGCTGAAGCTCCGTAAACTGCCGAAAAATGAGATTGATACCCGGGTAAATCATGCAGCCCAGATCCTCGGAATCACAGAATATCTTGACCGGAAGCCGAAGGCTCTTTCTGGAGGTCAGAGACAGAGAGTCGCGATCGGACGCGCGATCGTGCGTGAACCGAAGGTCCTTCTGATGGATGAACCGCTTTCGAATCTGGACGCAAAACTCCGCAATCAGATGCGGGCGGAGATCATCAAGCTCCGTAAAAAAATCAGCAGTACATTTATCTATGTCACGCACGATCAGACGGAAGCGATGACACTGGGCGACCGGATCGTCGTCATGAAATTCGGCGTGATCCAGCAGGTCGGAACGCCGCAGGAAGTGTTTGATCATCCGGCAAATCTGTTCGTCGCGGGCTTCATCGGGGTGCCGATGATGAACTTCTTTGACGGCCGCCTCGAGAAAAGCGCGGACGGCGGGTATCATGTGACTGTCGACGGGGTGTCCTTCAGCCTCTCGGAGAAAAAGCAGGAGATCCTCAGAGCAAACGGAACGGAGTCACAGGCGGTGACCGTTGGCGTGCGTCCGGAGCATATCGTGCCCGCAGGTCAAAAATCGGATTTCCTTGAAGGAACGATTGAGGTCAGCGAACTGATGGGTTCGAGCCGGCATCTTCATGTAAGTGCATGTGGAAAGGAATGTGTCATTATTCAGCCGGCAGATGGCGGGGGCAGTATGGGAGATAAAATCCGGTTCACATTTTCCCCTGACACAATTCATATCTTCGGTGCGGACGGGATGAATCTTGAACTTGACAAAAACTGAATGAAACTTGCATTCTGCCGCAGATACGTTAAAATTGAGTGACGGACTGCGGCAGTTTTTTTTCCTTATCAGACAGAAAGGCGCCTGAATATGGCAACCATTAAAGACATCGCGAGAATATCAGGCTACAGCATTGGAACGGTGAGCCGCGTGCTCAATCAGCACCCGGACGTCAGCGAGAAATCCCGGGAACGGATTGAGAAGGTGATACGGGATCTGAACTATGAACCGAACTCAAACGCGAAGATGCTCAAACAGGGAAGCAATTCGGCGATCACGCTGATCATCCGTGGTTATCATAATATTTTTCTGCAGAGTATCCTTGAGGAAGTGCAGCTCGCGCTTCACAAGGCGGGTGAATCGACGGCGGTGGTGTTTGTGGATGAGAACGAGAACGAAGTTCAGACCGCGCTGCATCTTGCTGCTTCCATGCGGCCGAAGGGATTCTTCTTTCTGGGCGGAAATCTTGGTGATTTTCGTTCTTATTTTTCAGAGATCAAAGTGCCGGGCGTGCTTCTGACGAACAGCGCGCGGGAACTGGATTTTCCGAATCTTTCAAGCTATGCGACGGACGATGTCGAGGCCGCCGCCTATGCGATTCACTATCTGTATGACTGCGGCCACAGAAAGATCGGTGTGATTGGCGGAGCCGCCGGGAACAAGGAGAGTCAGACTGGTTATCTGAGGACCAGAGGATGCAGCCGCGCTCTGCGTGAATGCGGTCTGGATCCGGAGGAGGATCTTTACCTGCCGTCGCGTTTTTCGATGGACGGGGGCTACAAGGCCGCAAAAGGACTGCTCGAAAGGCGAAAGGATGTGACGGCGATCTTTGCGCTGGCGGATACGATCGCGATCGGAGCGATCCGTGCGATCCGCGATATGGGGATGAGATGTCCGGAAGACATCAGCGTGATGGGGTTTGACGGAATTGAGATCTGTCAGTATGGCGTTCCGCGCCTTACGACGATCCGCCAGGATGTCGGACTTCTATCGTCCCTCAGTGTGTCGAATCTTCTGCTCCATCTCCATTACCCGCAGAACGGGCCGACACATGAGATTGTTCCGTTTCAGCTTCAGAAAGGGGAAAGTGTCAGGCACATCTGAGGCACAGGAGGTGCGGATTTATGAATACATACGATCAGAACGTTTATGAAACAGCGAGGCGCGCCGGATGGAAAGCATACCGGCGCGCAGTTTCAGTCGGGAGCTACCCGTATCTTCCCGCGCTCGACCGTATTCTCATGGAGGAGCGTCAGACGGTGCGGACGCCGGTTGGTACGATGGAAATTCCGCTTGATCTGGTTGCCGGCACGAAATCAGAGGACCGGTCAAATGCGTTCGCTTCGAATTTTATGCCGCTGCTTGGTGAAAACAGTGAATTTGCTCATAAATGGCTGCAGCTCTATGCGGCGCATATGAACAGCGGGATCCGTGACGCGGTGCAGGTATTTGAGTACCGCCGGCGTTTCTACGTCCAGGAGGGGAACAAGAGGGTTTCGGTTCTGAAATATATGAACGGCGCCTCGATCGAAGCGGACGTCATCCGTCTCGTCCCCGAGCTGACCGACTCGGACGAGGACCGGCTTTATGCGGAATTTCTCGGGTTTTTCAATGCCTGCCCGATCTATGATTTTCAGTTTGTCACGCCGGGAGATTACCGGCTGTTCGCGGAGCTTCTGGGACTTGACCTTGCGCACCCCTGGAGCGGGGAGCAGATCCGGAGCATCCGCACAGCGAAGGCCTGTTTTATCATGGCATATAAGAAGCACCATAAGGATGTCTCTCCGGAGAAAGTCAGCGAGGCGATGCTCGTCTATCTTCAGGTGTATTCTTTCGAGTCGCTGTTCAGCCGGGGGAGTGATGAGATCGCAAAGCGGATCGAAACACTCGGATCAGAGCTTCGGACA
Source organism: uncultured Lachnospiraceae bacterium (assembly GCA_902797025.1). GTDB lineage: Bacteria > Bacillota > Clostridia > Lachnospirales > Lachnospiraceae > CADBRN01. The sequence continues at coordinate 3,597 of CADBRN010000073.1, forward strand.
AAAATACGGGGCGACAATATTTACCGTGTCGAATGTGCGGATGAGCTCGATGCCGCGCCGCCGTGGACGCCGCTCTTTCTGATGATGCGGAAGCCGGCGTATACGGAAAACGCGCCCTTAAAGGCGGCGTTTCTGTACGATAAAAACCCGGAAAATTCATCCTGGATCTATGCGCATGAACTGGGGCGGAATCATGTGGAGGATACTTTCGGCGGTGTTGTGCAGACGATCCGTTTTGATGACTGCGGAAGCGGGGAGTCCCTCGCCGGGGCGATCCGGTGTGCGGTGGAGGAGCGGGGCGCACAGGCTGTCTTTACGACTTCGCCGGTCATGATGAAGGAGTCCCTGAAAAGCGCGATCCGTTACCCGGAAGTCCGCTTTCTGAACTGCTCGGTGAATCTCTCGCACAATGCGGTGCGTACTTATTACAGCCGTATGTATGAGGCAAAGTTTCTCATGGGCGCGCTCGCGTCACTGATGTCTTCGGGCGGCCGGATCGGTTATCGTGCCGATTATCCGATTTACGGGACAGTGGCGAGTATCAATGCCTTTGCCATCGGCGCGGCGATGATGAATCCGCAGGCAAAGGTATTTCTGTTCTGGGCGACGCAGAAGGATGGCGACTGGCGTGCCGGGATGCGTGAGGCTGGGGTCGATGTCGTGTCCGACGCAGACAGCATTCGTCCGGAAAAGGCGTCAAGAGATTACGGCATCTACCGGACCGGCGACGAATCGCACGTGAATCTTGCCGCCCCGGTCTGGAACTGGGGGAAGTACTACGAGTTGATTCTTCGCACGATGCTCGACGGGACGTATGACGCGAGAACCCTGACGAGGGATGATCAGTCGGTGAATTATTATTTCGGGATGGAGGACGGTGTGATTGATGTGGTTCTTTCCGAAAAACTGCCGTATTATTGCAGAAAAACCGTACATATGCTGCGGGACGGGATCCGCAGCGGAATGCTGAATCCCTTCGGCGGCGAGCTGCGGTCACAGAACGGCATCGTCAGGCCGGAAGGAAGTTCACCGCTTTCGAACGGACAGATCATCGCGATGAACTGGCTGAATGACAACGTGGCCGGCAGGATTCCGGAGACCGGCGAACTGAACCCTGCGGCGCGTGATGTCACGGCGGTGAGCGGCGTATGAATCTTATGGTCATTGCGGATGAACCGGCGATGGCGCTGTGGGATTATTATAATCCGGACCTCACGAAGGATCTGGATCTGATTCTGTCATGCGGCGACCTCCGGCCGGAATACCTGGAATTTTTGGTGACGATGGCGAACTGCCCGCTGCTGTACGTGAAGGGAAATCATGATGAGAGCTATGCTTCCCGGCCGCCTCTCGGCTGCATCGACATCGACGACACGGTGTATGATTTTCACGGACTTCGTATTCTGGGACTCGGCGGATCCATGCGCTACCGGGAGGGCGCCGGGATGTATTCGGAAAAGGAGATGTCCTCCAGAATCCGCCGGATGAAGCGGAAAATCACGAGAAAGAACGGATTTGATATCCTTCTTGCACATGCCCCGGCAAAGGGGTACGGGGATTTGAAGGATCTTCCGCACAGAGGTTTTTCCTGCTTCAACGATCTGATCGGGAGCTACCGTCCGGCTTATATGCTTTACGGTCACGTCCACGCATCCTATGACGCCGCGTTTCAGAGGGAAATCATTCATCCGGCGGGAACGCGCATGATCAACGGTTCCGGATATTACCGGTTTCAGATCGGGGACGATGAGTATCCGGGAGAGGGGAAGACCGGGTCGGCGCTGTACGATCTGTATGTCTCGCTGAAAAAACGAAGCGGAAAGATCATGAACGTACTTCAGGATCAGAATGAAATTTATTAATGAAAAGGGTTTACTTTTTCCGGGGAGGGTTTATAATAGGATCTGTTGAATTTTCAGCAGCCTTCAGATGAATAAAATGATTCACTGACGCTGCTCAGGAAGCAATCGAAATCAGGAGATCCTATCATGAAAAATACACTTGAGATCAGATGGCACGGCCGCGGGGGCCAGGGCGCGAAGACAGCAGCTCTGCTTCTCGCGGACGTTGCGTTTAAGACCGGACAATATGTGCAGGGTTTTCCGGAATATGGACCTGAACGTATGGGAGCGCCGATCACCGCATTTAACCGCATCAGCAAGGACGAGATCCGTGTCCATTCGAATATTTACGATCCGGATTATGTCGTTGTGGTGGATGAGACTCTGCTGCACTCGGTCGATGTCACCGCCGGGCTGAAAGAGGAGGGCGCGATCATCATCAACACGCCGAAGAGCGCGGAGGAAATCCGGCCGCTTCTGAACGGCTATCCCGGCAGGATCGTCACGGTGGACGCGCGGATGATCTCGGAATCGTCCCTCGGCAGAAACTTTCCGAACACACCGATGCTCGCGGCAGCCGTCGCAGTGACCGGTATTCTCGGGCGTGACGAGTTTATTCAGGATATGAGGGCTTCTTTCCGCCATAAATTCGCGAAGAAGCCGGAGGTAATCGACGGAAATATGAAAGCGCTGCAGATGGCGTTCGACGCGGTAGAGGAGGCATTATGAGAACGGATATCTCAAATATCAATGAGCAGAGTCCTTATGAGGACCTGACCGAAGGGCTGAAGCTGTTCGCCGGCGGGACGGCCGAACAGTTTAACACCGGGGAGTGGAGAACGAACACGCCGGTGTTTCTCGCCGATAAATGTAAGCAGTGCCTGCTCTGCTGTCCGGTCTGTCCGGACGGAGCGATCCCCGTGGAGGAGGGAAAACGGCTCGCGTTTGACTACGATCACTGCAAGGGGTGCGGGATCTGCATGAAGGTCTGCCCGTTTGACGCAATCATCATGAAGGAGGGCATTAAACCATGAGTGCGAAACGTATCAAAGAACGTATGTCCGGAAATGAAGCGGTCGCGTATGCGATCAGGCAGGTGGAGCCGGATGTCATGCCCGCCTTCCCGATCACGCCTTCAACCGAGATTCCGCAGATGGTGTCCACCTTCATCGCGAACGGCCAGATGAATACGGATTTTATCCCGGTCGAGAGTGAGCACTCGGCGATGAGTGCGGCGATCGGATCGGAAGCGGCAGGAGCGCGGACGATGACGGCGACGAGTTCCGTCGGACTTGCGCTGATGTGGGAGGAACTGCTGCTCGCGGCCTCAAACCGTCTTCCGATTGTTCTGACACTCGTCAACCGGACCCTTTCGGGACCGATCAACATCAACTGCGATCACACCGACGGAATGGGCGCCCGTGACACGGGATGGATTCAGATCTATTCTGAAAACAATCAGGAGGCGTATGACAATTATATTCAGGCGTTCCCGATCGCGGAGGATCCGGAGGTTCATCTTCCGGTCATGATCTGCCAGGACGGCTTCATCACGAGCCATGCGGTAGAAAATATCGAGCTGCTGGAAGATGCGCCGGTACGGGAGTTTGTCGGGACGTATGAACCGGAGGAATTTCTTCTGAATCCGGGCAATCCGGTCTCGGTCGGACCGTATTCCGTCTCAAACTATGCGATGGAGGCGAGAAAGGCCCAGGAGGACGCGATGGTCCGTTCGAAGGATGTGATCCTGAAAATCGGCGAGAAGTTCGGAACGCTTTCCGGACGGTCGTACGGCCTGTTCGAGGAGTATAAGACAGAGGATGCGGATTACATCATGGTCATCATGGGATCTGCGGCGGGCACCGCAAAGGAAGCGGTCGATGAACTCCGGGAGGAGGGCGTGAAGGCGGGCGTTCTGAAGCTCCGTGTGTTCCGTCCGTTCCCGGAAGATGAGATCGCGAAGGCACTCTCCGGATGCAAAGCAGCTGCGATCATGGACCGGTGTGAGAGTTACAACGGCCACGGCGGTCCGCTGGCGCAGGAGATTCCGGCCGGACTGTTCCGGAACCATGTAAATATCGAAACCGTCAGTTATGTATACGGCCTCGCCGGACGTGATTTCCGCGTGGAGGATGTGCGCGGTATCTTCCGGGATCTTCAGGATCTCACGGAAAACGGAAAGACGATCGAACAGTTCCGGTACGTCGGCCTTCGCAGCAAACAGGAGTGACATTATGAGTGAACACAGTCTTAAAAATATGATGGAAAAGCCGGAACGCCTGACTCCCGGCCACAGGATGTGTGCCGGATGCGGCGCGACGGTAGCGGTGCGTGCGGTGCTTCGCGCGCTGAAAGAAGAGGATCATGCCGTGATCGGAAACGCGACCGGATGCCTCGAGGTTTCCTCCTTTATGTACCCGTATTCCGCGTGGAAGGACAGCTACATTCACAACACGTTTGAGAACGCGGGAGCGACGCTCTCCGGTGTGGAGACAGCGTATCGCGTGCTGAAACGCAAGGGAAGACTCGGTGAAAAGGATTCGTATAAATTCATCACCTTCGGCGGCGACGGCGGAACGTACGACATCGGTTTCCAGTCCCTCTCGGGAGCGATGGAACGCGGCCACGACATGGTTTACGTATGCTATGACAACGGCGCTTACATGAACACGGGAATTCAGCGTTCGTCAGCGACTCCGATGTTTGCGGATACGACGACGACTCCGGTCGGAAAGGATTCCGACGGAAAAGTCCAGTGCAGGAAGGATCTCGCGTCAATCCTCGCGAGTCACAATATTCCGTACGTCGCACAGACGACCTTTACACAGGATTTCAAGGATATTCACCGCAAGGCGGAGCGCGCGATCTACACGGAGGGTCCAGCTTTCCTGAATATCATGGCTCCCTGTCCGAGAGGATGGCGCTATGATATGTCGGATCTGATGGAGATCTGCCGTCTCGCGGTCGAGACCTGTTACTGGCCGCTCTTCGAGGTCCGGAACGGAAAATGGAGCCTCTCCTATGAGCCGAAAAAGAAACTGCCGATCGAGGATTTTCTCCGCCCGCAGGGCAGATTTAAGCATATGTTCAAGCCGGGCAATGAGTATCTGATCGAACAGTTCCAGAAAGTCGTCGACGAGCGGTGGGAAAATCTGCAGTTCCTCTGCTCGAAAATGTAAAAAGGAGATCGCATGACACTTCTTGGATACCAGGTATTTAAAACGGTTGCCGAGGTGGGAAGTTTTCATAAAGCCGCGGATATCCTCGGACTGACCCCTTCCGCGATCAGCCATGCGGTATCGTCGATCGAGAAAGAACTCGGATTTTCAATCTTCACGAGGAGCAAGAGCGGTGTGAAGCTGACGAATAACGGCGAGCATCTGCTTCCCTACATCAATGCGGTACTGAACAGTGACGAAAGTCTGCGCCAGTCGGTGGCCGAGCTGAAAGGCCTTCGTGAGGGAAAGATCAAGATCGGCTGCTTCTCGAGCGTCTGCACGAACTGGATGCCTTCGATCATAAAATCGTTCCGGGCAAAATATCCCCAGATCGGCATTGAGGTCTTTCAGGGAACGTATGACGATGTGCGCGGCTGGATTAAAACCGGCGCAGTCGATCTCGGATTTCTCTCTGTGTCAAGCGCGGGCGATCTGAAGATCGAGCCGTTTTACCGGGATCCTCTGATGTGTATTGTCCCGCAGGATTATCAGAAAGACGATCCGGATTCGGAGTATATCACGATCGGTGAGATGTCGAGGCATCATTTTGTGGTGCAGCGGGAGTCGACCGATGCGGATATCCAGAATTATCTGAAAGAAAATGATCTTCACGTGCAGGCCGGTTATCATGTCGTGGATGATCTGTCGACGATCGCGATGGTGGCAAGCGGTTTCGGCATCTGCATCATGCCGCAGCTTGTCATGAACGACATCCCGTACGACGTAAAACAGTACCGGATGCGGCCTGACGCGAGCCGCCTGATCGGGATCGCGACGGCCAACCAGCAGGTGATGGCGCCGGCGGTGCGAACCCTCTACCAGTTCATAATGAAAAAATATCGAAACATACAGTGAGGTTGACAAATGGAAATGGACATGGAGTTTGTCCGGAAACTGCCGATCCCTCAGGAGATCAAGAAAGAATTTCCGGTCGGAGATCAGATCCGGACGATGAAGCAGGAACGCGATCAGGAAATCGCGGATATTCTGACGGGGAAAAGCGAGAAGTTTCTTCTGATCATCGGGCCGTGCTCGGCTGATAACGAGACTGCGGTCGTCGATTATATACATCGCCTTGCCCGGGTGCAGGAGAAGGTGAAAGACAAGATTTTCATCATCCCTCGTGTCTATACAAATAAGCCGAGAACGCTCGGAAAGGGATACAAGGGGATGCTGCATCAGCCGGATCCGGAGAAGGCAGAGGATATGCTGGCGGGAATTCTCGCGATTCGCGAGATGCACACAAGAATCGCCCGTGAGACCGGATTTACGTGTGCGGATGAGATGCTGTACCCGGAAAATCACCGTTATCTTTCGGACCTGCTCTCGTACGTCGCGATCGGTGCCCGTTCCGTGGAGGATCAGCAGCATCGTCTGGTGGCGAGCGGGATCGGAATCCCGGCCGGGATGAAAAACCCCACCAGCGGTGACATCGATGTGATGATGAATTCGATCACGGCAGCCCAGAGTCCGCAGACATTCGTATACCGCGGATGGGAGGTCCGCACGCACGGAAATCCGCTTGCGCACGCGATTCTCCGCGGACACGCGAGCAAATCCGGCCGCAGTATCCCGAATTATCACTACGAGGATCTGCAGAACCTCATCCGCGAGTACGCGGAACGCGATCTGGAGAACCCGGCGGTAATCATCGACACAAACCATTCGAACTCGGGGAAAAAATATCTCGAGCAGATCCGGATCTCCGAGGATGTCATGCACAGCAGAAACGTCTCGGGGGATATCCGGAACCTCGTCAAGGGACTGATGATCGAGAGCTACATCGAGGACGGAAATCAGAAAATCGGCGGCGGTGTCTACGGAAAATCCATCACGGATCCGTGTCTCGGATGGGAGAAGAGTGAGAGACTCATCCTCGAGCTGGCGGATCTCCTGTGACGCCCGGAAAACCGGTCCGCCGCGGGACGGTTTTTATGGTTCCGCAAGCGGCGGTTCCCCGGCGGACCGTTTTACAGATGCTGCCAGCTGCGGATCTCGCCGCGCAGATAGTCGATCCATTTATTCATGCCGTCTCCGGACAGCGCTGAGACCGGAAGTACCGGGATGCCCGGCCGGATGCGGTGAATATCGTCCACCACCTTCTGATAGTCAAAGTCAAAGTACGGCAGGGTATCGATCTTGTTGATCAGCACGATGTCCGCGAGATGGAACATCCGCGGGTATTTGACCGGTTTATCGTCTCCTTCGGGGACGGACAGGATCATGGCGTTTTTGACGGCGCCGATATCGAACCCGGCAGGCATCACGAGACTCCCGATATTTTCAAGAATCACGAGATCAAGACCGGACGTGTCGAAGGAAACGAGTCCCTGCCGCGTCATCTCTGCGTCCATGTGGCCGAGGCCGCCGGTGTGGAGCTGCAACGTCCGTACGCCTGTTTCCGCGACACGCTTCGCGTCGATATCTGATTCGATATCCGCTTCCATCACCCCGATCCGGAACTCGCCCTGAAGAGAACGGATCGTAGAGGTTACGATCCGCGTCTTCCCGGCGCCGGGGGAGCTCATCAGGTTCAGGAGAAAGAGCTTTTTCTTCTTCAGATCGCCTCTTGTCTGGTCGGCGATACGATTATTTTCATCGAGAATCGTTTGTTTCACGTCTATGATTTTAACAGGTGACATAGCTGTTCCCTCCATTTCCGCTCTCATAGTTATCCCTATTCTACCACAGACAGATGGCCCAAAAATGTCAAAATATTTACACATACACCGGAAACGTTCAAATAAATAACGAAAACACACCGATATTCGCCGAAATATCTGGTTAATCAGCGAATAAAATGATAAAATTACATGAACAGACGGGCGGACCCGGAAAAATTCGAAAAAATCCGGCCGGCCGGATCAGTATGTGGAACGGAGGGATTTTATGTTAGTGGAATTCGTGCCGGCAGCTCAGCCGGAAGAGGATGTCGTAAAGGAGAGGCGCGCCAAAGAACAGGAAAAGCTCGCGGTGAACCAGCTGAAAATCAAGGAAGCGAAGCTTCCCGTCATGGTGATCTTTGAGGGATGGAATGCCGCCGGAAAAGGCAGCGTGCTCGGCCGTGTAATTCGGACGATCGATCCCAGGTTTTTCCAGGTCGCTACGATGGATGCGCCTCCGACAGAAGAGGAAAAGCGGAAACCGTTTTTATACCGTTATATCGTGGAAATTCCGGAGGCGGGCAAGTTTAAATTCTTTGATACGTGCTGGATGCGGGAGGTCACGGACGGCGTTCTCACGGGAAGCGCGAAGGAAGGGGATTACAAGTCGAGGATTCGTGACATCAATACGATCGAACGCCAGCTGACGGACAATGGTTATCTCGTCGTGAAGTTCTTTTTCCATATCACACAGAAGGAACAGAAAAAACGTCTGGAGGCGCTTGAGAAGAATAAGGATACAAAGTGGCGCGCGAATCGGGATGATTTTTGGGAAAATGATCATTACAGGGAATGCCTCGGGGTCTATGACACGTATCTGGAGGATACGAGCAGGCAGGCCGCCCCGTGGTACATCATCGATGCGGAAGACCGCAGATGGGCGGAACTCCAGGTTCTGACGTATCTCAATCAGGCGATTGAAATCGCACTGCAGAATCACCGTTACAATTCCCCGATTCTGCAGAATCGTTTCCGGCTGGAGCCGATCCCGTATCTCGGCGAAATTCCGCTGGATCAGACGATCACAGAAGAGGATTACAAAAAAGAGAAGAAGGAACTTCAGACGGAGCTTGGGGAACTTCACAACCGGCTGTACCGCAAGAAGGTTCCGGTGATCATCGCTTATGAGGGGTGGGATGCGGCCGGCAAGGGCGGAAATATCAAGCGGATCACGGAAGCGCTCGATCCACGGGGGTATATCGTGCATCCGATCGCGAGCCCGGAGCCTCACGAGAAAGCACGATTTTATCTCTGGCGCTTCTGGAATCGTCTTCCGAAAACCGGACATATCGCGATTTTTGACCGGACCTGGTACGGACGCGTCATGGTTGAGCGGCTCGAAGGATTCTGCTCGGAAAATGACTGGATGAGGGCCTATAACGAGATCAATGAGTTTGAGAAAATGCTCACGGACTGGGGCGCGGTTCTGATCAAGTTCTGGGTTCAGATCGACAAAGATACCCAGCTTGCGCGTTTCAATGAACGGCAGAATACGCCTGAAAAACAGTGGAAAATTACGGATGAGGACTGGAGAAATCGGGAAAAGTGGGATCTCTACGAGGATGCGGTCAACGAAATGCTCCAGAAAACAAACACGGAATTCGCCCCGTGGCATATTCTTGAATCCTGTGACAAAAAATATGCGAGAGTGAAAGCGTTGAAAATCGTGACGGAATCAATCCGGAAAGCGCTTTGATTTTGTTAAGATTTAATGAAATGATTTGAATTTCCTTGCCCGTCTGAATAACACGTGGTATAAAGTAGTGTGGTTTACACAAAATTTACGCGGGTTTGATCATGATAAACGGATTAGACCCGTCGAACTGCCATGTTCAGCGGCTGATTGGATCTGAAATCATGTTTAAAATCAAATTCGACTATAAGAAAAAATCAAAATTCATCTGGCTCGCGGCGATGGCGGCGGCAGCGGTAATTCTCGAGGTGATGACGGGATATCCCGTCTGGCTTCTCTTTCCGTTCTGCGCCGCCTTTTTTGTGCTTGAGTGCCTGCATCTGGAGCTCCCGAAGATCGTGTCCCCTGTGATAACAGCGGCGCTGTTCCTGTTCGGTTCGGTCGTCTCGACGTATGAGGTGCAGCATCTGGTGATCGACACGGAGCTGTTCCAGGAGACGTCAAAGAAGGTTCTCCATTACAATATGCTCTGCTGCCTCGTTCTCTATCTGATCATTTTTGCGGTCACAGCGAGTGCCAGGTGGAGTTTTATGATCGCAAATTCATTTTTCGTCTTCTTTGCTCTCGTTGACTTTTTTGTCTATCAGTTCCGGCAGAATGAATTTACCTTCGCGGATCTTTTCGCGGCAGGTACCGGAGTTTCGGTGGCAAAAGGATACGTTCCGCAATTTCCGCCGAAAATGGCCTACGCGATCATGCTTTCGATTCTATTGTGTACCCTCGCGTGGAAGCTGAAGCTTTCCTATGAGGGAAAATGGAAATGGATCGCGCGGATTGCAGCGGCAGCGCTGGCCGTCGCCTCGGTCTTTTATCTTGACGGGAAAACCGCAGGCTTTGAAACCCAGACCTGGGAGCAGAAAGGTTCCTACCAGAACGGTTACGTTCTCAATTTTATGTTCGGCGTGAGGGATACCCTCTTTATTGATGAGCCGGACGGCTATTCACAGTCTGCCGTGAAGAAGCTTGAGGAGGAGTATCAGGCGAAGGATACAAAAGAGCAGCAGGAATATTATCATACGGATGTTGTGGATAAGAGCGTGAAGGATCCGACCGTGATCGTGATCATGAATGAATCATTCGCCGATCTGAACGTCGTCGGAAATCTTCAGACGAATCAGGAAGTCACGCCGTTTCTGAACTCACTGAAGGAAAACACGGTCAGGGGATATGCGCTGTCATCGGTGTTCGGAGCAAAGACGCCGAATTCTGAGTGGGAATTTCAGACGGGAAATACGATGGGATTTCTTCCGAGCGGCTCTGTCGCATATCAGCAGTATATCGGGAGTGAGCCCTATTCCATCGTCTCCACGATGAATTCGCTCGGTTATACGACGGTCGGAATGCACCCGTATTATGCGACCGGATGGAGCAGAAACCGCGTCTATCCAAAGCTCGGATTCGATGAGACGCATTTTATCGATGATTTTGACCAGACAAAGACGATGCGCAATTATATCACGGATCAGGAACTCTATGACAAAATCATCGACCGGTACGAAAACCGGAGTGAGGGAGAGAAACTCTACATCCTCGGCGTGACGATGCAGAATCACGGCGGATACCGCGAATCCTACAGCAATTTCAGCAATGACTGCTTTGCAATGAATGCGCCGTATTTCGAAGATGCGAGTCAGTATCTGTCTCTGATCCATCAGAGTGACGAGGCGCTGAAGAACCTGATCACGTATTTTCAGAGCGTCGATGATCCGGTTGAGATCGTGTTCTTCGGTGATCATCAGCCAAGTCTGAACAATGAATTTTTCAAAAAGCTGAACGGAAAAGGACTGTCCGGCCTGACGATGGATGAACTTGAAAATCTGTACAGTGTTCCGTTTTTCATCTGGACGAATTACGATACGACAGAAAAGACCATTGACCGGACGAGCCTGAATTATCTTTCGGTGCTCACGAAGGAACGGGGCAATTTTGATTTGTCACCCTATGATATGTTCCGGGCCGACCTGCTGGAACAGATCCCCGCGATGAATTCACGCGGATACTACTCGAAAGAGAACGGCGGGTTTGTCCACTACAGCGACGCGGCAGGCAAAGAAAAAGAGTGGTTAAAAAAATACCGGATCCTTCAGTATAACAATTTGTTCGACAAGAAGAATCGAAGCAGCTATTTCTTCCCGTATTACGATAACCGTTCGGGGGGATAAAGCCCGGTACGGGATTTTCAGAAAAAAGATTTGACATCTGCGGAAGATCGTAGTTTAATGGAGAAGAACTTAAGAAGGAAACCGATGAAGCGGAGATTAAACGAATCAGGCGCCCAAAGAGAGTCCGGGGTGGTGGAATCCGGATGGAAATGCTGTTTCGCAAATGGACCGCTGAGGGCATGGGGAAAGACTTACGTCGAGTATCCGTGACGCGCGCAGGCGTTATTTGTGGAAGATATGTCAGTATCTGCAGAGTGTGTGTACCAGTGTACATGAATCAAGGTGGCACCACGGGAATCATAAAGTATTTACCCGCCCTTGACAAAGCGAAAGCTTTGTCAGGGGCGTTTTTTTTATGCAAATGTGAATGAAGAAGGAGGAACCAATGAGACAGACAAGCTTATCAGAGGTACAGACGATCGCGGCATCCGGTGATTACCGCGTGATCCCGATCCGCCGCGAGATTCTGGCGGATGTCCGGACGCCGCTCAATGTTCTCCGGGCGCTGCAGAACGTGAGTGATCACTGCTTCCTTCTTGAAAGTGCGGAGGACAGTCTGAGAATGGGCCGGTACACATTTCTCGGCTTCGACCCGAGGATGGAGCTGACCTGCCGCGATCATATCCTGACGATCCGCTCCGGCGGGGAGATCCGGATGAAAACGGAGCATCCGGCCGGGTACATCCGCCAGATTCTGGATGAAAACCGGGCGCCGTCAATCCCCGGTATGCCGACGCTCACCGGCGGTCTGGTCGGTTTCTTTTCGTACGATTACGTCCAGTACGGCGAGCCGTCCCTGAAATTCAAGAAAGATGAGAATTCGTTCGATGATATGGATCTGATGCTGTTCGACAAGATGATCGCTTTTGACAACTACCGTCAGGTGATTGATCTGATCGTCAATATCCGCACCGACAGCCTCGAGGTGAATTACAATCGCGGCGTGATGGTTCTTGACGAGATGCAGAAAATCGTCGAGAGCGGTGAGATGAAAGAGAATCCGGGAGGCCGTCTCCTCACGGAGATGCGCCCGCACCTTTCGAAAGAAGAATTCTGCGAAAAAGTCCGGAAAATCAAGCATTATATCAGGGAAGGCGATATCTTCCAGCTCGTATTCTCGAATCCGGTCACTGCGGAGTTTGAGGGAAGCCTGCTCGACACTTACCGGATCCTGCGGACGACGAATCCTTCACCTTATATGTTTTACTTCTCGGGAAGTACGGAGATCGCGGGCGCATCTCCTGAGACACTCGTCAAAGTCAGCGGGCGGACGATCCGGACCTTTCCTCTTGCCGGAACCCGGAAACGCGGAAAAACTCCGGAAGAGGATGCAAAGCTCGAGAAGGAGCTTCTTGCAGATGAGAAGGAACGGGCGGAGCACAATATGCTGGTGGATCTGGGCAGGAATGATCTGGGAAAGCTTTGCAGGTTCGGATCGGTTGAAGTGGAGAAGTACATGGAGATCGAACGGTACTCACACGTGATGCATATCGGATCAGCCATCCGCGGGACACTCCGTGACGATGTTCCCGCGATCGACGCGGTCGATTCGGTATTGCCGGCAGGAACGCTTTCCGGGGCGCCGAAGATTCGTGCCTGTCAGCTGATCGATGAGCTCGAGGATGACCGCAGAGGTATCTACGGCGGAGCGATCGGTTACGTCGATTTCACGGGAAATCTGGATGTCTGCATCGGAATCCGCCTTGCGTACAAAAAAGACGGAACACTCTATATCCGCTCCGGAGCCGGAATTGTAGCGGACAGTGTTCCGGAAAATGAGTATCAGGAGTGTATCAATAAAGCGGCGGCTGTTACGGATGCGGTGAAAGAAGCGGAAAGGATGAGACGATGATCTTGCTGATTGATAATTATGACAGTTTTTCCTATAACCTGTACCAGCTTATCGGGAGTCTGAATCCGGATATCCTTGTCGTGCGAAATGATTCGGTCACAGTCGGGGACGTGAAGAGAATGAATCCGGAGGCGGTCATCCTTTCGCCGGGTCCGGGGAAACCGGCCGATGCGGGTATCTGTGAAGAAGCGGTATCTGCACTGCGGGGCACCGTTCCGATCATGGGCGTCTGTCTCGGCCATCAGGCGATCGTGGAAGCTTACGGAGGAACCGTCACATACGCGAAAAAGCTGATGCACGGAAAACAGTCGGACGTACGGATCGACCGGACGAGCGTATTGTTCCGGAATCTTCCGGAGACGATCCGGGTCGGAAGGTATCATTCACTGGCGGCGGACGAATCGGCGATTCCCCGGACATTGCGGGTGACAGCAAGATCGGAAGACGGGGAAGTGATGGCTGTAGAAGACGCCGGACGTCATGTGTACGGGATGCAGTTCCATCCGGAGTCGATCATGACGGCGGACGGACCGGCAATTTTGAGAAATTTTCTGGATGCGGCGGCATCAGCAAAATCAGAGAGGAGGTAATCTTGTGATTAGAGAGGCAATTGAGAAAATCGTAAAAAAAGGCGACCTCACATATGAAGAGGCGTATGCGGTGATGAATGAGATCATGAGCGGCGAGACGACGCAGACACAAAATGCGGCATTTCTCGCGGCACTTTCGACGAAGAGTGCGAAGGCGGAGACGATTGATGAGATTTCAGGCTGCGCCGAGGCGATGCGCGCGCACGCGACGCCCGTCCCGCACGAGGGGATGGAGGTGCTCGAGATCGTCGGAACAGGGGGCGATCATTCTAAAACATTCAACATCTCCACGACTTCCGCCATGGTGATCGCCGCGGCGGGAATTCCGGTCGCAAAGCACGGAAACCGCGCGGCGTCTTCGAGGTCCGGCGCCGCCGACGTGCTCGAGGAGCTCGGCGTCAATATCCGGCAGAATCCGGAGAAGGCGCTGTCACTTCTGAAAAACGTGGGGATGTGCTTCCTGTTTGCACAGGAATACCATTCGTCGATGAAGTACGTCGGCGGAATACGGAAGGAACTTGGAATCCGTACGGTTTTCAATATCCTGGGGCCGCTGACAAATCCCGCGAAACCGGAATACTATGTTCTTGGCGTATACGATGAATATCTTGTCGAACCGATCGCAAAAGTTCTGGATCAGATGGGTGTGCGCCGCGCATTCGTGGTATACGGCAGGGATTGTCTCGATGAGATCTCGCCGAGTGCTCCGACGACAATCTGTGAACTGAAAGACGGATATTACAGGACGGGCACGATCCGTCCGGAGGATTTCGGAATGACGAGTGGGAAAAAAGAGGAGATCGTCGGAGGAACTCCGGAGGAAAACGCGCAGATCACCAGAGACATCCTTGCGGGAAACGAGCGCGGAACGCGCCGGACCGCGGTGCTGCTGAACGCGGGAGCCGGCATCTATATCGGAAAAGGGGCGGAGACGTTTGAGGACGGCGTCAGGAGAGCCGCAGAACTGATCGACAGCGGTTCTGCGATGAATGTGCTGGAAAAATTGATCCGCGTGTCGAAACAGTAATACAGGAAGGGCGAACCGATGACGATTTTAGATGAACTCGCAGATTATGCGAGAGAGCGGGTGACCGACGCAAAGAGGAAGGTGCCCGAAGCAAATATGCGCCGCGCGGCGGAAGAAGCATCTGCCGCGCAGGCGTGTGGAACAAAGAGGCTGGATGCAGCGCTTTCCGGCCCCGGGATGCATTTTATCTGCGAGTGCAAGAAAGCGTCCCCGTCAAAAGGCCTGATCGCTCCGGAGTTTCCGTACCGGACGATCGCCAGGGAATACGAAGAGGCAGGCGCAGATGCGATCTCCTGTCTGACGGAGCCGAAGTGGTTTCTCGGCCGGGATGAATACCTCAGGGAAATTGCCGGAGATGTGTCCGTCCCGGTGCTCCGGAAGGATTTTACGGTTGATCCGTATATGATCTGGCAGGCAAAGGTACTGGGAGCCTCGGCGATTCTTCTGATCGCGGCGATTCTGGATCAGACGGAACTTTCGGAATATATGGAAATTGCCGGAGGACTCGGACTTTCCGTTCTCGCGGAAGCACACGATGAACGGGAAATCGAACGTGTACTTGATGCCGGCGCTTCGATCATCGGGGTCAATAACCGCGATCTGAAGACCTTTCACGTTGATACGGACCGTTCGGCAAGGCTTCGTGGTCTTGTCCCGGAGAATGTGATTTTCGTCGCGGAGAGCGGCATCAGGAATGCGGAAGATGTCGCGGCGCTTTCCGCGATCGGGGTGAATGCGATACTCGTGGGAGAGACACTGATGAGAAGCAATGATAAGAAGGCCATGCTCAAAGAGCTCAAGAGCGGAGCGGCATCGGCCGGAACGATTCAAGGATAAGGGATTGATCGGATGGATCAGACGGATAAAGGTCCGGAAATACAGAAGAAATGAACGGACAAAGATCGGAGGTTATCATGTCAAAAGGAAGATTCGGAGAATTCGGCGGACAGTACGTACCGGAAACGCTGATGAATGAATTGATCCGGCTGGAAAACGCGTACAATCATTACAAGAACGACCCGGAATTCTGCGCGGAGCTCGATGATCTGCTGAAGAATTACGCGGGGAGACCGTCCCTTCTGTATTATGCGGAACGGATGACGAAGGACCTCGGAGGGGCAAAGATTTATCTCAAAAGAGAGGATCTGAATCATACCGGAGCCCACAAGATCAACAATTGTCTCGGGCAGGTGCTTCTCGCGAAGAAGATGGGAAAGAAGCGCGTGATTGCGGAAACCGGCGCGGGTCAGCACGGCGTCGCTACCGCAACGGTCGCGGCACTGATGGATATGGAGTGCGAAGTGTTTATGGGGAAAAAGGACACGGAGCGCCAGGCGCTGAATGTCTACCGGATGGAGCTGCTCGGAGCAAAGGTGCATCCGGTTACGTCCGGAACGCAGGTACTGAAAGATGCGGTGAATGAGACGATGCGTGAATGGGCGGGCCGCGTCGATGACACGCATTACGTGCTCGGCTCCGTCATGGGACCGCACCCGTTTCCGACGATGGTCCGGGATTTTCAGTCGGTCATCTCAAAGGAAGCGCGGGAGGAGATTCTCAGGCGTGAAGGAAAACTTCCGGATGCGGTGCTCGCCTGTGTCGGAGGCGGAAGCAACGCGATTGGAATGTTCTATCATTTCATCCATGATGAAAGTGTGCGGCTGATCGGATGCGAGGCCGGGGGAAAAGGCGTCGAAACCGGGCGGCATGCGGCGACGATGGCCACAGGAACCCGCGGAATCTTCCACGGAATGCATTCCTACTTCTGCCAGAATGAATACGGACAGATTGATGAAGTGTATTCCATCTCCGCCGGTCTGGATTATCCGGGAATCGGGCCGGAACATGCGTATCTCCGCGACAGCGGACGCGCGGACTACGTGCCGGTCACGGATGAGGAAGCAGTGCAGGCGTTTGAGTATCTCGCGAAAACCGAGGGAATCATCTGCGCGATCGAGAGTGCACACGCAGTGGCACAGGCGATGAAGCTCGCACCGGCGATGAGAAAGGATCAGATCATGATCGTCTGCCTGTCCGGACGCGGCGATAAGGATGTCGCATCCATCGCAAAATACAGAGGGGTGAATATCAATGAGTAAGATCAGAGAAGCATTTCAGAATGGAAAGGCGTTTATCCCGTTTATCACGGCGGGTGATCCGACGCTGGAAGATACCGAACGGTTTATCGTGACGATGGCGGACTGCGGGGCGGATCTCATCGAGATCGGCATTCCGTTTTCCGATCCGATCGCCGAGGGCATCGTGATTCAGGAGGCAGATATCCGGGCGCTCGCTTCCGGAACGACGGCCGATAAGGTATTTGACATGGTTTCGCGTGTCCGAAAAAAGGTATCGATCCCGCTGGTATTTATGACGTACCTCAATCCGGTCTACCACTATGGATATGAGAAATTTTTTACCCGCTGTGAGGAGGCGGGGATCAGCGGGATCATCATCCCGGATCTTCCTTATGAGGAGAAAGCGGAAGCGGACGGGCCGGCGGCTGCTCATGGCGTGGAATTGATCTCGATGATCGCGCCGACCTCGGAGGACCGGATCCGGATGATCGCGAAGGAGGCCGGGGGATTTATCTATGTCGTTTCGTCTATGGGAGTCACAGGAATGCGTTCCGATATTACCACGGATCTGCCTTCTATGGTGCGGGCGATCCGGGAGGTGACCACGATCCCCTGCGCGATCGGTTTCGGAATCAATACGCCGGATCAGGCGGAAAAGATGGCGGGAATCGCAGACGGCGTGATCGTCGGAAGTGCGATTGTAAAGATCATAGAGAGGAAGGGAAGCGGTGCCGCCCCGGAAATCGCAGAATACGTACGAAAAATGAAAGATGCGGTACTGCGCGCGGCAAAGTGAAAGAAGGGATGTTTCGTCCGAAACATCCCCTTCGCCGCGTCAGATGCCAAGAAGCCTGCTGTATTCGGTCAGGGCGCCGTCCGTATCATGGGCCAGGACCCGTTTTGCGAGTACCTTGCCGAGCTGGACGCCTTCCTGATCGAAGCTGTTGATATTCCAGAGAAAACCCTGGAACATGACTTTGTTCTCGAAATGAGAGAGAAGAGCGCCCAGAGAGGCCGGCGTGAGCTGATCGCCGGCGATGATGCTGGAAGGTCTGCCTCCGTCGAAGGTCTTGTTCGGATCGGGATCATCTTTTCCGCAGGCAAAGGCGACGATCTGCGCCGCGACGTTTGCGCAAAGTTTCTGCTGACTGGATGTTCCCTCGATTTCAACGTCGCTGCAAAGCTGGCTTTTTCTGAAGCCGATGAACTGAAGCGGTACGATCGTCTTCCCCTGGTGGAGCAGCTGATAGAACGAATGCTGTCCGTTCGTTCCGGGTTCTCCGAACAGAATCGGACCGGTCGGATAAGTAACCGGCCCGCCGAAACGATTGACCGATTTTCCGTTGGACTCCATGTCAAGCTGCTGGAGATGTGCAGGAAAGCGCGAAAGGGCCTGTGAATACGGAAGTACGGCGGTCGCATCGAATCCGAGGACGTCGCGCTCGTACATTCCGATCAGAGCGTCCATCATCGCCGCGTTTTTTTTCGGATCGGTTTCGAGAGAAGCCCGGTCCGCGGCAGACGCGCCCTCGAGGAACTCTGCGAATACATCCGGACCGAATGCAAGAGAGAGCACAGCGCAGCCGACAGCGGAGGAGGTGGAGTACCGGCCTCCGATATGATCATCCATATAGAACGCAGTCAGAAAATCATCACTTTTCGCCAGAGGAGACGCTGCGCTGGTGACGGCGATCATATGCTTCTTCGGGTCAAGTCCGTCTCTTTTCAGGGCGTCCTGTACGAACTGGAAATTTGTGAGCGTTTCCAGTGTCGTTCCGGATTTGGAAACGAGGATGAAAAGGGCATGTGCGACATCGGTATCCTGAAGAACACGCGAAGCGTCGTCCGGGTCCACATTGGAGATGAACCGTGCGGTCATTTTCAGACGACCGTTTTTCCGCGCCCAGTTCTCAAGAGCGATATAAACGGCCCGGGGGCCCAGATCACTTCCTCCGATGCCGATCTGTACAACTTCGGTGAACCGTTCCCCGTTTTCATTTGTAAGTTCGCCGGCGTGCACGCGTTCCGCGAAATCCGCCGCCCGTTTCTGCTGTTCGACATAGAATTCCCGCTTGTTGACCCCGTCCGCCATCACGTCATTTCCGAGCTGCCCGCGGCAGAGATGGTGGAGTACAAGACGCTTTTCCCCGGTGTTCATCATTTCGCCGTTCAGAAGCTCCTGATATTTTACATGAAGATCGGCCTCTTCGGCTATTTTCGCAAGAGCATCGAGCACGTGCGCGTCCACTGCCTTCGCTCCGTAATTGTACGTGAGCCCGCAGGCGATCGGAATCTGATAATCCCGTACCCGCTTTGCTCCGGATTCCCCCGACATGACCGAGCGTACATCAACCGGTGCCACCGCTTTGAGTGCATCGAATGATTTGAGCTCATCAAGGTTTTTCCAATTCGCCATTTCTTTCCTTGCCTCCTGTTGTGAACGACTGACCGTTAATATGTATCTCTTTCCCTGTCTATCATAATATAAATCCGGCATTTTTCACAGTCATTTTATCTACAATCGCGGCCGGATTTCCCCTCCGTGTTCCCGGCTCCCGCAGAGCAGAACAGGACGAAGAAAAGAAATACGGATGCGGCGATCATCCACGGGATCAGCACGTGCGTACCGCGCGGAGAGAAGAGATCCCAATATCCCTTCAGGTAGATCGCGATGATGATCAGCGGAAGAATGTACTGCATATACAGGCGCATTTTCTTCGGAAATTTCAGCCCTTTCCCGGTGTCGGCCTCCCTGATGAAGGCATCCCAGCCCCATCCGTTTTTACGCGTGCAGAACAGGACGAATGCCAGTGACCCCAGGGGAAGCAGGTTGTTGGATACGATGAAGTCTTCCAGGTCCAGAACCGACGTTCCCTCGCCGAGGGGCTGGAATGAAGGCCATAAACTGTAGCCTGCCACGCAGGGAAGGCTCAGAAAAATCAGCAGGAAGGCGCTGATGAGGACACTTTTTTTCCTGCTCCAGCCGAACAGATCCATGTCGAAGGCGATGATGTTCTCAAAAACCGCGACGACCGTGGAAAGCGCCGCGAATGTCAGAAAGACGAAAAACAGCGCACCCCAGATCCTGCCGCCGGCCATCTTCGTGAACAGATTCGGAATCGTGATGAAAATCAGTTTCGGCCCCGCCCCCGGATCTACGCCGAATGCGAAGCACGCGGGTATGACGATGAAGCCGGCCATCAGCGCGACGAATGTGTCCAGCGCCGTGATCGTTACGGCTTCCCCGGCCAGACTCCGCTCTTTTCCGATGTAGGTTCCGAAGATGAGCATCGCGCCGATGCCGATGGAAAGTGTAAAGAATGCCTGACTCATCGCGGCGAAGATCACGTTTCCGATTCCCTTCGACCGGATCGTCTCGAGATTCGGAATCAGGTAGTAGCGGATACCTCTGCCGGCCCCCTCCAGGAATACAGAGTGGGCCGCGAGCACTACCATCAGAAAAAGCAGCGCGATCATCATGTATTTTGTCACACGCTCCACGCCCTTCTGAACACCGAAATAACAGATCAGGAATCCGATCAGACAGACGATCACCGTCCAGAGTGCCATTTCTCCGAAATTACCGAGCAGTCCCGAAAAATCGGCGGAGATCATCTCCGCGTCTGCGCCGGAAAATGTTCCGCGGATGTGCTTATACGTGTAATCCATCATCCACCCGCAGACCGTGGTGTAGTACATCATCAGAAGATAACAGCCGAAGATACTGATGTATTTCAGCCGATGCCAGCGCGTCCCCGCCGGAGCAAGCTTCTCGAAAGCGGTCGCCGCACTTTGACGGGCAGCCCTTCCGATCGAGAATTCGCAGATCATCACGGGGATACCGAGGATCAGAAGAAAGACGAGATAAATAAGGATAAATGCGGCGCCGCCGTACTGTCCGCAAAGATATGGAAATTTCCAGACATTTCCGATACCGATCGCGCAACCTGCCGACACCAGGATGAATCCGAGGCGCGAGCTGAAGTTCTCTCTTGCGTTCGTTTGATTTTCAGACATAAATATTCCCCCTCTGAACAGATTTCTATCTGGTATTTTATACGGGAATGGCGGTCAGCACAATGCATATTCGAATGGTTGCAAAAATATACACAGTAACCTGTTCAATTTATTGTATTATATGTTACTATTATAACAGATTTGCACCGCGCATTTTGTGCGGCTGAGCTGGTCACTGTTGATAAATATGAGATTGAATCCGGGAGGTATACCATGCGGGGTGTACAGACGCAGAAAACCTTGCTGAGACGCAGAGTTTTTACAGAAATTGCCAAGATGGCCTACAACGGCGATGATCCGAAGAAAGCATTGGATGATCTTCCTTATAAGATTATTCCGGGTGAACTGGCGACATATCGAGACAGTATCTTCCTTGAACGGGCGATCGTCGGCGAGCGGCTGCGCGTGGCGATGGGAATGGGACTGCGCAAGATGACGGAACACAGCCTGATCTCCAAGGGCGTGGAGGCGAGCATGAGCGGTGAAAAATACTATGAACCGCCGCTCATCGATATCATCAAGTTTGCCTGCCATAAATGTCCGGAGAAGCGTGTGTTCGTGACGGACGGCTGTCAGGGCTGCCTCGAGCATCCCTGTCACGAGGTCTGCCCGAAGGGTGCGATCTCGATGAAGGACGGCCGGTCCGTGATCGATGATTCGAAGTGCATCCGGTGCGGCAAATGCATGCAGGTGTGCCCGTACAATGCGATCATCAGGCAGGAACGTCCCTGCGTGAAGGCATGCGGGATCGGAGCGATCGGTATGGATCAGTACGGGCGCGCCCGGATCGATCAGGATAAATGTGTCGCGTGCGGAATGTGCCTTGTGAGCTGTCCGTTCTCTGCGATCGTCGACAAGGGACAGATCTACCAGACGATCATGGCACTCAAGAGTGACACGCCGGTTTACGCGATCGTCGCTCCGGCGATCGCCGGCCAGTTCGGACCGGATTTTACGAAGACGAAAATCCGCCCGGCGATGCAGGCGCTCGGCTTTACGGATGTCGCTGAAGTCGCCCTTGGCGCGGATCTGTGCACCATCGAGGAGGCACAGCATTTCCTGAAGGAAGTGCCGGAGAACCTTCCGTTCATGGGAACCAGCTGCTGTCCTGCGTGGTCGATTATGGCGAAAAAGATGTTCCCGGATTACGCGAATACGATCTCGATGGCGCTGACGCCGATGGTGCTGACGGCGCGGCTTGTAAAGAGAGCGCATCCGGACTGCAAGATCGCATTCATCGGTCCGTGTCTCTCGAAAAAACAGGAAGCGAGCCGGAGATCCGTGAAAAGCTATGTCGATTTCACGCTGACCTTCGAGGAGGTCGCAGGCATGTTTGAGGCGAAGGAGATCGATTTCAGGGAGCTTCCCGACGGCGAACCGCTTGCCGAGTCATCGAAGGACGGGATCGGATTCGGCGCGGAGGGCGGCGTCGCCTATGCGGTCAAGCATTATATCGAGGGGGTTGATCCGGACCGCGAGGTCAAGGTGGCAAATGCCGCAGGTCTTGCGGAGTGCAGAAAGATGATGACCCTGGCAAAAGCCGGAAAATACAACGGATACCTGCTCGAGGGAATGGCCTGCCCGGGCGGATGCATCGCGGGCGCAGGAACGCTGCGCCCGGTCGCCAACTCGAAGAAATCCCTGGAGAAGGCAATGGAGAATGCCAAATATAATCAGGCGGCGGATACCGAGTACGCGGATCTGATCGGGGATCTGGAGAACATCGATGAATACTTCGACGATGTCAAGAAAATGATGCCCTGACCGGTCATCCGAAGCAGGAGGCGAGTACGCGCGCGGCAGTCTTTGCATCGGTGCGGAACGTTCCCTGAATCATCTGCGGAGATCCGCCCCCGCGTCCGTCAAGCGCTTCGTTCAGCTCCTTCACACGGCTTTTCAGATCGACGGTTTCGCTGCCGATGCAGTACCGGATCTGCCCGGCTTCGTCCGGGCAGAGAACGGCGCTGACGGCGGCGGAACCGTTTTTTACGAGCAGGTCGCAGAATTTTCGCACCTCGATGCCGTTCAGACCCTCCTCGACACAGAGTGCCAGGGGAGTGCCGGGGGCGATGGATTCTGCGCGCATCCGGAAGTAGCGCCGGTTCAGACCGGAGATCCTGCGGTCCTTCGCGGCCGACTCCGCGAGAATGCGGCGTACGGCCTCATCCGTCTTATCCGGTTTTACAGACAGCAGACGCGCAGTTTCCCCGTTTGCCCTCTGGATGGCGGTGATTTTTCGGAATGCATCACGCCCGCAAGTCATCTCGATCCGGGTTCCTCCCTTATAATGGGTATGGGAGAGAAATTTAATCAGGCCGATCTCTCCTGTTCGGCGCACGTGGAGTCCGCAGCACGCGCAGTCGTCCGCATCCGGGATCCGCACGATCCGTACGGCGCCGGTCAGTTCTTTTTTGCTGCGGTAATCGATCCGGTCCAATTCATCCTCCTGCGGGAAGAGGTATTCAACCGTGCGGTCGGCGAAGACGACTTCATTCGCGTCACGTTCGATCCGTTCAAGTTGTTCTTCCGTCAGATGGCGGTTCAGATCGAGGGTCGTGACATCCGACATATGAAAGCCGACGTTGTCGCATCCATAATACGTATGTGCGAGACCGGAGACGATGTGTTCGCCCGTGTGCCACTGCATCATCTGGAAACGGAAGGCAAAATCGACCGAGCCGGAGACTGTCGTTCCGGGTTTGAACGGAACCGACACAAAATGGACGACTTCCTCGCCCTCGAGCCGGACATCCGTGACGGGAACGCCGTCGATCGTCCCGCGGTCGGCGCATTCTCCTCCCCCCTCCGGATAAAAGCATGTCTGATCAAGGACGAGGGCATATCCTCCGTCTGAAGGTTTACAGGAGACGACGGCTGCCTCAAATGAGGAACGGTACGGATCCTGATAATAAAGCTGATGAAAATTCATGGTTCTTACCACCTTTGCAAAAGATGCTCTTATCATAGCACAGAAGAAATATTATTGTATTTTTTTCTGATCGGGTATTTTTTCACGATATTTTATTGGAAAATACGACTATTAGGTGTATAATTTTCGATTGTAGATTGATTGAGCGGCCTGGCCGCGTGAAGAAAGGGGCTGTGTTACCGTGAGTACAAAAAACATCGACTGGGGTAATCTTGGTTTCGGATATATCAAGACCGATTACCGCTATGTTTCAAATTATAAAGACGGAGCGTGGGATGATGGAGCACTGATCACCGATGATATGGTGAATATCAGCGAGTGTGCGTGTGTTCTGCAGTACAGTCAGTCCTGCTTTGAGGGATTGAAGGCATATCGGACAGAGGACGGACGTGTTGTGACATTTCGTCCGGATCTGAACGCGGAGCGCATGATGGATTCCGCAAAGAGACTGGAAATGCCGCAGTTCCCGAAGGAGCGTTTCATCGACGCGATTGATCAGGTCGTAAAGGCAAATATCGATTACGTTCCTCCTTACGGATCCGGGGCTACGCTCTATATTCGCCCGTTCATGTTCGGAAGTGACGCGATCATCGGCGTAAAGCCGGCGAATGAGTACCAGTTCCGCGCGTTTACAACACCGGTCGGCCCGTATTTCAAGGGCGGAGCGAAACCGGTGGTCGTCCGGATTCCGGATTTTGACCGCGCGGCGCCGCACGGAACCGGAAACATCAAGGCCGGACTGAATTACGCGATGAGCCTGCATCCGATCATGGAGGCGCACCGCGAGGGATTCAATGAGAATATGTATCTCGATCCGGCGACGAGAACGAAGGTCGAGGAGACCGGCGGAGCCAATATCATCTTCATCACGAAGGACAATGAGGTGGTGACGCCGCTGTCTGATTCGATCCTTCCGTCCGTCACGAGACGTTCGATCATGTACATCGCGGAGCATTATCTCGGACTGAAGGCGACCCAGAGGGTTGTCCGCTTCGACGAGGTCAAGGATTTCGCGGAGTGCGGACTGTGCGGAACCGCAGCGGTTATCTCCCCGGTCGGAAAGATCAACGATCACGGGAAAGAAATCTGCTTCCCGTCCGGAATGGAGAAGATGGGACCGGTCATCCAGAAGCTGTACGATACGCTCACCGGAATCCAGATGGGACGCATCGAGGCTCCGGAAGGATGGATCCACGAGATTAAATAAAACAGCCCGAGATGAGGATTGTCAAGGGGATCCGGCAGCCTGCCGCTGCCGGGTCCCTTTTTGACAGATGAATGGGACAGGAGGAAAGATTGAACCAGAATAGTACGCCGCTGATCGACGCAATTTGTGCGTTTGAGAGGCGCGGCGTTTCTTATTTTAATGTTCCCTCCCACCGCGCGGAGCGGGGAGAGGGAGAGCGGATCCGGGGACTTCTGGGCGACCGGGTATTCGCGGCAGATCTGACGGAGACAGACGGAACGGACGATCTCCACGCGGCGTCGGGACCGATTCTCGAGGCGGAAAGGCTGGCGGCGGACCTGTTCGGATCGGAGGAATGCCGGTTTCTCGTAAACGGAACGTCCTGCGGGAATGTGGCGATGATTCTGGCTGCGGTCCGTGAGAATGAGAAAATCCTCGTGGCGCGGAATGCGCACCGATCCGTCTGGACGGGTCTTCAGATCGCGGGTGCACTTCCGGTCTGGCTGACACCCTGTTACGATCCGCTGTTTCATGTTTTCGCCGAGGTCAATCCGGAGTCGGTCGAGAGGGCGCTGGCTTCGGATCCGGAGATCCGCGCGGTTTTTCTCACGAATCCGACGTATTACGGAGTCAGTTCCGATCTCACTGCGATCGCAGAGATCTGTCACAGGCATGACTGCGTGCTTCTGGTGGATGAGGCGCACGGGACGCATTTTTATTTTGACCGCCGCTTCCCCCGGGGAGCGGTGACATCCGGGGCGGATCTTGCCGCGATGAGTATGCATAAAACAGGCGGGAGCCTGACGCAGAGTTCCCTGCTTCATAGGTGCGGGAACCGCATCGATCCGGGCCGGCTCGGAGACTGTCTCAGGATGGTTCAGAGCTCTAGCCCTTCTTACCTGCTGATGGCCTCCCTGGACGGCGCCCGGCACGATCTGGCGGAAAACGGGCCGGAAAAGATGGAACGGGCTTTCCGTCTTGCGGAAGCGGCGCGCGAGGGACTGCTCCGGATTCCGGGAGTCCGCGTGCTCGGCGGCAGTCATTTCCGGACGGACAGCGGCGCCTGTCAGGATCCGCTTCGCGTCGTGTTTTCTGCCGAAGATTCCGGCCTCACCGGGTATGCGGTGCAGGAGGCACTGTTCCGGAAAAATGTCACGACGGAGATGGCCGATCCGTACAATGCCGTCGCAATCGTGACCGACGGAAACACGCGGGAGGACATCCGAAATCTCGTGACGGGAGTGGATGAGATCGTAACAGCGGCCGGCCGGATCGCGGCGGAAGCGGCGGTTTCCGTCGGGTTTCCTCCCGTACCGGCTGTGGTTATGTCGCCGCGGCGCGCGATGAACGGCGATACGATACCCATCCGGTTTGATCAGGCAGAGGGCAGGATCGCGGGCGAGATGATCGCACCGTATCCGCCGGGAATTCCCGCTGTCTGTCCGGGGGAACGGATCACCGGGGAAATGCTGGAATATCTGACCCGCATAAAGGAGGCCGGAGGAACATTTCAGGGACCGGCGGATCCTTCGCTTCAGACACTCCGGGTGATCGTATAAGAAAGAAATCAATTGTCTGTTTTGAACAGATCCGGCTGAAATATGTGACGAAAATAATGAAAAATGTGATAATTTGTGCTAACATGATGTAAGATTCACCCGACTATCGACAGGAGGATTTTATGAAACTGATATCCTGGAACGTAAACGGGATTCGTGCCTGTGTAAAAAAAGGATTTTCGGACTATTTTAAAGCGGCCGGCGCGGATATTTTCTGCATTCAGGAGACAAAGCTTCAGGCCGGCCAGATCGAACTGGAAACAGAGGGGTACCGGCAGTACTGGAATTACGCCGACCGAAAGGGGTATTCCGGGACCGCTGTTTTTGCGAAAGAGGAGCCCGTCTCCGCAGTCTGCGGCATCGGTATTCCGGAACATGACACGGAGGGCAGGGTCATCACGCTAGAATATCCGGATTTCTATCTCGTGACGGTCTATACTCCGAATTCGAAGGACCAGTTGGCCAGAATCGATTACCGTATGGATTGGGAGGATGCGTTTCGCGCATATCTGCTGTCACTTCGTGAGAGGAAGGGCGTGATTGTCTGCGGCGACCTCAATGTCGCTCACGAAGAAATCGATCTGAAAAATCCGAAGACGAATCGCGGACATGCAGGATTTTCCGATCAGGAGCGTTCAAAATTCGGGGATCTTCTGGATTCCGGTTTTATTGATACGTACCGGTATCTATATCCGGATAAAATTGAATATTCCTGGTGGTCATACCGGTTCCGGGCGAGAGAACATAACGCGGGATGGCGGATTGACTATTTTCTCGTGTCGGATGATCTCAAAGGAGAGGTGAAGGATGCAGTTATTCACACAGACGTCTTTGGTTCCGATCATTGTCCGGTAGAACTCGATATTTTTTAACATGCATTGGAGGGAACAGATGAATTCCGATCGGCAGTATGAAGTAACGGCGGGGAGCCCGATCAGACTCGGAGTCCGCAGGCATCGCGGAGGGGTAAACTTTTCGCTGAATGTGCGCGGAAAAGAGAAAGTCGAGATTCTGCTGTACAGAAAAGATGAAGATGAGCCGTTTCAGATCGTTGCACTTCCGGATGCGTATAAGACGGGACAGGTCTATGCAGCCCATATCGCGATTCCGAAAACGGATCGGATTGAGTACAATTACCGGATTGACGGGCATATCCTGGCGGATCCCTATGCACGTGTTTTCCGCCGCTTTCGGGATCAGAAGGGAAATGAGGCGTTCCGCTGCGGAGTCGATCCGGAATATATGCCGAAGACGGATCCGGTCGGACTCTGGTTTCGGGACTGCGTGTTCTACAAGGCACACGTAAAAGGCTTCACGGCAGGTGAGCACGCGGGTGTCCGTCACCCCGGAACCTTTGCAGGAATGCGCGAGAAGATCCCGTATCTGAAAAAACTCGGAATCACATCGCTGATTCTGATGCCGGTCTGTGAATTTTTCGAGGCGCCGCTTGAGGAGCCTTCGGAAGACGGTCCGGTCACATACTCCGAGTTTAACGATGAACGAAAAAATTACTGGGGATATACGGAGGGACTGTACTACTGTCCGAAGCTCTCATACTGCGCAACGGACAATCCGATCCGTGAATTCGCCTCACTCGTAGACGCGCTTCACGAGAACGGGATCGAGTGCCTGCCCGAGTTTTATTTTCCGCCGCAGATGCCGGGGTGGCAGGTCGTGAACATCCTTCATTACTGGAGAATGGCCTTCAACCTCGACGGATTTCATCTCGTCGGTTACGGGGAGTGGATTCATTCGGTCGCACTCGACCCGATCCTTTCCTGGACGAAGATCATTTATGTAAACTTTGACGAGTCGAGAGTCTATCCGGCGGGCGAAGAGCCGCCGATCCGGAACCTTGCGGAGATGAATCAGACGTATCAGAACGTGATGCGCCGGTTCCTGAAGGGGGATCCTGATACAGCGCCGGAGGCAAAAGACGCGATGACAGGAAACTCGGGCCGGATCGCGCGGCTGAACTATTTTGCCGATCATGACGGATTTACGATGAACGACATGGTCAGCTACAATGAAAAGCATAACGAAGACAACAAAGAGCAGAATCACGACGGAATGACCGAGAATTATTCCTGGAACTGCGGCGTGGAGGGTCCCACAGCGAAGCGCAAGATCAATCTCCTCCGGGCGCAGCAGCTGCGAAATGCCTTTCTGATGCTGATGACCTCCCAGGGGTGCCCCGTGATTTACGCGGGCGATGAGTTCTGTAATTCCCAGGGGGGAAATAATAACGCATGGTGCCAGGATAATCCGATCGGGTGGGTCACCTGGAGCGGACGGAAAACGGCGAAGGATCTCCGGGCATTCGTGACAGAGGCGATCGCCTTCCGGGATAAACATCCGATCCTGCACATGGCGGAGCCGATGCGGATGCAGGATTACCGCGGAATCGGATATCCGGATCTCTCTTTTCACGGAAAGATGGCCTGGGACATCGACGACCGGAAGATGCAGTGCGGATTCGGGATGCTCTACTGCGGTGAGTATGCGGTGAAAGAAGACGGCAGTCCGGATGATTTTATATACATCGCCTGTAACTTATACTGGCAGGAACAGGATTTTGCCCTGCCGGATCTGCCAGACGGAAAGAGGTGGCAGATTGTCTGCGAGACGATCCGGCCGGATTCGTTCCGGATTCCTCCGGATGAGGCGATGCTCGGCTGCGCGAAGGAAAAGCGCGTCGTCGTCGCGCCGCGGTCGGTCACCGTGCTTGTTTCGGCGGAGGATCCGGATCGCGCAAAGAACACGAAGCAGAGCCCGGTGCGCCGGGCGGCACGTAAGAAAGCGGGTTCATGACTTTTGTATATCTGGCAGCATTTTAAAACCATCACATGGCATCGTTTTCTCGTGATGAAATATTGTTTCCGCATGGGACTGTTCTATCAGGGACTTACGCACGATCTTTCAAAATATTCCTGGACTGAATTCTCCAGAGGTGCGAAATACTGGCAGGGAAGCAGAAGCCCGAACAATGAAGAACGCGAAGAGACAGGCGTTTCGCTCGCGTGGCTGCATCACAAGGGGCGGAACCGTCATCATTACGAGTACTGGATCGATTATGATCCCGCTTCGGAAAATGGTATCGCAGGGATGCCGATTCCGAGAAAATATATCGCGGAAATGGTGGCGGACCGGATCGCCGCATCGCGTGTTTACCTGGGCGGCGCTTATACGGACGGCAAGCCGTATGAGTACTGGAAAAAGAGTGCCGGTCATCTCTGGTTTGTGGATCGGAATGTCCGGCGGGATCTGAACGGTCTGCTGAAAATGCTGAAGCACGAGGGCGAGGACCGCACATTCTGTTATATCCGCGAGGTGTATCTGAAAAAAGGACGGAATGAAGCGCCGACGTGAATCCTTTCGGGATGAAGGCGGAAAAATTGTCCCGGACGCACGCCGGCCGGAGACGCCGGAGATTGAAATGAGCCCCGGAGTATGGTATTCTTTTTTCGTTTATGGAGAAAACCATGATGGGAACGGAGATTCAGTTATGAAAAAAGTAGTAAAATTCGGCGGAAGTTCGCTGGCCAGCAGCGGTCAGTTTAAAAAAGTGGGTGAGATCATCCGGAGCGATGCGGGGAGACGGTACGTAGTTCCGTCCGCTCCCGGCAAACGGTTCGACGGAGACGTGAAAGTTACGGATATGCTCTACGACTGCTATCATCAGGCCCGGGCAGGAAAGAATTTTACGAATACGCTTGCAAATATTAAGGAAAGATACCAGGAGATCATCGACGGACTCGGAATCGGGCTTTCCCTCGCAGACGAGTTTGATGCGATCGCGAAGAATTTCGCGGAGGACGCCGGAGAGGACTATGCGGCTTCAAGAGGCGAGTATCTGAACGGCATTGTGATGGCAAATTATCTCGGATATGAGTTTGTTGACGCGGCAGAGGTCGTCTGTTTTGATGAGGACGGCCGGTTTGACGCGGCCGGGACCGATGCAAAGATGGGAGAGCGCCTCAGGGGACTGGAGTGTGCGGTAATCCCGGGATTTTACGGAGCAAAGCCGGACGGGAGCATCAAGACGTTTTCCCGCGGCGGTTCGGACGTCACGGGATCACTCGTCGCGAAAGCGACACACGCCGATCTGTATGAAAACTGGACGGATGTTTCCGGATTTCTCATGACGGATCCGCATGTGGTAAAAAATCCGATTCCGATTTCAACCATCACCTACCGCGAGATGCGGGAGCTGTCTTACATGGGCGCTTCTGTGCTCCACGAAGATTCCATCTTCCCGCTGCGCAGAGAGGGAATTCCGATCAATGTCCGCAACACAAACAGGCCGGAGGATCCGGGCACGATGATCGTGGAGAGTACCTGCAGCAAACCGAAATATACGATTACCGGAATCGGCGGAAAAAAAGGGTTTGCTTCGGTTACGATCGAGAAGGCGATGATGAATGCCGAGATCGGATTCGGCCGCAAAGTCCTCCAGGTATTTGAGGACGCGGGTCTTACGTTCGAGCACATACCATCCGGGATCGATACGTTTTCGGTGTTTGTGAACCAGCAGGATTTTGAACCGAAGGAACAGCAGGTGATCGCCGGTCTTCACAGAGCGGTTCACCCGGACCTGATCGAGCTGGAGTCGGATCTGGCGCTGATAGCGGTGGTCGGACGCGGGATGAGGAGAACGCGCGGAACCGCCGGAAGAATTTTTGCGGCGCTCGCGCATGCGCACGTCAATGTCAAGATGATCGACCAGGGATCATCCGAGCTTAATATCATTATCGGCGTCGAGAACCGCGATTTCGAGACGGCGATCCGGGCAATCTACGATATTTTCGTGACGACACAGCTTTGATGAAGAAGCGGAGGAGAAAAGCGGGATATGAAACGCATTCTATTAAAACTCAGCGGTGAGGCACTCGCAGGGGACAAAAAGACCGGTTTTGACGAAACGGTCGTGACCGGTGTCGCGAAGCAGGTAAAGCAGCTTGTGGATGAGGGAGTACAGGTCGGCATCGTGATCGGCGGCGGAAATTTCTGGCGCGGCCGTTCCAGCAAAAACATCGACCGTGTCAAGGCAGACCAGATCGGAATGCTCGCGACGGTTATGAACTGCATCTACACATCGGAGATTTTCCGTTCACAGGGGATGATGACGGCGGTTCTTACGCCGATGGAGATCGGCGGAGTCACGAAGCTTTTCTCGAAGGACCGGGCGGAGAAATATCTGAACCACAATATGGTGGTATTCTTCGCGGGCGGAACCGGACATCCGTATTTTTCGACGGACACGGCGACGGTTCTCCGGGCGGTCGAGATCGGAGCGGATTCGATCCTTCTTGCGAAAGCGGTGGACGGAGTGTACGACTCGGACCCGAAGGATCATCCGGACGCGAAGAAATATAAAGAAGTGACGATCGAAGAGGTCATAGAGAAGAAGCTTCAGGTGGTCGATATGACGGCGTCGATCATGGCGATGGAAAATAAGATGCCGATGCTCGTGTTTGCGTTAAATGAAGAGAACAGTATCATCGACGCGGCGCACGGCATCGTAAAAGGAACGAAGGTTACGGTCTGATCCCGGCAGGGGCGGAAGACGGCAATTCCGAACGAGGAGGTTTTTATGGACGAACGAATCAAAGGCTACGATCACAAGATGACGAGAACGCTCGATACGCTTGCGGAAGAGCTCAGCGCGATCCGCGCGGGCAGGGCGAATCCGCACGTGCTTGACCGGATCACGATCGATTACTACGGTACGCAGACGCCGCTTCAGCAGGTCGCGAATATCACGGTTCCCGAGGCGCGTATCATACAGATCCAGCCCTGGGAGCCGAAACTGATCAAGGACATCACGAAGGCGATCCAGACGTCGGATCTCGGAATCAACCCGAACAATGACGGAAAGAGTGTCCGTCTCGTGTTCCCGGAGCTCACGGAGGAGCGCCGTAAAGAGATCGCAAAGGATGTCAAGAAAAAGGGCGAGGAGGCGAAGGTTGCGGTGCGCAATGTCCGCCGTGACGCGATGGACAGCTTCAAGAAGATGAAAAAAGCCGAGGATATTTCCGAGGATGAGATCAAGGATCTTGAGGATGACACGCAGAAGCTTACGGATCAGTACATCAAGAAGATCGATGCCGCGGTCGAGGCGAAGGTCAAAGAGGTTATGACGGTCTGAAGCGCCAGGACAGAACGGAGAGCGGCATGATCCGATAAATCGTCGGGAATGCCGCTTTTTCGCATGATCTTTCGGGACGGGGAGGTTATATATGGCCGAAGAACAGAAACTGCCGAATCATATTGCGATTATTCTGGATGGAAACGGGCGGTGGGCGAAGCGCCGTGGGATGCCGAGAAGCTACGGACACATCGTCGGTACGGATGTGCTTGAAAAAATGTGTAATACGATTGCGGATATGGGAGTTCGGTATCTGACGGTGTACGCGTTTTCCACAGAGAACTGGAAACGTGCGGAGGAAGAAGTCCGCACTCTGATGAATCTGTTCCGGAAGTACCTCGTCCGGATCGAGAAGAGTGCGCACAAACGCCATATGCGCGTGCGTATTATCGGGGATAAGGCAGGACTTCCACAGGATATCCAGGACCGGATCGCGGTTCTGGAGGATGTGACGAAGGAATACGACCGGATGGATTTCCAGATCGCGCTCAATTACGGCGGCCGGGATGAGATCGCCCGTGCTGTGACCGCGCTGGTCGCGGATGCCCGATCCGGAAAGCTTCCGGAAGGTCCCGTGACGGAAGGGATGATTGCGGAACGGCTGGATACGGGCGGGATTCCGGATCCGGATCTGATGATTCGCACCGGCGGAGAGAAACGGATCTCAAGTTTTCTTCTCTGGCAGCTCGCTTATACGGAATTTTATTTCACGGATGTCGCCTGGCCTGATTTTGACCGGGCGGAACTGGACCGGGCGATCGATTATTACAACCATCGTGACAGACGATTCGGAAATGCGAAATAGGAGGAGACGGAATGTTTGTTACAAGGCTGATCAGCGGAATTATTCTGGTAGCAGCCGCACTCGTCACGATTATAAGTGGCGGATGGGTCCTGTATTTTACGGTGCTCGCATTGTCTCTGATCGGAGTGTTCGAGCTGTACAGGGCCTGCGGAGTACGAAATAAGGAAGGCGGTTTCTCGCGGCTCGAACTGACCGGATATCTCGGCGTGATTCTGTATTACATCGCCCTGCGCATCGGAAATAAGGAATATCTCGTACTGTCGCTCATCGCGGCACTCGTTCTTATTATGTTTGTGTACGTTTTTTCGTTTCCGCATTATGAGGCGAAGCAGGTGATGGCATGTTTTTTCGCACTCGTTTACGTCGCGGTGATGCTTTCTTATATTTACAAGACGAGAATCCTGCCGGGAGGGTATTATCACGTCTGGCTGATCTTCCTGTGTTCCTGGGGCTGCGACACCTGTGCGTACTGTGTCGGAAGGCTGTTCGGCAGGCATAAGATGGCGCCGGTCCTCAGCCCGAAAAAATCGACGGAAGGAGCGGTCGGCGGCGTTGCGGGCGCGGTTATTCTCGGCGTCATCTACGCGTTATTTACCGGAGGACCGGTGCTGGTTTACGCGGCCATCTGCGGAATCGGCGCGCTGATCTCGATGGTCGGAGATCTCGCGGCGTCCGCGATCAAGCGGAATGTACAGATCAAGGACTACGGGAAACTGATCCCGGGTCACGGCGGGATACTGGACCGTTTCGACAGCGTGATTTTCACGGCGCCCGTCATCTATTTCCTTTCGCTTGTTCTGATCTGATAAACGATGCGTGCCCCGCTTTTCCGGGCGCGCGTTCAGAGTTCTGTCACATTTATCATGTATTCTCAATAATCGGAGGCAAGCTTATGAAGACGATCGCGATCCTCGGTTCGACCGGTTCGATCGGCCGGCAGACGATCGATGTGATCCGAAAAAACGGAGATATCACCCTCGCAGGCATTTCTGCAGCGGGACATCATCTGGATGAACTGGAGAAGCAGGCACGTGAATTCCGCCCGCGTATTGCGGCGGTTTATGACGAGAAGGCGGCACAGGATCTCCGGGTCCGTCTCGCCGACACGGATGTAACGGTTGTTTCGGGGATGGACGGCATGATTGCGCTGGCGGAGATGCCGGAGACGGATTGCTTCGTGACAGCCATCGTCGGAATGATCGGGATTCGCCCGACGATGGCGGCGATCCGTGCCGGAAAGGATATCGCGCTCGCAAATAAGGAGACACTCGTGACGGCAGGGCATCTGATCATGCCGCTTGCCGCAGAGTACGGCGTGCGGATTCTTCCGGTCGATTCGGAGCACTCCGCGATCTTTCAGTGCCTTCAGGGAAATGAGGGAAATCGGATTTACCGTCTTCTGATCACGGCCTCCGGAGGACCGTTCCGCGGCATGAAAAAAGATCAGCTCGCCCATATGACGAAGAAGGACGCGCTGAACCATCCGAACTGGAGCATGGGCGCAAAAATCACGATTGACTCCGCGACGCTTGTCAACAAGGGTCTTGAGGTGATGGAAGCGAGATGGCTGTTCGGCGTGCAGCTGGATCAGATCGAGGTGCTGGTGCAGCCCCAGAGCATCATTCATTCGATGGTGGAATTTCAGGACGGTGCGGTGATGGCACAGCTCGGGACGCCGGATATGCGTCTCCCGATTCAGTACGCTCTCTATTACCCGGAGCGCCGGGGTCTGACGGGAGAAAGGCTGGACTTCACGAAAATTTCCGCGATTCATATCGAGGAGCCGGACACCGACACATTTGAGGGACTTCCGCTGGCGGTCCGCGCCGCCCGCGCGGGCGGATCGATGCCGACCGTTATGAACGCGGCGAATGAGGAGGCGGTCGCGCTCTTTCTCGCTGACCAGATCCGCTTCCTTGATATCTACAAAATCATCCGGGAGTCGATGGAGCGTTTTCCCGTGATTCCGGATCCGGATCTGGAGACGATTCTTACGGTTGAATCGGATGTGCGAAGATCGATACGTGAAAGGTGGTAATACATGGCGGGAATACTTCTGGCCATTCTGATTCTGAGCATCGTGATCCTGTTTCATGAACTCGGGCATTTTCTTCTTGCGAAGGCGAACCATATCGTCGTCACGGAGTTTTCACTGGGCTTTGGACCGAGGATTCTTTCCTTCCGGAAGGGGGAGACTCGTTATTCCTGGAAAGCGATCCCGTTCGGAGGTTCTTGCGCGATGCTTGGAGAGGATGAAGCGGACGAGGATGCACCTGGCACATTTAACGGGGCATCGCCTTTTTCAAGAATTCTTGTTGTGGCAGCAGGACCGGTTTTTAACTTCATCCTGGCATTTATTATGGGAATGATTCTGATCGGAATTTCCGGCACAAGGCCGGCACTGATCACGGAAGTCGCACAGGGCTCCTCAGCTGAAGCCGCAGGCCTTGCCGCGGGCG
The DNA here is from genome assembly GCA_902797025.1 of uncultured Lachnospiraceae bacterium. GTDB lineage: Bacteria > Bacillota > Clostridia > Lachnospirales > Lachnospiraceae > CADBRN01. The sequence goes on from CADBRN010000073.1 coordinate 39,824, forward strand.
ATGAGATCGTGAAGTATGAGGGAAACGGGATCGCGAATATCAGCGAAATCTCGATCGATATGTCGATCGACGGGATACCGAAGGACGCGGTTCATCTGACATACATCCGGGACGGAAAGAAACATTCCGTCGTATATAAACCGGATCTTGAGGAGTATTACCGGGCAGGTTACACGTATTCGGCCGGAGAGGATGACGCGGCCGAGGTCACGCAGCTTGAGAAAAATATGCCGGCGCGTAAAGCGGGTCTCCTCGTCGGTGATATCATCGCCGGCGTGAACGGGACGGAGATAAAGACCGCGTCCGATCTGCAGGCATACAATGAGAAGCATCCGATGGACGGGAATAAGGTGACTCTGACGATCCGCCGCGGCACGCGGACGTTCGAGGTCAGTCTCACACCGGTCCGTTCCACGGTCGCTTCGACCGGTTTTCAGCTGGGGACGCAGCGGGTCGCCACAAGTTTTCCGAAGATCATCGCCGACGGCATTGAAGAAACCGGATACTGGATCCATGTGACCGTAAAATCACTGGTCTCACTGATCTCAGGTGTGTTTACCGTGCGGGAAATGTCCGGCCCGGTCGGGATCGTCTCGACAGTCGGTTCCGTCTACAACCAGGCGAGAGATTACGGAGCGCTCGAGGTGTTTCTTGAACTGCTGCAGTTCACAATTCTGATCTCCGCAAACCTCGGAGTGATGAATCTGCTCCCGCTGCCGGCGCTCGACGGCGGACGGCTTGTTTTTCTGATCATTGAGATGATCCGGCGCAGGCCGGTGAATCGTGAGCTGGAGGGAAAAATTCACTTCATCGGCTTTGCCGCGCTGATGGCGCTGATGGTATTTGTCTGCTTCAACGACGTCGCAAAACTGATCTGAGAAAACAGACATGAATCAGGCAATTGAGAAAAAAGAATTATTTGAAAAACTGCCCGCCGGAAAAGCAGTATTCACAATGGCGGTTCCTACGATCATCAGTCAGCTGATCAATCTGCTGTATAATATGGTTGATACGTTTTTTATCGGCCGGACGGGGAATTCCTATATGATAGCGGCGGTGACGGTGTCGTTTCCGCTCTATATGCTGACGGTGGCATTTTCAAATCTGTTCGGAATCGGCGGCGGAAGTGAGATGGCCCGTCTGATCGGGAAAAACAAAGAGGATCGCGCAAAGAAGGTCTGCGCCCGGGCGATCGCGGGAGCGGCCGTCCTTGCGGCTGCTTATGCCGCTGTGGTCGGCATATTTGAGACACCGATCCTCCATCTGCTCGGCGCATCCGGACAGACGATCGGATTTGCGCGCCAGTACACCAATACGGTCGTGATCTGCGGAAGTGTTCCGATCATTCTTTCGCTGGTGTTCGCGCATCTTCTCCGAAATGTGGGATACTCGAAGCAGGCCGGGTTCGGCCTGTCCGTCGGCGGGATTCTGAACATGATCCTGGATCCGCTCTTTATGTTTGTCCTGCTTCCGGAGGGGATGGAGGTGTTCGGCGCCGCACTTGCGACGCTTCTGTCGAACATCTTTTCATTCATCTATTTTATCGTGATCTTTGTGCGGCTGAAGGAGGATGCGCCGATTGATTTCCGCATTCAGACGGCATGGGAGACGACAAAGGAGGAGAGACGGGAGCTTTATGCGGTCGGTATTCCTTCTTCAATCCTTACGGGACTGTTCGATCTGGCGAACATATTCTTAAATTCTCTGATGGCGTCGCACGGTGATCTCGCGGTCGCCGCCATCGGCATCGTGATGAAGATCGAACGAGTCCCGAATGCGATCAATATCGGGATCTGCCAGGGAATGCTGCCGATCGTCGCGTACAATTTTTCCTCCGGGAACCATGACCGGATGGAAGAGGTGATCCGGATCACGCGCAGATCCGGGCTGATTGTATCCGTGGTCAGCATGATCCTCTTCCAGATCTTCGCGGGCCCCTTCGTCGGCCTCTTCCTGGCGACCGGCGGTACAACCGCGGAAGAGGCGGTAAGGACACTGACATATGCCACAATGTTTTTAAGGATCCGGTGCATCGCGTCGCCATTCCAGTTTTTGAATTACAGTACATCCTTCACGATGCAGGGAATCGGCGACGGACGGGACACACTGATTCACGCGTCGGCCAGAGAGCTCCTGTTCTACATCCCGTTTATGTACATTCTGAACGGGGCGGCCGGTGTGCCGGGGCTGGCGTCCGCGCTGATACCGGGAGAGATCTGCGGCGCGGTGCTCGCGCAGATCCTGCTCAGTCGATTCCTGAAGAACCACCGCAATTTAGAAACCACCGCAATATAGAAAAAAACGATTGACGAAATGTGGGATGAGTGGTATTATTTATGAGTCGCGCGGAAGTGTCGGAATTGGCAGACGAGCAAGACTAAGGATCTTGTGTGAGCAATCACGTGTGAGTTCAAGTCTCATCTTCCGCAGAAACATAGAATCGCCGTTTGCGGTATCGGACATCGGTCAGATCCGTAAGCGGCGTTTTTTTGTCCGGTGATCATGGAAAATATTATTTTGGAAATAATCAAAAAAATATTGACGAAATGAGGGCAGGATGATATAGTATCCTATGTCGTGCGGAAGTGTCGGAATTGGCAGACGAGCAAGACTAAGGATCTTGTGTGAGCAATCACGTGTGAGTTCAAGTCTCATCTTCC
>CADBRN010000074.1 GCA_902797025.1 uncultured Lachnospiraceae bacterium
ATTCGCATCGGAAATGCGCGAGTGGCTCAGGGGTGGAGTACAACCTTGCCAAGGTTGGGGTCGCGGGTTCGAATCCCGTCTCGCGCTCGCCATAAGGCCGGAAATCTTTCATCAGGGATTTCCGGTTTTTTTGTACGTTCCGTTCTCATAGCCGATTTTCTCATCCGGATATCTGGAAAAATCGCACATCATAGGATATAATAGCGGACATAAAACCCGGCGCTTCTTGCCTTCCAAATACATGGAGGAATTGAGATATGAAGAAACACAGACGGAAAATGTTTGCAATCGTGCTGGCGGTATTACTGGCGGCAGCAATGGTTCTGCCGCTGTTTCTTACTGCAGTCTATGCCGCGGATCGCAGTCCGGATGAGAAGGGGGAAACGGTTTCGGCCACTTCCGGATCTTCAAAGCCGGCTTCCGCCGGCGGAACGGATGTGAAATCTGCTTCTGCCGCCGCCGGCGGATCATCCACGGAAACGGTTTCCGGTGCCGGCGGTAAAACATCCGTGCTCACATGTATCGATGGAATTTATATCGAAAATATCGATGTCAGCGGTATGACAAAGGATGAGGTGCAGAACGCGATCGATCAGAAGATCTCGGATCTGTCGCTGGATCCTGTTACGCTCTATGCCGGCGATCGGAGCGCAGTTGTCACTGCCGGCGATCTTGGTCTTTACTGCCCGGATGAGAATCTCGCCGAAGAGGCGGTCAATATCGGCAGAAGAGGGAATATTGTAAAACGCTTCCTTGCAGATCAGTATGTCAGACGGAATGGGAGGATTGTGCTCCCGCTGAAACTGTCTGTCAGTGAGAACCGTGTGACCGACGCGTTAAACCGCAGTCTGACTTCGCTGAATTCGGATCCGAAGGCTGCGTCCATTGAGATTCAATCGGACGGCACGCTGGAGAAAAAAGATAAAACCGACGGGATTCAGGTCGACGTCGCAAAATCCGCTGTCCGCGTCACGGAATATATGGACAATGAGTGGAACGGCGGAGCGGGAGGTGTCCGCGTTACCTACAAGGTAATCCCCGCGTCTCAGAATGAGGCGGATCTCGAGGGAATTACAGATCAGCTCGGCAGTTATACGACGCAGTTTGATCCGTCCAATACCGGACGTGTGACAAACATCCGCCGCGCAGCGGAACTGATTGACGGTACAATCATCCAGCCGGGGGCCGAGTTTGATTTCTCGAATGTCGTAGGTAAGACAACGGCGGAAAATGGCTTTGAACTTGCGGGCTCCTACGAGAACGGTAATGTTGTGGATACTTACGGCGGCGGAATCTGCCAGGCTTCGACGACGCTTTATAACGCGGTTCTGAGGGCGGAACTTGATATCACTGAACGACATCCGCACTCCATCACGGTAAACTATGTGGATCCGTCACTTGATGCGGCGATCGCGGACGGCTCGAAAAATTTCCGGTTCAGGAACAGTACGGATCACGCGATTTATATCTACGCGAAGACAGGAAAGGACAGCGTTACCTTCGCTGTTCTTGGTAAAGAGACAAGGGATGCATCCAGAAAACTGAAGTTTGAGAGCAGGACGGTCAGCACGACGCCGTACACGACGGCGGTTAAGCTTGACAGTTCACGCAATTACGGTGTAATCGAATCTTCCGGAGGACATGACGGTCTGGAAGCACAGGCATGGAAGAGCGTCTATGTCAACGGTGTGAAACAGAGCGAGGAACAGGTTAATGACAGTGAGTATTCGATGTCGCCGCTGACGTATCTGGTGGGGATTAAGGGCGCGGGCGAATCCCAGCTGTCGGCGCTGCAGAAGGCCGCATCGAACAACGATATTGCCACGATCCGTGCACTTGTCTGGTAATATTAAGTTCACTGGAAAGGATAAACAGACTCATGAAAATCGGAAAACTTCCGGAAAACGTGCTGGAACGATCTGTGATCAGACAGATCAGGCACAGACGAAATGAAGTCCTTATGGGACCGGCGGTGGGCGTGGACTGTGCCGCTGTTGAGGCTCAGGAGGGAGATGTTTTTACCTTCTCAACGGATCCGATCACCGGGACGGTTCATGATCTCGGCGCGCACTGCATCTATGTCACGGCAAATGATCTCGCCGCCTCCGGCGCGGAGCCGGTGGGGGTTATGCTGTCGGTGCTTCTTCCGCCGGAGACGGAGGAGAGTTCGATCCGTAAGATCGTTCAGGATGCGGACCGTGTCTGTGAGGGACTTGGCATCGAGATTCTCGGCGGCCACACGGAAGTCACAAATGCGGTGAGCCAGATTCTGATCACCGTGACCGGGATCGGCCGTCTGAAAAAAGAGGATCTCCTGCTGCCGGATCGTGTAGAGCCGGGAGATTCGATCGTAGTCAGCAAATGGATCGGCCTTGAGGCGACATCCATCCTCGCAAAGGAGAGGGAAAAGGAATTGCTCGGGAGGTTTTCTCCTGAATTGATCCGAACGGCGGCCGGATTTGACCGTTATCTCTCTGTGGTTGAGGATGCCGGAATCGCGAAAAAGGCCGGCGTAAAAATGATGCACGACATCACGGAGGGGGGCGTGTTCGGCGCGCTCTGGGAAGTCGGAGAGGCGGCGTCCTGCGGCCTGACGGCGGAGGTCCGTTCTATTCCGATCCGGCAGGAAACCGTGGAGATCTGTGAATACTTCGGCGTCAATCCCTATCAGATCATGTCGAGCGGTTCCATGATGATGATCACGAAGGACGGGGAAGGACTTGTGCGCGCACTCTGCGGGCGCGGGATCAATGCGGCGGTTATCGGGCATCTCACGGAGGGAAATGACCGGATTCTGATCAATCAGGGTGAGACGCGGTACCTTGAACGGCCGCAGCCGGATGAGCTGTACCGTGCGCTGGGTGAGAACTGACGGAAAGAAGCATCGTACCATGAAAGGTCAGAGCAAAGAGTCACAGGAAAGAGGAGATTCTCATGCCGCATATCAACATTGTTTTGCATGAACCGGAGATTCCGTCGAATACGGGCAATATCGGACGCACCTGTGCGGCATCCGGATCCGGACTTCATCTGATCCGTCCATTCGGCTTTCGTCTGAACGAGAAAGCGCTGAAACGGGCCGGGATGGATTATTGGGACGATCTGGATGTGCATGAATATCTGAACTATGAGGATTTTATCGCAAAGCATGAGGGAGCGAAGATCTTTTACGCGACGACGAAGGCAAAACAGCTTTACACCGATGTGTGTTTTCCGGATGGCTGCTATATTCTGTTTGGAAAAGAAAGCGCGGGGATTCCGGAATCCATCCTGCTTGATCACAGGGAAGACGCGATTCGTATTCCGATGATCGGCGACACACGGTCACTTAATCTCGCAAATTCGGTCGCCATCATACTCTATGAGGCGCTGAGGCAGCAGAACTGGCGCGGACGAACGGAGGGATTCCTCCTTGAATAACGCATGGACGGATCACCGGACGACTGATCCTGTGCCGCGGCAGGATCAGTCCTGTTTTGCGAGATCGACTGTGAATTCAAACGTACTTCCCGCGCCTTCTGTGCTCACCACATTAATGGTCTGCCCGTGTGCGTCGATGATATCACGCACGATAGCGAGGCCGAGTCCGGTTCCCTTCGTGTCTTTTCCTCGTGAGGAGTCGACCTTATAGAACCGGTCCCATATCTTATTCAGCTTGCCGGACGGAATGCCGGTTCCGTGGTCTGTTACGGAAATATACGCCTTATCGCGCCGGATACTCGTCTCGATCCCGATCGAAGAATTGTCCGAACTGAATTTGATCGCATTGTCCAGCAGATTGTAAAGAACCTGCTGGATTTTTCCGTAATCGGCGGTGACGAACAGCTCGCTGCCTGCCAGAATCAGATCGATGGAGATGCGGCGTTTCGTACAGATCCCTTCGAATAGTTCAGCTGTCGCTTTGATCGTTTTATTGACATCAAATTCTGTCATCTCAAGAGACGTTTTTTTTGCGTTGATATCGTTCAGCGTCAGTATTCCGCTCGTCAGCTTTTCCAGCCTTTTTGTCTCGTTCACCACGATCTCCAGATAATGATCCTGCAGCCCGTGCGGGATCGTTCCGTCAAGAATCGCCTCCGCGTACCCTTTGATCGAAGTCAGGGGAGAACGGAAATCGTGCGAGACATTTGAGATAAAATTCCGCTGGGATTCTCCGGTTTTTGCAAGCTCGCTCGCCATAAAATTCAGAGTGGAGGCGAGTTCCCCGAGCTCATCGTCTGAACGGATATCGATCGTATGGTTCAGATTTCCCCCGGCGAATTCCTTTGCTCCTTCTACGATCTTTGTGAGCGGACGCTGGTAGGAGATGCTGATGAAAATCAGGACAAAAAGGAACAGAGCCACGACGATGCCCAGGATCAGCAATACGATGCGGAGAAGAGATTCCTTTTCACTGACCAGCGAAGAGAGCTGAATGTGGATGGAAAGATAACCGCTGATCTGCATCTCGTTGGAAACCGGCATGATCACGGTAAGTTGGTCTTCTTCAAAGTATCCGAAAAAATTACCCGTCGAGTAGTAGCCGCTGCCCAGGGCGACCGGATCGAAACCGTGGATCACCGCGTGCCTCGTACTGTCAGAAGTTTCTCCCGTATCGAGAAGAACGGTTCCGCCTTCGGTGATGTAGAGAATGCGGGCAGTCTCATAGTCTGCCAGCGTTTGAAGAACGTGCATGGTCTCTCTCAGACTGGTTTCGTCTTTGATGCGTTTCATGGAGGAATCGTTTGCGACGCGGCTGATCTCGGAATACAGTCTCCGGCCGGTGCTGTTTGTGATTTCATTATAGAGAAGCTGCGAACCGAGCGAAAAAACGAGAATCAGAGCCGAAACAGAGGCAAGGATATAAGCGATAAGGTATTTGACAAGAAGCCGTTTCTTCATTGTGTACTCCGTGATTTTAGTACAAACTTGTAACCCACGCCCCAGACGGTTCCGATCTCCCAGTTCGCATTGTCGCGCAGTTTTTCGCGCAGACGCTTGATGTGAACATCTACCGTCCGGGTGTCCCCGATATACTCGTAGCCCCAGATATGATCGAGCAGCTGCTCGCGTGTGAAAACCTGGTTCGGGGAGGAAGCGAGGAAGTACAGCAGTTCCAGTTCCTTCGGCGGCATATCAATAGTCTTCCCCCGGTAGGTGACGGAATAATTTGTCAGGTTCACCTCAAGTTCCGGAAAGCGGACGACATTTTCTCCCGGTACATGCTCCGGCTCGGGCGTTCTCGCTGCGGTGCGCCGGAGCACTGCTTTGACACGCGCGACCAGTTCCTTCGAGTCAAATGGTTTGATCATGTAATCATCTGCGCCGAGTTCCAGACCGAGGACTTTATCGAATACTTCACCCTTTGCGGAGAGCATGATAATCGGGATGTCGGACGTGTGGCGGATCTGGCGGCACACTTCGTAGCCGTCGATACCCGGCAGCATGATGTCAAGCAGAACGAGATCCGGCTGAAATTCCGATACGGCCTGCAGCGCTTCGTTTCCGTCGCCGGCCGTGCGGCACAGGAAGCATTCTTTCGTCAGGTAGAGCGAGATCAGCCCGGCGATGTTGCTGTCGTCATCCACAATCAATATTTTCTGCTTTGATGCCTGCATAAGGTTTCCTTCCTGAACGTTCAGACGTTCAATTCTGCGATTGTCACTCCCGCGTCACCCTGTCCGTATTCTGCGAGGTGAAAACTCTTCACGGACCGGTTGGATCGGAGATATGCGTGAACACCCTCCCGGAGTTTTCCCGTCCCTTTCCCGTGGATAATCCGCACGGTGTCGATGTGTGCGATCACCGCGTCATCGATAAATTTGTCAAGCTCCGCGCACGCTTCATCGACCCGCATACCGAGCAGATTGATCTCGGTCTCCGCGCTCATGGCCTTCTCCATGCGGACGCTGCTTCCGGACGAGCCTTTTCGGGCACGGCTGTTTCCGGAATGCGGCCGGTTTGCTCCGCGGTCGGTTCCATCCGCCCGGTAGCGGCTGATCGGCGTATTGAAGGCACCTTTTCCGGAGGAGCCCTCCTCGAGAATATCCGGTTCGTTGAGGAGTTCAAGGTCGTCGATATTGACCTTCGAGCGCATGATTCCCATCCGGACGAACAGATTCCCCTTCGCATCCGGCTTTGATGCTACGATTCCCTTCAGATTCAGGCTCAGCACTTTTACGCCGTCTCCCGGCTTCAGCTCGCCGGCTTTCGGTTTTCTTCCCGAGCGCTGTGCGGGGCGAACCTGGGACGACGACCCCATTTTTTCCATCTTTTTCCGAAGCTCGGTGCGTTTCCGTTCCATCGTGTCCATGCCGCCGGCCTGACGGCTCATCTTGCGGAAATCATGAATCGTCTGATCTGCGTATTCTTTCGCCTCCTGAAGAATGCGCCGGGCCTCTTCATTTGCGTCACGGATGATTTTATCCTTTGAACGGCCGGCTTTCTCGCGCTCTGCCTGAAATTCGCGCCGTTCATCGCGCAGCGCTTCTCTTTGCTGCTCCAGTTCGCGGTTCTGCTCGTCGAGTTCGACGCGGCGCTGTTCAAGAGAAGTGAGGACATCCTCAAAGGAGGCATCCTGCTCGCTGATCTGAGTCCTCGCTTCATCGATGATATGATCCGGAAGGCCGAGACGTTTTGAAATCGCGAAAGCGTTGCTCTTTCCGGGAACGCCGATCAGCAGCCGGTACGTCGGGCGAAGCGTCGCGACGTCGAATTCGCAGGAAGCATTCTCAACGCCGGGAGTGCGCAGGGCGAAAATTTTCAGTTCGCTGTAGTGCGTCGTCGCCATCGTGCGGATTCCCTGCCGGTGCAGGAAAGACAGAATTGCGATCGCGAGCGCAGCCCCCTCGGTCGGATCCGTTCCTGCCCCGAGCTCATCGAAGAGGACGAGTGAATCGCGGTCTGCTTTTTCGAGAAAGGAAACCGTGTTTGTCATATGGGAAGAAAACGTACTCAGCGACTGCTCGATGCTCTGTTCATCTCCGATGTCCGCGTAGACCTCGGAAAATACAGCGAGCTCGGAACGATCCAGCGTCGGAATATGAAGACCGGACTGGCCCATCAGTGTCAGAAGCCCGATCGTTTTCAACGAAACGGTTTTTCCGCCGGTGTTCGGTCCGGTGACGATCAGAAGGTCAAAGGAATCACCGAGCCGGATGTCGATCGGGACTACTTTCTTCTTGTCGATCAGCGGGTGTCTTGCGCTCCGGAGAACAATCCTGCCGTCGGTATTAAAAACCGGTTCGGTTGCGTTCATATCCATCGCAAGTTTTGCGCGCGCGAAGATAAAATCGAGTTCGATCAGATTTTCCATATCCCACCGGATCGGCTCGATATAAACAGCAGTCTCCGCGGAGAGTTCCGCGAGAATTTTTTCGATCTCACGGGCTTCTTTGATCTCCAGGGCACGGATATCATTGTTCAGCCGGACGACCGCCATCGGTTCAATGAAAATCGTCGCACCGGTTGAAGACTGATCGTGGATCATACCGGTGACCTGTGAGCGGTATTCCGCTTTGACCGGAAGGCAGTATCTGCCGTCGCGGATTGTGACGACCGCATCCTGAAGATAAGTCCGCATCGATCCGCTGAGCATTTCCTGAAGCTGGGAGCGTATCCGTTCGCCGTTCAGTCTGATATTGCGGCGGATTTTTGCAAGCTCCGGGCTTGCATCCGAGCTGATTTCATCTTCAGAGATCAGGCAGCGGCGGATTTTTCCGGAAAGCATCGGGACTGCCTCCAGCGAGGAAAAAACCGGATCCAGGCAGTCCTTTGCATCATCGTCATGCTGTCCATAGGCTTTTGCGCGTCCGGCGTTTTCAAGCAGAGAAGCAATCTGCAAAAGTTCGTGCTGGGTGAGGGCACTGCCGATCTCGAGACGCTTGAGCGAAGCGCCGAGATCATCTGCATTTCCGAAGGAAGGACTCCCTTTTTTAAACAGGCGGGAGAGTGCGGCGGCCGTCTCGGTCTGCATTCTCCGGATCGTATCGATTTCGTCTGACGGGAGGAGAGCTTCGCAGCGTTTCCGTCCGGGACCGCAGGTCGCCCGTTCACAGAGCATTTCGATAATCTTATTATATTCAAGCGTTTTCAGCGCCTTCTCATTCATATGAAATCTATCCTTTTCGCACAATCGTTAATAAGTCCTTCGCCGTCTGTAAGAGGGGTGTCGGACGTCCGATATGGTAATCATTTACATATATTACCATATCTGGCAGGCAAATGCGATCCTGTGCATTGTGTCCGAAATTGTGCCTGAAATTGTGAATCTGTGCAGAATGACCAAAAACGGGCGGTTAAAACGGACAGGATTTCAGAAAAGATATTAACAGTCCGTTCATAAAGTTCTGGTATACTTTTTCCGCTGATGGAAATACTGAGATACGGGGTTTTCTATGGAAGAGCATCGTGAGTCGGATTCAAACGAAAACCGGGACAACGAAAAAAAAGAATTTCGCTTCTTGAATGAGACAATTAAGAAACCGGGCGAAAAAAAACTCTTGATCAAACGGTTTATTTATCTTCTGACTGCGGCAGCGGCCGCAGGAGCTGTGGGAGCAATCGTATTTTCTCTCGTCAGGCCGGCGGCGGAGCATCTCTTTTTTGGAGACGGCAGTGAACGAATCAATATCGCTGTAGCTGCCGGCAGCCAGACGGTATCCGGTTCGTCCGTTTTATCGGACAGCGGGACAACGGGCAGCAGCGTTTCAGAAACGGATAACGGAAGGAAAGCCGGGGCGGCTTCGAACAGCGCAGAAGCGGATGGGTCCGGGAACAGTGAAGCGGGTGAAGAATCCGATCTTGACCGCTACCGTCTTGTCCGTCGGGAGATCAATAATATTGCTGTCGGCTGCGAGAAATCGATCGTCAATGTGACCGGCATCCACAGTGAGATGGACTATTTCAATAATACGTATGAGAACAGCAGCTCGGCTTCCGGTGTGATCATCGCCGATCATGACGCAGATTATTACATACTTACAGAAGCATCTGCCACGGCTGACGCAGAAAAGATTCGTGTGGAATTTTACAACGGGGTTCAGCTCGACGCGGAACAGATCCGGTCCGATGCGGCCACTGGATTCGCGGTGATCCGCGTGCAGAAAAACGGAGTTCTCACCGGTACAGCCCGTCCGACGGCTGCATCCTTTGGAAATTCATACGGTATGGCGCGAGGGGATACCGTCATTGCGCTCGGCGATCCATCCGGATATGAGAGCAGCTATTCCATCGGCGCGATCACATCAAATACAAATCTGGTTTCCCTTACGGACCGCAGCTATCATATCTTCACGACCGATATCAAAGGGACTTCCGGCGGATCCGGCGTCCTGATGAATCTGGACGGAGAAATCATCGGAATCATCAACCAGTCGGTCGGCGGGGACAACAGCAGTATCGTCACGGCGATCGGGGTTTCCGAACTGGAAGAGCTCATGCAGAAACTTTCCAACAATGAGGCGCGGGCGTATGTCGGGATCAGCGGTGAAAATGTCACGGGCACGATCAGTGAACGGACAGGGATCCCGAAGGGCGTTATGGTCAGTGAGGTCGCCCAGGATTCTCCCGCGATGCTCGCGGGAATCAAGCAGCAGGATGTTATCACAAAACTGAACGGAAAAGAGATCACCACGATCAATGAATACACTACGGTCGTCAAAGGCTGCACGCCCGGGAGCACACTTCGGGTCACCGCACAGAGAAAGGGCGCCGCGGGGTACGAAGAAGTAACATTTGATGTCACGGTCGGTGAGTGTTAAAATGAGCTGTCAGGGATTGAAACCGTTGTTTGTCGGAAAGCGGTCCGGTCCCCGGCAGCTGTTTTTTTCAGACAGCGATTCCCCTTTTGATCGGGCCAGTCAGAAAAGGAGTAAATGCGCAAATGAAGTACATCAGAGAGCTGCAGGCGGGCAGCCGGATCTCCGGCGTATACCTCTGCAAATTCAAACAAAGCGCGACGACAAAAACAGGAAAACCGTATGATAATGTCATACTTATGGATAAAACGGGCGCGGTGAACGCAAAAGTGTGGGATCCGGATTCGCCGGCAATCGAGAATTTCGAGGCTTTGGATTATATCAGCATCATGGGAGACATCACAAGTTACAATGGTGCGCTTCAGGTTGCGATCCGCCGGGCGCGTGTCGCAGACGAGGGGGAATACGATCCGTCGGATTTCGTCCCGACTTCCGAAAAGAGCATTGACAATATGTACGCTGAGCTGCTCTCTTTTGTGGGCTCAATCGAGAATAAATATCTGAAGAGGGTGCTGGATGATTTCTTCCAGGATAAGAATTTTGCGCACCGGTTCAAACAGGCATCCGCAGCGAAAACGATTCATCACGGCTTCGTCGGAGGCTTGCTTGAACATACACTCAGCGTAACAAAACTCTGCGAGTATTATGCGAAAGCCTATCCGTTTCTGCAGAGAGACCTGCTTCTTTCCGCGGCGATGCTCCATGACATCGGAAAGCTGAAGGAACTGTCATCGTTTCCGGCAAATGACTACACGGACGCGGGACAGCTTCTCGGTCATATCGTCATCGGTACGGAGATGATTCACGATGAGATCCGTACGATCCCGGATTTTCCGGAAAAACTTCAGAATGAATTGCTCCATTGCATCGTCTCACATCACGGCGAGCTGGAATACGGATCTCCGAAGAAACCTGCGCTTGCGGAAGCGCTCGCGCTCAGTTACGCGGATATCACGGACGCGAGGATGGAGACACTGAAAGAACTGTTCGAATCCACTTCAAAATCGTCCGATGAATGGATCGGTTACAATCGCATGCTGGAGACGAATCTCAGAAAAACCGGCGATCTGCAGGAATAAAGGTCCGGGTCAGAAGAAAACGATGCGAGAACACGCCGGGATCTCCGCCGTCAGGATATACAAATACGATTATGAGTGAAAAACGATTTCAGAAGAACGAGATTGCGGTGATTCGCGTGACGGATATCGGAACGTCCGGTGAAGGCATCGGGAAAGCGGACGGATATACCATCTTTGTCCGGGATGCAGTCGTCGGCGATCTCGCTGAGGTAAAAATTACAAAAGCGAAGAAACAGTACGGTTATGCGCGGCTGCTTCGCGTGATCGAGCCTTCTGTGCACCGGGTCAAACCTCCCTGCGCAGCGGCCGGTCCGTGCGGCGGATGCCAGCTCCAGAACATGGATTATGCAGCGCAGCTTTCCTGGAAAGAAACCATGGTCCGGAACGATCTGACCCGGATTGGCGGTTTCGGGAAAGAAGAATCGGAATCCTACCGGCTTTTTCCGATCATCGGAATGGAAGAGCCGTTCCATTATCGCAACAAGGCGATTTATCCGATCCGCAGGGACCAGAACGGAAACCTCACGGCAGGATTTTACGCGCTTCACAGCCACCGCGTGATCCCGCTTCTCTCATACAGAAGAGACGGGGTAAAAAACGAAACGGGAGCGGATGAGTGCCTGATCGGCGCCAAAAACAACCGTCCGATTCTTGACGCGATCCTTCAATGGATGATATCGCACCGGATCGAGCCCTACGATGAGGAGAGCGGGAGCGGTACGATCCGTCACGTTCTGATCCGGACCGGTTTCACGAGCGGTCAGATTCTGGTCTGCCTTGCGATTAACGCGAAGAAGTTTCCATACGCGGAGGATCTTGTCGCGCGGCTTTCAAAATTTGAGGGAATGACCAGTATCTCGTACAGTTCCAACATGGAGCGGACAAATGTGATACTGGGGAGCCGGTCAGTCACACTGTGGGGCAGCGGCGCGATCGAGGACTCGATCGGACCGGTCCGGTTCTCCATATCGCCGCTCTCGTTCTTTCAGGTGAACCCGGTCCAGACCGTCCGTCTGTATCAAAAAGTGATGGAATTTGCTCAGCTCACAGGTAATGAAATCGTCTGGGATCTGTACTGCGGCATCGGAAGCATTTCCCTCTTCCTGGCGCAGCGCGCGAAGCATGTCTACGGCGTCGAGATCGTTCCCCAGGCGGTTGAGGACGCACGCGCAAACGCAGAAAAAAACGGAATGAACAACGCAGAATTTTTCACGGGAAAGGCAGAGGAGATCGTTCCGAAGGCATATGAACGGGAGGATATTCATGCAGACGTGGTCGTCGTCGATCCGCCCAGAAAAGGGTGTGATCCGATCCTGCTGGACACCATTATCAAGATGGAACCGGAAACCATCGTCTACGTCAGCTGCAACCCGGCGACACTCGCGCGGGATCTGCGGATTCTGTGCGGAGGAGGGTATGAGCTGGGAGCGGTACAACCGTACGACTTATTTCCGCACAGTGTGCATGTGGAGACGGTTGTACTTCTTTCCCACAAAAAACCTGACAGCGTAATCAATGTAAAAGTAGAGTTTGGCGAGGGTGAG
>CADBRN010000075.1 GCA_902797025.1 uncultured Lachnospiraceae bacterium
CAAAAACGGGTCCGCCGCACGCGACAGCGTGTGAGCGGGCCCGTTTTTAGGTTCCGAAACGCCCCCGCATGAGAATGGAGCGGCGCGAAGCACCCACTCGCCCCACTTGTAATTCCAACGTGGTCATGATATACTACGGACAAATTTCAAGCAGTTCATTTCTTTTGTTCATTCTTTATTATATGGCAGAATAAGGAGTTTAATCATGGCAACCTATTACAATGAACCTTCCCACACGTTTAACGAATATCTTCTGGTTCCGGGCTACTCTTCGAGTGAGTGCGTTCCGTCCGCAGTTTCTCTCCGGACGCCGCTTGTAAAGTTCCGCAAAGGGGAAGAGGAGTCCCCGCTGAATCTTTCCATCCCGATGGTATCGGCGATCATGCAGTCTGTGTCGGGAGACCGTCTCGCGGTCGCGCTCGCGAAAAGCGGCGGTATTTCATTTATTTACGGTTCCCAGACGATTGAGCAGGAAGCTGCCATGGTTGCCAGAGTCAAAGCATACAAGTCCGGATTTGTTCCGAGCGATTCCAATGTCCGTCCGGATCAGACGCTGGCTGACATTCTTGAGATGAAGCAGAAAACCGGCCATTCGACCGTGGCTGTCACCGAGGACGGAACGGTAAACGGAAAACTGGTCGGAATCGTGACGAGCAGAGACTACCGGGTGAGCCGCATGGCGCCGGACACAAAGATTTCCGAGTTCATGACCCCGCTCGATAAAGTCGTATTCGCAAAAGAGGGAATTACTCTGAGTGAGGCGAATGACATTATCTGGGATCACAAGCTGAATGCACTTCCGATCGTGAACGACGAAGGATGCCTTGTTGCATTCGTATTCCGCAAAGATTACGAGCAGCACAAGGAGAATCCGGACGAGCTCCTCGATGAGCACAAGCGGTATATGGTCGGAGCGGGCATCAACACGAGAGATTACGCGGAGCGCATCCCGGCGCTTCTTGAGGCGGGTGCGGATGTCTTCTGCATCGATTCATCAGAGGGATTCTCTGAGTGGCAGAAGCGGACCCTGGCATGGGTGCGTGAGAATTACGGCGATACCGTGAAGGTCGGCGCGGGCAATGTGGTCGACGCGGAAGGATTCCGTTTTCTTGCTGAATGCGGGGCGGATTTCATCAAGGTCGGCATCGGCGGCGGATCAATCTGCATCACCCGCGAGACAAAAGGAATCGGACGTGGTCAGGCGACGGCGCTGATTGACGTCTGCCGGGCGAGAGACGAGTATTTCAGGGAGACAGGCGTATATATACCGGTCTGCTCGGACGGCGGAATTGTTTATGATCATCACATCACGCTCGCACTTGCCATGGGTGCGGATTTCGTGATGCTCGGCCGGTATTTCGCGAGATTTGATGAGAGCCCGACGGACCGTCTCGTCGTCGATGGAAGTTATGTAAAGGAGTACTGGGGCGAGGGTTCGAACCGTGCGCGCAACTGGCAGCGCTATGACCTCGGCGGAGCGCAGAAACTCTCCTTCGAGGAGGGTGTCGACTCGTATGTTCCGTATGCAGGTCCCCTCAAGGAGAATGTTGAGAAGACAACGATGAAGATCCGCTCGACAATGTGCAACTGTGGCGCGCTGACGATTCCGGAACTGCAGCAGAAGGCGAAGATCACGCTCGTGTCCGCGACAAGTATTGTCGAGGGCGGCGCGCATGACGTCATCCGCAGAGAAAAGGGATCATCGGACGCACATTGATTGTGCTGTCATAATGACGCGATAACAGGAGCTGTCCGCTGATTCCGGCGGGCGGCTTCTTTGCGATTCAGCGTGAAATGTGCAGAAAATCCGGAGAGAGAGTATGGCGGGAAATCGGAAAACTCACAGGCGTAAAAAAAGGAACACGGCGCGGAAAAACCGGAAATGGATTCTTCCGGCTGTATTTGCGGTTCTGATCGTCCTCGCGCTGGTATTTTGGCGGGCCGGATCTGGGAAAACGTCATCCGGCGAGGATCCATCCGATGAGGGGAGACCGGAGATCGATGTACAGCTTCTGACGCCGAACGAATATTCAAGACCGCAGATCGCGCTGAAAAAAATCAACGGCATTGTCATACATTATACGGCGAATCCGGGAGCAACGGCAAAACAGAACCGCGATTACTTCGAAGGACTCGCAAAAAGCCATGCGACGCATGCGAGCAGCCATTTTATCGTCGGGCTCAAGGGAGAGATTATTCAATGCATTCCCAGTTCTGAGATCTCCTATGCTTCGAACAGCCGGAATGACGATACGCTTTCGATCGAACTGTGCCATCCGGATGAAACCGGTAAATTCAATCCGAGGACGTATGATTCCGCTGTGGAACTGACCGCGTGGCTTTGCCGGCATTTCGGCGTCTCGCCGGATCAGATTATCCGGCATTACGATATCACGGGAAAAGATTGTCCGAAATACTTCGTAGAGCATGAGGATGCCTGGGAACAGTTTCTGGCGGACGTGCGTGCAAAAGCGGGATAATCCCCGCCGATTCACCGGCTTTGCTGTATTATTTTCGTGCGGCACACACTCAGTGCTTCAATTTAACGCGTTTATGTGCTAAACTAATAAACCAAAGCAGGGTGTCTTTGGCGTCCTGCATGAGAATGGAACAGGAGGAATGTGATACATGAGCAAATTAGATGTACCTTACAAAGTTTACCTCGATGAAAATGAGATACCCTCTTCCTGGTATAATGTCCGTGCGGACATGAAAGAGAAGCCGGCGCCGCTGATTAACCCCGCGACACATGAAAAACTGAGCGTCGATGATATGACGCCGATTTTCTGCACGGAACTCGCGAAACAGGAGCTGGACGATGATACCGCATACATCGAAATTCCGACGGAAGTACAGGATTTCTATCGGATGTATCGTCCGTCGCCGCTGACCCACGCGGTGTTTCTTGAAAAGGCGCTCGACACGCCGGCGCACATTTTTTACAAATTTGAAGGAAACAACACGTCCGGGAGCCACAAGCTGAATTCTGCGATCGCCCAGGCGTATTATGCAAAAAAACAGGGTCTGAAGGGCGTGACGACGGAGACGGGAGCCGGTCAGTGGGGCACCGCGCTCTCTATGGCGTGCGCTTTTTTCGGAATTGACTGCAAAGTCTATATGGTCAGGGTTTCTTATGAGCAGAAGCCGTTCCGCCGCGAAGTGATGCGGACCTACGGGGCGGCTGTCACACCGTCCCCGTCCATGGAGACGAAGATCGGACAGAAAATCAACGCGGAACATCCCGGGACGACCGGATCCCTCGGCTGCGCGATCTCCGAGGCCGTGGAGGTGGCGACTTCGACGGAAGGATACCGCTACGTACTCGGAAGCGTCCTGAATCAGGTGCTGCTGCACCAGTCTGTGATCGGCCTTGAGACGAAAAAGGCGTGTGAGAAGTACGGGATCAAACCGGATATCATCATCGGATGTGCGGGAGGCGGATCGAATCTCGGGGGGCTGATCGCTCCGTTCATGGGTGAGAAACTCCGCGGAGAGGCGGATTACCGCATCATCGCGGTCGAGCCGAAATCCTGCCCGAGTTTTACGCGCGGCAGATACGTTTACGATTTCTGTGATACCGGAATGGTGACGCCGATGGCGAAGATGTATACGCTCGGTCATGACTACATTCCTTCGCCGAACCACGCGGGCGGTCTTCGCTACCACGGTATGAGTCCGATTCTTTCAAAACTCTACGACGATGGTTATATGGAAGCGACAGCGGTTGAACAGACAGCGGTCTTCCAGGCTGCCGAGCAGTTTGCGCGAACAGAGGGAATCCTTCCCGCACCGGAATCCAGCCACGCGATCCGCGCCGCGATCGATGAGGCGCTGAAATGCAGGGAGACCGGAGAAGAGAAGACAATTATTTTCGGACTGACCGGAACCGGATATTTTGATATGACCGCGTACGAGTCTTACAATGACGGAACGATGGTCGATTATATTCCGACCGACGCGGAGCTTGAGGCGAGTTTTGCAAAGATTCCGAAGGTCAATCTCTGAGCCGCTTTCGGACCGGCGCGGGGATATGGGATGCAATCCGTGCTTTGCGGATATCGCAAAAGGGCTGCCGTACGGCAGCCCTTTTCGCGTGGAATGATTTCGGATCATTCCGATTATTTCTGATTCTTTTCGATCTCCTGCATCTTCATGGCACGGACCTTCAGCGGAAGGCCGAAGAGTGTGATGAATCCGCTGGCATCCTGATGATCGTACAGATCGCCGGTGGTGAAGGAAGCGAGCGAAGCGTTGTACAGGCTGTACGGAGAAGTCGTTCCCGCTTTGATGATATTGCCCTTGTAGAGTTTGAATTTCACCTCGCCGGTGACGTATTTCTGCGTGGACTCGACGAATGCCTGGATCGCCTCGCGGAGCGGTGTGAACCATTTGCCCTCGTAAACGATCTGGGCGAACTGGCTGCCGAGTTTCTTCTTCATCTCCATCGTCTCGCGGTCGAGGATCAGTTCCTCGAGCTGGTCGTGAGCTTCCATCAGAATCGTTCCGCCGGGAGTCTCATAGACGCCGCGGGATTTCATTCCGACGACGCGGTTCTCAACGATGTCGATGATGCCGATGCCGTTCTCGCCGCCGAGTTTGTTCAGCTCGCGGATGATGTCGGAAACCTTCATCTCTTTTCCGTTGATACTCTTCGGAACGCCGGCCTCGAATGTCATCGTCACTTCGGTCTCTTTGTCCGGAGCCTTCTGCGGAGTGGTCCCGAGAACGAGAAGTTCATCGTAGTTCGGCTCGTTTGCCGGATCCTCAAGCTCCAGTCCCTCGTGACTGATGTGCCACAGGTTGCGGTCACGGCTGTAACCCTTGCCCATGGAGAACGGGAGATCGATGCCGTGAGCCTTGCAGTATTCAACCTCTTCCTCACGGGAGTTCATTTTCCAGACTTCCGGCATACGCCACGGAGCGATGATTTTCAGATCCGGAGCGAGCGCCTTGATGCCGAGCTCAAAACGGATCTGATCATTTCCTTTTCCGGTCGCGCCGTGGCAGATCGCGGTCGCGCCTTCTTTTCTTGCGATCTCGACAAGCTTTTTCGCGATGACCGGACGTGCCATGGAGGTTCCGAGCAGATATTTGTGCTCGTAGACTGCTCCGGCTTCGACACAGGGCATGATGAAATCATCGCAGAATTCATCGGTGACATCCTCGATATAAAGCTTCGCGGCGCCGGAAGCTTTTGCCCGCTCCTCCAGGTGGTCAAGCTCTTCCTCCTGACCGCAGTCGATGCAGGCACAGACGACTTCGTATCCGAAGTTCTCTTTCAGCCACGGGATGATCGCGGTGGTATCCAGTCCGCCGGAATATGCAAGAATTACTTTTTCGCTCATTGGGTTCTCCTCCGTTTATATTCGCTGAATGATACAGTGTTTCGTGTTTAAGCGGGCACGTCACTTTTTGACTGCGCCCGATGTAAGTAATATATCCCATAACAGACCGGAATGCAATAGAAAATGCATTTTTTTAAATTAAAATGCATAAAAATAGAATATAGTGCATAATTATACGTCAAAAGTGACAGAAAACTGCATATATACGATTGGATTCTGTATGCATTCACACTTTACATCGGAAGAATCAGAGACTATGATAATCTGTATAAGTCTGACGGTGCAAAGATTGTGCGCAGTTTTCGCATCGTGAGAGGTTCGTCCATACGCTGTATTGCGCCGACGCAGTACCGGCGGTAAGCAGAAACGGAGTTGATCAGATGATTAAAGCAGGAATAATCGGGGCGACCGGGTACGCCGGTGCCGAACTCGTCAGAATTCTTCTGGCTCATAAAGATGTGGAAATTGTGTGGTACGGATCCCGCAGCTACGTCGACCGGAAATTTGCGAAGATCTACGGAAACTTTTTTAAACTTGTGGAAAATGTCTGCAGCGGCGATGATATGGAATCGCTCGCGAAAGAGGCCGATGTGATTTTTACGGCGACACCGCAGGGATTTTGCGCGTCGGTTATTAATGAAGCGATTCTTTCGCAGACGAAGATCATCGATCTGTCGGCGGATTTCCGTCTGAAGGATGTCTCTGTATACGAAAAATGGTATAAGCGGACGCACGAGGCGCCGCAGTATCTGGATGAGGCAGTCTACGGACTATGCGAGATAAACCGCGGTAAGGTGAAAACTGCCCGGATCGTGGCAAATCCCGGGTGCTACACGACATGCTCGATTCTGTCGCTGTATCCGCTTGTGAAAGAGGGGCTGATCGATCCGGATACGATCATCGTCGATGCGAAGTCCGGTACATCCGGAGCCGGCCGCGGCGCGAAGGTCGCGAATCTTTTCTGTGAGGTCAATGAGAGCATCAAGGCGTACGGCGTCACAAATCACCGCCATACGCCGGAAATTGAGGAACAGCTCGGTTATGCGGCGGGCAGGCCGGTCATGATAAACTTCACACCGCATCTTGTGCCGATGAACCGGGGAATCCTCGTCACGGCATACGCGTCCCTCGTTGATCCGGCAGTCACGAAGGAAACGGTCCGCTCCGCATATGAAAAATATTATGGAGACGAAACGTTTATCCGTCTTCTCGACGACGATGTCACTGCGGAGACGAGATGGGTAGAGGGAAGCAATTTCGTCGACATCGGATTCCGCATCGATCCGAGGACACACCGCGTCGTCGTGATGGGCGCACTGGATAACCTTGTGAAAGGAGCGGCGGGACAGGCCGTTCAGAATATGAATCTGATGTTTGGAATCGATGAGGCGGAAGGCCTCCGCATGCCGCCGGTCTTTCCGTGACGGATATGAGACAGAACAGGAGCAGAATATTATGAGCAGGATTTTTAAGGGTGTGACACTTCCGAAGGGCTTTCAGGCGGCGGGAGGAAGCGCCGGAATCAAAAAAGACCATTCCGACGATATTGCGATGATTTACAGCACCGCCCCGTGCGTCACGGCAGGAACCTTTACGACGAACCAGGTGAAGGCGGCGCCGGTTCTGTTTGACCGGGCGCTGGTATATGGCAGCGGAATTTCACGCGCGGTGCTGATCAACAGCGGAATCGCAAACGCGTGCACCGGAAAAGAAGGGATGGATTGCTGCCGCGCGGAGGCCGAAGCGGTCAGCGAATGCGTCGGGATTCCGGCGGACACGGTGCTTGTCGCATCGACCGGAGTGATCGGTCAGCAGATTCCGGTGGATAAGATCAGGCACGGCGCATCGATTCTTGCACCGGAACTGTCGGAGTCGGAGGAATCCGCCCACAGGGCTGCGCGCGCGATCATGACGACGGATACTGAGGCAAAAGAGGTCGGATGTGTCATCAAACTTGGCGGGAAGGACGTCGCGATCGGCGGCATGTGCAAGGGATCCGGCATGATCCATCCGAATATGTGCACGATGCTCGGTTTTTTGACGACGGATGCGGCTATCTCACATGAGATGCTTCAGGCTGCCCTCTCCGAGGCGGTTCCGGATACCTTTAATATGGTTTCGGTTGACGGCGATACCTCGACGAATGATACGGTTCTGCTTATGGCGAACGGCCTTGCGGGCAACCCGGAAATTACCGGAAAGAATGCGGACTATGAGACGTTTAAGGCGGCGCTTGTTGATGTCTGCACCCAGCTCGCGAAAAAAATCGCCGGCGACGGGGAAGGCGCGACCGCGCTCTTCGAGGTTACGGTACGGGGCGCGAAGGATGTGGCGTCCGCGAAGGTTCTTGCGAAGTCTGTCGTCACATCGAATCTGACGAAAACGGCGATCGCCGGCCACGATGCGAACTGGGGAAGGATCCTGTGTGCGCTCGGCTACTCCGGCGTCGCGTTTGATCCGGAAAAGGTGGATCTGTATTTTAAGAGTGCCGCCGGGACGATTCAGATCGCAGAGAACGGAACCTCGACCGGGTACAGCGAGGAAATGGCGACAAAGATTCTCTCTGAGCCGGAGGTGACCGCGATCGCGGACATGCATATGGGAGACGCGGAGGCGACGGCCTGGGGATGCGATCTCACACACGAGTACATCACGATCAACGCGGATTACCGGTCCTGAAAGAAAAAAACGGAATCCGGAAACAGGAGAACAGACATGGTAAATCAAAAATATCTTGAAAAAGCGGAAGTGCTGGTTGAGGCCCTGCCGTATATCCAGCGCTTTAACCGCAAGGTTATCGTCGTGAAATATGGCGGGAGTGCGATGATCGATGAGGAGCTGAAGGAGAATGTGATCAAGGATGTGGTCATGCTGAAGCTCTGCGGGTTCAAACCGATCATCGTCCACGGCGGAGGCAAAGAAATCTCCAGATGGGTCGGAAAGATCGGGATGGAGCCGCACTTCGTGAACGGGCTGCGCGTGACCGATGAGGACACGATGGAAGTGGCGGAGATGGTTCTGAATAAGGTCAATAAAGAGCTGGTCAGCCTCGTGGAACAGCTCGGTATCCGTGCGGTCGGAATCAGCGGCAAGGACGGCGGGCTTCTTCAGGTGGAGAAAAAATATTCGGACGGGGAAGACATCGGCTACGTCGGAGATATCCGTCACGTCGATCCGAAGATCCTCTATGACCTTCTGGACAAGGATTTTCTTCCGATCGTCTGCCCGATCGGCATCGATTCCGGGTATCATTCTTACAATATCAACGCGGATGACGCGGCGAGCGCGATCGCGAAGGCGATGAAAGCGGAAAAACTCGCGTTTCTGAGTGATATCGAGGGGGTTTACCGCGATATTGACGATCCGGATTCCCTGATCTCCGAACTGACCGTCGGTGAAGCGCAGGAGCTGATCGACGACGGGATCGTGAAGGGCGGAATGATCCCGAAGCTGAAGAACTGCATCACGGCGATCGGCGAGGGAGTGTCCCGGGTCCATATTCTGGACGGGAGGATTCCGCACTGTCTGTTGCTTGAGATTTATACGAATAAAGGAATCGGAACGGCGATCATCGGAAACCGCGACGAGCGGTTCGATACAGAGGCTTGACAGATATGCCCGGGAAAAAAGGAGAGAGATCAATGACCACTGCAGATTACATCAATCAGACGGAACAGTACGTGCTTCATACGTATAACCGTTTCAAAATTGTTCTGAAACAAGGAGACGGTGTCTATCTTTATGATACGGACGGGAAAAAATATCTGGACTTCGCTTCGGGCATCGCGGTATATGCGCTCGGATACGGCAATAAGAAGCTGAATGATGCGCTGAAGGATCAGATCGATCAGATCGTGCATACATCCAATCTTTATTATAATATCCCGCTCGCGTCCGCGGCGAAAAAGCTGGCGGAGGCCGCCGGACTTTCGAAAGTCTTTTTCACGAACAGCGGAACAGAGGCGATCGAAGGTGCGATCAAGGCGGCCCGCAAGTACGCCTGGCTGCGGGACAAGACAACGGATCATGAGATTATCGCGATGGGAAATTCCTTCCACGGAAGAAGTCTCGGCGCCCTGTCCGTCACGGGAAATGCCGCTTATCAGGAACCGTTCAAGCCGCTGATCGGAGGCATCCGGTTCGCGAAGTTCAATGACCTGGACAGTGTGAAGGAAAATATTACGGACAAAACATGTGCGATCATCCTCGAGACGGTTCAGGGCGAGGGAGGCATCTATCCGGCGGATCCGGCCTTCCTCAGGGGAATCCGGAAGCTCTGCGATGAGCATGACATCGTGATGATCCTCGATGAGATTCAGTGCGGTATGGGCCGCACCGGATATATGTTCGCCTGCCAGGAGTACGGCGTACAGCCGGATATCATGACGGTCGCGAAGGCGATCGGATGCGGCGTGCCGGTCGGAGCCTTTATTCTGAACGACCGGATCGCGGAGCATTCGCTCGTTCCCGGCGATCACGGCACGACGTACGGGGGAAATCCCTTCGCGACGAGGGCGGTCAGCACGGTTCTCGATATTTTCCGGGAGGAGCATATCGTCGAACACGTCCGGGAGCTGACCCCTTATTTCGAGGAGCAACTTGACGGTCTCGTCAAAGATTTCAGCGGTGTGAAGGCGCGCCGTGGAAAGGGTTTTATCCAGGGACTCGTCATAGAGGGGCGCCCGGTGGGCGATCTCATCATTGATGCACAGGATGAGGGACTTCTTACGATCAGCGCGGAGGGCAATGTACTCCGTCTTGTTCCGCCGCTCGTCATCGGGAAGGAACACATCGATGAAATGATCGGAAAACTGCGCCGGGTACTGTGGTGAAAAAAACGCTTTACGCGGATGATACCCGGGTGGTAATATAAATGCGGAAACAGCGGATTCTTTCGATATCCGCGTCATATGATTCAGGCAGAGTAGGTCTTGATGCGTGAAGTGCCGGCCGTACAGGGAGTTGACGGACGGACGAAAAGTATGTGCAGCATACTTGCGGTATCAGGGCCGCATCCCGCTGCTGCATATCGGGTAAGAACCTCCTTATGTGGTAAAAGGATTACTGCGGAAGGAGGTTTTTTATGTCCCATGATCACAACAGTCCCTCACAGGCAAGAACCGGCATTTTCGCCGCATCGTTTTCGGAACTGCGAAGCACAAAAACCATCGCGTTCTGCGGGGTGATGGCAGCGCTCGCGGTCGTCCTTGGCTTTGTCGCAAGGATACAGATCGGCAACTATATCCGGATCGGTTTTTCGGAGCTTCCGAATATTCTTGTGGACACGATGTTCGGGCCGGTGACCGGCGGAATATTCGGCGGGGCGCTTGATATCCTGAAGTTCATCGCGAAGCCGACCGGCAGTTATTTCCCGGGATTCACGCTGAGCGCGATCCTCGGCGGACTGATTTACGGTGTGTTCCTGTACGGGAAAAAAGTCACGATTCCGCGGGTCCTTGCGGCAAATGTACTCGTCAAGGGGCTGGTCAATATCTGCCTGAATTCATTCTGGCTGTATCTTCTGTATAACCGGGGCGTGCTCGGAATGATGCCGGCGAGAATCACAACGAATCTGATCATGATTCCGGTCGACACTGCGATCTACTATTTCATGTTAAAAGGCGTACAGAAAGCAGGCGTCACGAATCTCGTGCGGCCGGCGCGGGCATAAAAGTTTCCCGCTTTTTGCGGCTTTATAAAAATTTTTCTATTTTGCGGATTTATCATTGACAGTTTCCCGTTTCTGCATTATTATAGGCAGGTACGGGGCATTAGCGCAGTTGGGAGCGCGCCACATTCGCATTGTGGAGGTCGTGAGTTCGAATCTCATATGCTCCAGA
>CADBRN010000076.1 GCA_902797025.1 uncultured Lachnospiraceae bacterium
CAGTCTGATTCATGTTGAAGCAATCCCGGAATTTACATATCGGGACGCGACCGGCGCGGGTGACGCATTTCTTGCCGGATTGATGTACGGATTGTTTCACGACTATGGTTTTCAGGATGCGGTTCTCTTTGGCAATATCACAGGCGGCAAGTGTATCACGGAAGCGGGGGCACTGACGGCATGGGTCGGAGAAGAGGAACTGCTGGCGATCGCCGATCGATATCGGGTCGGATGAAATGAAGGAGTTTGCATGAAACTGATCAGAGTAACAGATTATGAAGAAATGAGCCGGAAAGCGGCTGAAATCATTGCGGAGCAGGTTAAAGAGAAGCCGGAGTCCTGTCTCGGACTTGCAACGGGGGAGACTCCGGTCGGGACATATCGGGAACTGGTGCATTACCGGAATGAAGGCAAAATTTCCTTCGAGCGGGTTCATACGGTAAATCTGGATGAGTACTGCGGACTGTCGGCAGATGACAGGCAAAGCTACCGGTACTATATGAAAACGAATTTTTTTGACGCGATCGGGATTGATCCGGCACGTACGTTCCTTCCCGACGGAATGAATACGGATGTTGAGGCGGAGTGCAGCCGGTATGACCGTGTGATTGAAGGTCTCGGAGGAATCGATCTTCAGCTGCTCGGAATCGGTCGAAACGGACATATCGGCTTTAACGAGCCGGCTTCATATTTTTCAAAAGGAACGCATTGCGTGACGCTCACGGAATCGACGATTGAAGCAAATAAAAGATATTTTGCAAGCGCGGAGGAAGTTCCGCGCAAGGCGTATACCATGGGAATCGGCACGATCATGGCGGCAAAAAAAATCCTGCTGCTTGCATCCGGCAGGGAAAAAGCAGATGCGGTTCGTGCATCACTCCAGGGAGAGGTCACACCGGAGATGCCTGCAAGTATCCTGCAATTCCACCGGGATGCGGTCCTGATCGCGGATGAAGAAGCCTGCTCAAAACTGAATTGACCGCCCGGAAACCCGGATAAGAATATCCGTCATTGCACAAGCCCCAGATAGTCTGTAAAATCAGTAACAGAAGAGCAGAAAGGATGAAGGAGCGGTGCGATGTGGAGAGATACAGCGGTCACAGAAATCTGGGACGGACGATTTTACAGCAAAGACGATATGGCAATGACAGGGTGCGGAAGCTGCGAGGGATGCTCGGACTGCTGCCGGAATACGGGGGACTCGATCATTCTGGATCCGCGGGATATGCATTATTTGACGATCGCGTCAAATAAAAGCTTTGAGGCGATGATGGAGAATGAGATCGAGATCCGCAGGACGGACGGGATGATTCTCCCGAATATTATGGAATACGATGAAGCAGATCCGGACAGGCCGGAGGGCTGTCCCTTTCTGGACGGCGGCGGACGCTGTGGCATTTATGCGTTCCGGCCGGGGTTCTGCCGGCTCTTCCCGCTCGGGCGGTATTATTTTGATGAGCCTGCGGAAAGCGGGAGGAAGCGGGGGTTTCATTATATCCTGCAGAAGGATGAGTGTTCGAAACGGGATGCCCTGCGGTATGAGGTCCGGATTGCGGACTGGATCGGCGTGGAAGATATCGAGTCGTATGAACAGTTCATCTGCACGTGGCATTTCTTCCTGAAGGACACGGCGACTCAGATGGAAGCGTTTCCGGAGGAGGCGCGGGATCAGATCGCGAGGAGTGTCCTTCAGATCTTTTATGTGCAGCCGTATGACCGCTCGATGGATTTTTATACGCAGTTTTACACGAGACTGACCAGAACAGAGGAACAGCTTGCGAAGCTCGGCTTCAGATATACAGAATAAATGAAAATAAGGAGAGACATGATCGGAGACGGTTATGTCTCTTTTTCTATACGATAAAATTGCAGGAAACGGGATGCACATGTTGTCAGAACAACATACCCACCCTTTGCCAGATGATATTCTGTGACCGTAAGAGAGATACAGAGAAGGCCGGAGGGCCGTATAGATAAGAAAAAAGGAAGGGTCACCATGGCAAAGAGACTGGATTTAAATAAGACGGTATATGAACTGACACAGGAATATCCGGAGCTGATCGACATCATGACGGGTCTGGGATTTAAGGAAATCACAAAAAAAGCGATGCTGCACTCGGTCGGAAAGGTTATGACGATTCCGAAGGGAGCGAAAATGAAGAACATTCCGATGATGGATGTTGTGACGACGCTGGTGAGACAGGGGTTTGAGCTCACCGGTGAGATTCCGGATCTGACGGTTACAGAGAATCAGGGGAATGCGGCGCCGTCGCAGGCAGACAGCTTCGGAAATGTGCCGTCCGGTACGCAAAATACGGCGGGCGGCCCGGAAGCCGCTGAGGGTACGCCAGACAGACGAACGGAACAGCTGAAGGATTATCTGAGGAGGCTCGGCGAGGGAGAAGAGCTCGAGAATGTCCGGGCGGATTTCGTCCGTGAGTTCGGCGACGTTGAGGCGTCGGAGATCATGCGGGCGGAGCAGGAGCTGCTGCAGGAAGGGACTCCTCTTTCTGATGTGCAGAGACTGTGCGACGTTCATTCCGCACTGTTTCACGGGGCTACAAGAGAGGAAAAGATCGCCAACGCGGAAAAGGAAGTCGAGGCGTCGCTCGGAAGAGAGAAGGCCCGGGAAAAAATGAAAGTGGAGGAGCGGATCAAGTCGGCACAGAGTACGCCGTCGGCTCAGAAAGATTACACGGACAAGAATCTCCGCGCGGCACAGCTGGCGGAGATTCCGGGGCATCCGCTGAACACGCTTGTGAGGGAGAATGAGGCATTCACGGAACTGCTCGCAAAATTCCGGGAGACGCGGGACGAGACGCTGCTTCCTGCGATCCGGGATCTGGCTGTTCATTATGCGAAAAAAGGCGATCTGCTTTATCCGCTCCTGAAGGTTGAATACGGTGTGACCGGACCGGCCGAGGTGATGTGGACGGTGGATGATGAGATCCGCGACGAACTCGGTGCGCTTGCCCGGGAAACGGAACATGACAGGGAATGGAACGCGCGTCTGGACGCGGTGCTCACCCGTGCGGAGGAGATGGTTTATAAGGAGCAGAATATCCTGTTTCCGATCTGTGCGGTGAATTTTACGGCGGAGGACTGGCAGGGAATCGATCGTGACGCCCGGGACTATGCGGTCTGCTTCGGTGTCGTGCCGGAGAAGTGGGAGGATGCCGGACGGCAGCCGGTTTCGCAGAGCACAGCGCCGGATGGCGAGGTCGTGATGCCCGGCGGACATCTTACAGTGGAACAGCTCACCGCTCTTTTAAACACGATTCCGATGGAGATCAGTTTCGTCGATGCAGAGGATATCAACCGGTTTTTCAACGAGGGTCCGAAGGTGTTCAAGCGTCCGGCCGCGGCGATCGACCGGGAGGTTTACTCCTGCCATCCGCCGAAGATCGAGCCGATGGTGCGGCAGATTATCGACGACTTCAGAAACAACCGCCGCGACGCGGTTCCGGTCTGGATGGAAAAGGGCGGACGTACGATGCTCGTCAAGTACATGGCGGTACGCGACCGGGAAGGAAACTATGTCGGAACGGTTGAGCTCGTGCAGGATATGGAATTTGCAAAAACGCACTTTCTCGGGGAGCAGTCCTGAAAAGCGCTGATTTGTTGTTACAACAACATATAGTTTTCCGGCAGTGTGCAATAATCGGATCATCAGAAGAGAACAGGAGGGCGGATGCATGATACAGAAAGCGGGAGAGGTCTTTTCTCTTTCCGGGGAACACGCTCCGGTGCCGGGATGTACGGTCTCCGATACGATTTACGGCGGGGATCATGCGGTCACAGTTTTTTCATTGGCGAAAAACACCGATATCAGCGCGGAGATTTACCCGTATCACAAGCTGATTCTTGTGCAGGAGGGAAGTCTTGAAGTCTATGGGACCGGCGGAGCCTTTGGCATTCTCCGCCCGGGAGACGGGATTCTGGCTCCGACGGAAACACCGGTGGGAATGCGGTCGGAAGAGTCGGCCGTTTATACAGAAATTGAGATCAGGAGGGATGATAAGATGAATGAAGCAGTAAAACCGGGCGAGGTATTTAAGCTTGCGGATCTTGTTCCGTATCAGGAAGGAAAGATCGTCAATATGGACGTCGTTCATAATGACAAGATGAAATTTGTCGTGATGGCATTTGATGAGGGAACCGGCCTGTCGGAGCACGCCGCGCCGGGGGACGCGCTGATCTTCGCGCTGGACGGCGAGGGAATCATCCGCTACGAGGGCGTGGATCATCCGATCAAAGCCGGCGAAAATTTCCGCTTCGCCCGCGGCGGAGCACATGCCGTGACGGCGGCCGGTAAGTTTAAGATGGCACTGCTGCTGACACTGGAATAAAGAAGGAGGAACGAATTATGCGTTATTTTGTAAATGATACCTGCATCGGATGCGGTCTGTGCGAAGGGACCTGCCCGGAGATTTTTTCTATGAGTGACGAGGGTACCGCTGTAGCGAAGGATGTGGATGTTCCGGAGGAGCTGCTTGAGAAGGCAGCCGAGGCGAAGGAAGGCTGCCCGGTGGGGGCGATTGAGGAAGCCTGACCGGAAGAATAAGAGGTGAGATTCGATGAAGGATTATCTGAGAATTGAAAATGTACGTGGAAGAGAGATCCTCGATTCCCGTGGAAATCCGACCGTAGAAGCGGAGGTGACGCTGGCGGACGGGACAATCGGCCGCGGCGCGTCTCCCTCCGGCGCTTCCACCGGTGAGTTCGAGGCGCTTGAGCTGCGGGACGGGGACAGTGCGAAGTTCGGCGGAAAGGGTGTCTCAAAAGCGGTAAGCAATATCAACACAAAGATTGCGGGAGCACTTGCCGGAGCGGATGCATCGGATACGTATGCGGTTGACCGGATCATGCTGGATCTGGACGGGACAAAGGACAAGTCCGGTCTCGGCGCGAACGCGATCCTTGCCGTCTCCATCGCGGCGGCGGATGCGGCGGCAAAATCGCTGGATCTTCCGCTGTTCCGTTTCTTCGGAGGCGTCAGTGCGAATACGCTGCCGGTTCCTATGATGAATATTCTGAACGGCGGAGCGCATGCTTCGAATTCAGTGGATACGCAGGAGTTCATGATCATGCCGGTGGGGGCCCCGGATTTTCGGGAGGGCCTGCGCTGGTCTGTGGAAGTGTACCATGCGCTACAGCAGATTCTGAAAGAGGAGGGCAGAACGACAGCGGTCGGAGATGAGGGCGGCTTCGCTCCGGATCTCTCGGGAGATGAGGATACGATTGAACATATTCTCCGGGCGATCACAAGAGCCGGATACCGGCCCGGCGAGGATTTCGTTCTCGCCCTTGACGCGGCAGCCTCGGAATGGAAGAGTGAGAAGGGAAGCGGTTTTTATCACCAGCCCAAATCCGGCAGGGATTTCACGACGGATGAGCTGATCGATCACTGGAAGAGTCTGGCCGGGAAGTATCCGATCCGCTCGATCGAGGACGGACTGGATGAGGAAGACTGGGAAGGCTGGCAGAAGATGACCCGTGAACTCGGGGACCGGGTTCAGCTCGTCGGCGACGATCTTTTCGTCACGAACACGAAGCGTCTCAAAAAAGGAATTGAGCTGGGCGCGGGCAATGCGATTTTAATCAAGCTGAATCAGATCGGATCGGTCAGTGAGACGATCGATGCGGTCCGCATGGCTCACAGAGCGGGGATGAGGGCGATCGTGTCCCACCGATCCGGCGAGACGGAGGATACGACGATCGCGGATCTCGCCGTCGCTTTGAATTCCGGGGAGATCAAGACAGGTGCTCCGGCGAGAACCGAGCGCGTCGCCAAGTATAACCGCCTGCTCCGGATCGAAGAGGCGCTGGGAAATGCCGCGGTCTATCCGGGAAACGATGCATTCAGCAGGAAACGGTGAAGAAGGTTCAGCAACAACACGGTGAAGGAAACGCACCAACAACACGGTGAAGGAAACGCACCAACAACACGGTGAGGGAAACGCAGCAAAGGCAGGGAGAGCGGGATGAGAAAACAGGTAAAGAATCAGGTGTCGTGGATCGGATACATCGACTGGGATCTGCAGAAGTTTCACGGGGATGATTTCACGATTCACAGCGGAAGTTCACAGAATGCCTATCTGATCGAAGAAGAGAAGACGGTTCTGATGGATACGGTCTGGGCGCCGCACCAGGAAGAGTTTCTCCGGAACCTTGAATCGGAGATCGACCTGAAAAAAATCGACTATATTGTGGTCAATCACGGGGAAAACGACCATTCGGGAAGCCTTCCGGCACTGCTGGAAAAGATTCCGGACACCCCGATCTACTGCACGGCAAATGCGGTGAAGTCGCTGGAGGGGCAGTACGGAAAACGCGGCTGGAATTTTCAGGTCGTTCATACCGGTGATACGCTGGAGATCGGAAACGGCAAAAAGCTGATTTTTGTGGAGATGAAATTCCTTCACTGGCCGGATTCGATGGCGACGTATCTGACCGGGGACAATATTCTGTTTTCCATGGATGCGTTCGGACAGCATTACGCGACAGAAGAGATGTTTGCGGATCTGGCGGACCAGGAGAAGCTGTGGGATGAGGCACAGCGTTATTTCGCGAATATTGTCGCCCCCTTCTCTCCGCTTGTGATAAAGAAGGTCAAAGAAATCCGTGCGCTGAATCTTCCGGTCGACATGATCGCTCCGAGCCACGGGGCTATCTGGCGGAAAGATCCGATGAAGATCGTGGAGGCCTATGCGGCCTGGGCGGATGCCTATCAGGAAGATCAGGTGACGGTCGTCTACGGCACGGAGTGGCACGGGACGGAAAAGATCGCACACGCGATCGCTCATGAGATTCACGCACAGTCCCCGGAGACGGTCGTGAAGGTATTTAACGTGGACCATACGGAAAAAGACGACATCATCGCGGAGGTGTTCCGCTCGAAAGCGATCGCAGTGGGATCTCCGACGATTCTGAACGGAATCCTCGCGAGTGTCGAGGGCTTTCTGTACTATCTGAAATCGCTCCGGTACAAGGGCAAGAAGGCTGCGGTCTTCGGCTGCTACGGCTGGAGCGGAGAAGGAAATAAGATCCTTCGCCAGATGCTCACAGACTCCGGATTCGAAGTCGTGGAGCCGGAAGTGAAATCCTCCTGGAATCCGGAGGAAGGGGACATCGCGAAAGTGCCGGCGCTTGTCGGCGCGCTGCTCGGCGATCATGACGCGGCACAGAAATAATTGATCAGAAATAATTGATCGGAACAGAGGGAGTACTGCCTGATTTGCGGGATGTAAGTCGGGCGGTGCTCTTTTGCGCTTGTCTGCCCTGATTCGGTTCCCGGGATTCTGTCCCTGTGCATGAGGAAGTTGATCCTGTACCGGGATCCCGTTAAAATGAGAAGAAAGACAGGTGCAGCGCGATGATGTTACGTGATGCATGGAAAGAAGACGAATTGGAGGAAAGGATTATGAAAGTTGTTTTGATGGAGCCGCTCGGTATTTCAAAGGAAACACTGGATCATCTGGCGTCGTCGGTCACGGAAAAGGGCC
Source organism: uncultured Lachnospiraceae bacterium (assembly GCA_902797025.1). Taxonomy (GTDB): domain Bacteria; phylum Bacillota; class Clostridia; order Lachnospirales; family Lachnospiraceae; genus CADBRN01. The sequence goes on from CADBRN010000076.1 coordinate 7,506, forward strand.
ATACTTTTGAATCATATGATACCTTCACGACGGATGAGGAGGAACTGAAAAAGAGAAGCGCCGGAGCGGATGTTCTGATGATCGCGAATCATCCGCTCCCCGGGTCCGTGATCCGCGCGGATGCGGAACTGAAGTTTATCTCGGTCGCCTTCGTCGGCATTGATCATGTGGATACAGAGGTCTGCAGGGAAAGAGGAATCCGGATTTCCAATACCGGAGGGTACTGTGACGACGCGGTGGCGGAGCTGGCACTGGGCCTTACGCTGGACTGCCTGAGAAAGATTTCTGCGGGGAACGCCGCGGTTCAGGCAGGAAGAGGAAAAGCGGGCCTTCAGGGCTTCGAGCTGGCGGGAAAGACGGTCGGTATCATCGGGACCGGAGCGATCGGCATTCGGGCGGCAGAGCTGTTCCGTGCATTTAAATGCCGCCTGATCGGTTTCAGCCGCACGGAACGGGACGCCGCGAAGAAGCTTGGTCTGACGTACAGAAGTCTCGATGAGGTTATGAGTGAAGCGGATATTATATCGGTCCATACACCTCTGACGCCGCAGACGAGGGGACTGATCGGGAAGAAACAGATCGAAGAGATGAAACAGGGAGCGATTCTGATCAACACCGCCCGCGGTCCGGTCGTCGACACAGAGGCGCTGGCGGAGGCGCTTCGCGCCGGAAAGATCTGGGCGGGAACGGACGTCTTTGAGAACGATCCGCCGCTTCCGGAAAATCATCCGCTGATCGGCGCGCCGAATCTTGTCTGCACGCCGCACGTCGGTTTCGATACACGCGAGTCGATCGACCGCCGGGCCGTCATGGCATTTGAAAATGTCACCGCGTGGATGGACGGCAACCAGATCCGGAAAATGGTGTGATTCCTTCCTGCGTATCGTTTACAGCAGCCGCAGCGGCCCCCGCACCTTGTGTCTGCCGGTTCCCTCTCGCCCGTTTACGATGAAAAACACCCGGTCCGGGAAGTTTTGGCAATAAAAATACCCCGGGAACTCTTGACACGCGCCCATTAAAGTGATATCAATATGATATCAGATAGATACAAACCCGTCTGATGTGTCGCTCAATGAATTTTCATGTACGGATGATCCTTGCGGGGATGGAAAGGAAATGGTATGAGTGGTGTAGAGGTTTCTGAACGGGATACGATGCAGGAACATGTGCTGACCGGAAAAAAACACGGGATGGCGGTTCTGATCCTGACGATCGGTTTGATCGCGCTGTCGATTGTCATGATGGGGTTGAGCATGGTGGTCGGCACGGAGGATGATCCGAGCATGCCGCTGCTCGTCGGAGGGATTGTTTTGTGCTGTGTCGCCTGGATTCCGCTGATGGGTCTGAAGGTGCTCAAGCCTTCGGAAGCGCTGGTGCTCACTCTTTTCGGCACCTATATCGGGACGCTGAAAGGGGAAGGATTTTATTTCGTGAATCCGTTCTGTGTCGCGGTAAATCCCGCTGCCGGAACGCGGCTCGGCCAGAGCGGAGATGTGGACGACGGGGATTCCCCCATGCGGAAGCTGGCATCTCCGCAGGCAAAGGGCGCGCAAAATGTGAACCGGCGGATTTCCCTCAAGGAGATGACGCTGAGCAACGCGAGACAGAAGGTCAACGATGTACTCGGCAATCCGGTTGAGATCGGGGTCGCTGTGATCTGGAAAGTGACGGATACGGCGAAGGCGGTTTTTCAGGTGGACAACTACAAGGAATATCTGTCGCTTCAGTGCGACTCCGCGGTGCGCGATATCGTCAAGATCTATCCCTATGATGTCGCGCCGGGCATCGATACGACCGGGGACGGCAAGGCGGACGACGGATCGCTGCGCGGATCGACGACGGTTGTGGCGGAGCGGATCCGGGCGATGATTCAGGAAAAGGTGAAAAATGCCGGGATCGAGATCGTGGAGGCCCGGATCACGTATCTCGCTTACGCACCGGAAATCGCGGCGGTGATGCTCCAGAGACAGCAGGCATCTGCGGTGATCGACGCGCGAAAAATGATCGTCGACGGCGCGGTCGGCATGGTGGAGATGGCGCTGGAGCGCCTGAAGGAGAACGGCACGGTTGAGCTGGACGAGGAGAGGAAGGCTGCGATGGTTTCCAATCTGCTCGTCGTGCTCTGCGGAAATCACGATGCGCAGCCGGTCGTCAATTCCGGAAGTTTGTATTGATTTAATCAGTCGGGACACGCGCACCGGGTGTGATGAAACCATATCCCGGGCACGCGTGTCTGAACTGATGCAGATAAGCCTGCGCCGGGGAGGTTAAAATGGCGAAAAAACAGGTGCCGCTGAGGCTGAATGAAAAACTTTATGACGCGATCGCGGCCTGGGCGGAGGATGATTTCCGGTCCGTAAACGGACAGATCGAATATCTGCTGACGGAGTGCGTGCGCCAGCGAAAGAAAGATGGAAAATATGTGTCAGAGCATATGGACGAACCGCCGGAGCTTGACATCCGATGAAAAAACAGACAGGATTGTTCATTTGTAATAAACAAGCTCCTCCCCGTTCATGATGGCCGCGTACCTCAGAAGCTGTTTCATGGAATTGATCCCGAGTTTGCTGTAGATGTTGCGGTTGTGGTAGCGCAGGGTGCTTTCTTTTATCTGTTCTTCTTCCATGATTTCTTTCGTGCCTTTGCCGGAGAGGTACAGGAGAAAGATCTTCTTCTCGGTTTTCGTCAGGGTCTTCAGGCCCGTAAGGAACTGCTGATAGTTGTCCGGGTCCACTTCTTTTTTGCGGGAGTAGATGAGTCGGGAGAGTTCCCGCTTCGCGTCGTCGTATTCCTTGTTGATTCGGGAGAGTTCGCTGTGTGCGTGCGCGATTTCCTCTTCCAGGGCGGAGGTCTGTGCCGCCCGGTCCTGTTCGAGCTCGGAGAAGAACGTGAAGAGTTCGTCGATCTCCTGGATGCTCTCGGAAGGCTCTGCATTTTGCCGGTTTTTCAGCTGTTCCAGACTGTTCAGAACCGGCTTCAGAAAGCGGCGGCTGAAGTAGCGGCAACAGAAAATGGCGAAGCACAGAAGCACCGCGAGAATCATGAAAACCCGGATCGATTCCTCATAAAAGATCTGCCGGTAATCACGGATCGGGATCAGAACGTATGCGCGGAACCGGCCGTCCGGATCCGCAAGATTCACCCGTTTTGTGAGGCCGAGATAGGAGTTCACCCGGTCGGAACAGGAGACGCGGCCGTCCGACTGGCTTTTCGCGACGGTCAACGTTCCGGCGGGAGCGAGATAGTAGCCGTCGGTACTGCCGCAGGACATCGAATGTCCGGGATCGATCCGGAGCGTATCCGTCTGTCCGCCCGAAGCGGTGCCGGTCTGCCCGCCGGAAGCGGCGCCGGTATCCGCGAGGATGCAGGTCAGGTGCTTCAGCGTGGTGGGCTGAGCCATCTCTTTTCGAAAAAAGCTGTCATTCATCTCGAAGCCGCACAGTCCAAGAAATGTTCCGTCAGGTGAAAAGAGAGGAAACATCAGAAGCAGCACCTTATCCGGCGTTCCGGGAAGCACGAAGATGTCGCTGAAACTGCAGGAGCCGGAAACGGCGTTCTTCTTCCAGTTTTCAAAACCCGGAAGTGCCTCCGGCTGAAATTCCAGCGTCCATCTGCGGTGAGGCATCACCCCGTGTTCCTTTCCGATATCCGGATTTCCGTGATAGAGAAGCAGATCCGAGATGGAGTCGGATGGTGAGTTTTTCCGGATGTACAGGCCGGAACGGGACCGGTCCGCCTCAGGAAGGGTAGTATTGACCGTCGCGTCGAGCATCAGAAATACGCCGGAACTGTCTGTCTGAAGAAGTTTTTCACATAAAATGCCGAAGGATGCTTCCTGAAGGGAGGCGAGAGCGGTCTGGGAATCATTGATTTCCGAAAAAGACATATGGTGACCGTTCAGATATTCCCGGATCACATCGGTCAGAGAGGCGGACATCTGGAGACCCCACATCTCCAGCGTATCGAAGCCGGAGGACAGATCTTCGGAAAATACCGTCATCTGCATCCGCAGTGTGGAGCGGAAATTGTTTTTCCGAACAGCCGCGGCGCTGAGCACGGAGAAGCCGATCAGAAAGGCAGCGATCAGAATAGCGGAGAGAAAGAGCATATAGCGGAACAGCTTGTAGCGCAGGCTGGTTCTTTTTTTTTGCATGCTCCGGATTTCATCCGGGGCGCCTCTCAGTGCGGATAGAAAGGCTGGATGAATTTTTTTCATAGTTCTCCTTTTTCAGCTTTCCGGCCTGCAGAGGCAGGAACAGAACTGATCCCATGTTTTGGATTCCAGCGCATCCGGAGCTGATCCGGCCTCGTAAAGCGAGGTCAGAGCGGACTGCTCGGAACGGAGGATGTCATAAAGTTGATTCGTCTTCTCGATGTACCCGCTTTCAGAAGGCAGAGGCACGAACCGGCACATTTTTTTGACCGTCAGGACGGCATTGAAGACGGCGCGGTAGGAAGAATCCTGAAAATGCCAGGTATCGATCGCGTCAAAAGCTTCTTCGGTTACCGGAATATATCCGGTTTCCGCGGCAAATTCCAGGTTCCGGCTGCTTTCCGTGAGCCAGTGAAGGAAGACAGCGGCGGCTTCTCCCCGGATGCGGCCGTTGTTTACGGCACAGACGCCGCAGCCGGTCTGCGGAGCCAGAGGAGAAGGAGTGTTTCGGACATCCGATTCCGGAAGAGGAAATGCCTTCAGATTCATCGGCTCGGTCGTGTTGTCGGGGTGGGTGACCGTGTCATTGAAGTAGAGAATGGCCGCGCTGGATCCGATCCCTGCGGGAACTTCTCCGGTCATCATCTGTGTGTTGGCGTACAGATCGGAGATGATGATATCGCCGCGGACCAGAGCGTCGGCGAATTGTTTCCAGGCGCTCCGGAGCACGGAATCCGTGCAGTCGTAATATCCGTCTTTGATAATCTTCGTCCCGCCGTGCTCCCGTGCGCAGAGATCCACATTCTGGACGAGATAATCGAACGCGCAGAACGGTTTCCCGCCCGACCACTCCCGGTAGCGCTTCGCGGTGTCAAAAAAGCCGTCCCATGTCCTCAGTGCGCTGTAGCTTGTGCCGGTGTCGGAGGAAAAACGGTCAAACTCTGTCCCGTTCACATAAAGAAGCCTTGTGGATTTACAGAGTGGAAATACGCAGAATCGCCCCTTGAGTTTTCCTTCCTCCACGAATGCGTCCACGAAGGAATCCAGTTCCTCTTCCGGAAAATATTCCGACCAGTCCGTCAGGTTCTCCGGTCCCAGAAGAGAAGCCGTCCCCGGATAACACAGAAACAGATCCGGCATCGAACCGGCGCCCGGCTTTCCGGCTCTGGCATCCATCAGCTGTTCTCCGATGTCCGATGCGTTTGAAACCCGGGTCACATTTATGATAATTCCCTTCTTTTTTCCAACCGTTTCATTGAATTCCTGAACCAGAAGATTCATAGGAGAATCGACCTGTTCGCCGTAGACGTGCCAGAAGGTCAGCGTCACCGGATCGGAAGGGTTCAGGCGGTCTTTTCCGGAACAGGAAGAAAAAATCTGCGAGGACAGAAGAAAAAAAACAAGCAGAAATATCTGCAGCGGATGCTTATTCATACACGTTTACCTCAGAAAGACCAGAATATTCTCAGGTTTCCCGTTAAAACGGGGGTAATTGACGGGGACAGAAACAAAAATATCCGTATCGTAGAGGATGTAAAGCGCCGATGTAGATACGATTCAGATCATTATAAAACTATTATACATGAAGTGAATGGCAAAAGAAAGGAGACAAAGAGGATGAAGAATAAAGGAATGAATCGATGCCGCTCGTTTGTGATCGGGCTCTGTGTGCTGTGCCTGGCCGCCGCGCTACTCGCAGGGTGCGGCGGAAAGCAGGTGAAGAAAAGCCGGTTCGTCGGAAAATGGAATGCGACCTCAGCCGAGATGTCCGGGATGAAGTTTAACATCAAGGATCTGATGGATGAATTTTCGATGGAATTGAAAGAGAATGGTACATGTAAGATGAATATCGATGATGAATCCGAAACCGGAACCTGGGAAGAGACGGATACCGGCGTGAAGATCAAGGATTCGACAGAAACAATGGATATGACCGATAAAGACGGAAAACTATATGTTGAATATGAAGGAGTCAGCTTCTGGTTTGAGAAGGAGTGACATCGAAAACCATTTCTGACAATGGAAGAAGGGGCTCACCGGAAATGTTGGATTAACAACTTACGGAAGCTGCCGCTTCTGATACTCTGCTGCTGTCCGCAAACTGCCGGAATCTGAGCCGGGAACCTTGCAGGAAAACAGATAAGATCGGAAAATGCCGGGGCCTGATGCGAATGATATCAGCCCCGGTTCTTTTCGTTTATGGAACGTTTTCGTATCACGGGACGATCGGGCAATTGGCGAGCAGATCATCTGCGGCCGCACGGTACGCGGCCATTGTCTTCGCTTTCCGTATCTTTTTCAAATATCTTCCGCTGTCTGAAAATAACGTTCCGAGAAAGGTCCAGAGATCCTTCAGCTTCGCGAGCCGGTTTCGTTCCTCGCGGATATCCGCCGCGGTGATGGCGAGGTAACGGTCCAGAAAGCGGCGGATTTCTTCCGCAGACGGTTTCGCGCCGCCGCGGATCATGCGGAAAAGAGCCGGATTGCGGATGGCGCCGCGGCCGATCATGATGCCGCGAAGAGGATTTTCCTCCGGACCGGTTCCGGCACACAGTGCGAGGATCCGGTTTACATCTTCCGTATTCATAAGATCGCCGTTGTAGCAGACCGGGCAGCGGCTCATCCGGAGAAGATCGAGAAAAATATCAGTGTGGACATTTCCAGAGTAAAGCTCCCCGCGTGTCCTGGGATGAACGATCAGCAGAGAAAACGGGTAATTTCTGTAAATTTCCATGAGGGTGTACGCTTCCTCCGGACAGGAAAAGCCGATTCGGGTCTTGACGGAGAGCGCGAGCGGTCCGCCGATTTCCGACTCGGCGCGGGGGAGAGCCTCAAATACCTCACAGAAAAAACGGTCGAGTTTTTCCGGATCTTCGAGAAATCCCGATCCGCGGTGTTTCGACGTAACCGTCGGAGAGGGACAGCCGAGGTTCAGATTGATCTCGGAGTATCCGATCCTGGCCAGAGCGAGGACTGCGTCGATAAAATCCGCGCTGCTGTTCGAGAGAAGTTGGGGGATGACGGAAATCGTTTCGTTGTTCTCCGGCCGGATGTCCCGGATATCTTTCGTGCGTGTCAGAAACGCGTGGCCGGTGTTGATGAACGGTGAGTAATAGCGGTCCGCCCCGCCGAATAGTTCGTGATGCGCGGTGCGGAACGCCGCGGTCGTGATCCCCTCCATCGGGGCAAATTCCAGAAGTAATTCGTCGTTCGGATTCATAATTGTTCTGTCTCTTCCATCGCCATCTTGTGAAATGGTCTGATCTGTGCGGACCGGCCGCCGAGTGTTCTGCGGAAAAATAAAAAGTTGAGCCCAGACACCGGCGATACCGCCAAAAGGCAGTACTCCTCCGAAGAACCGGTCGCACATATCTATCATAATACCACAGGATTTGCGAAAAACCATGAAATTGATGGGAATATAAGGTACAATTATTCGGTAAACAGTTCAGCGGCAACCGGTTCTGACAGAGAACCGCCGGTTACGGGTGACAAAGTATGGGAACAGACAAGTCGGCAGACCGGATTTTTCCGGAAATATTACTGATCATCGTGACGGCCGCGGTGATCATCATCTGTGCTCTTTTTGGAAGAGGCGGATCGGTGACGGCACCGGCTGAATACATCACGCTTTCGGACGGCTGGCACTACGAGGACACAGAGGGCAGGATCGACGACATCCGCCTTCCGGTGTCGGGAGATGCTTCTCCGGATCTTGAGGCAGCGACGATTTCACGCAGGCTTCCGGAGACGATTGATCCCGAATGGTATCTCGGAGTCTATTCGTCTTTTCAGGAGATCGAGGTACGCATCGGCGGCCGGGTTGTCGAGATGTATGATCATAACAACAGCCTGCTGGCCACAAATATTCCATCAAATCTGCTGCTGCTTTCGAATCTTTCTCCGCAGGACGGCGGGAAGCTTCTCGAGATCCGTATCAGTTCAAGACTTCCGGCATACAAGCATCGGTTCAATGAGGTTTATGTCGGAAACCGGACCGGCATCATCGGTCATGTGCTGAAGAAAAAACAGGCGGTGGTAACGGAAGGGCTGATCGTTATCCTGAGCGGAATTGTGATGCTTCTTCTCTGGCTTGCCAATCCCAGTCAGTACGGCGACAGTGAAATGCGGCTGTATGGAGCGCTTTTCGTGCTTTTCATAGGGATCTGGCTTCTGCTGCAGGCGGGCGTCGGGCAACTGTTCTGCGAGGATATGGAGGCGTCGCATTTCGTCGAGCTGATGATGGTTTTTCTGATTCCGATTCCCACCCTGCGATTTGTGGACGTAGCGCTGAATCGCCGCTATGTGAAGGCTATCAACATTCTCTGCGCCATCGATCTTGCGGCCGTGATTCTCGCACTCGGATACGTGCTGATTCTGCACAGAGACCTGATGGAAATTTTGACGGCCGGCCATCTGGTCATCGCATCAAATGCGATCTATGGCATATGGATTGTCGGGAAATCCGTCATACGGCACGGGAAAGAAGTACCGGAATTCCGTCCGCTCATCGTTGCGATTCTCTGCTTCATCGCAGGCGTCGGGGTCGAGACGCTGATGTTTTATCTGATGCCGCTGAAGGAGACGGGTCAGTTTTTCGGTGCCTTTGTCGCCGCGTTTGCATTTTTCGCGCTGTACTGGATCGTCCGGGACGGAAGGACGCAGGCGGCGAAGCGCGCCGGCACACTGCGCGAGACCCGCGCAAAGGAAATGTTCCTCGCGAATATATCCCATGAGGTCCGGACTCCGATCCATACGATGACCGGACTGACTTCGCTGGTTCTGAAGGACACGGAAGAAGGATCGATTCTTCCGGAGCTGGAGGCAATGCAGGAATCCGGAAACCGTCTTCTTTCGCTTGTCAATCAGATTCTGCTGCTGTCACGCATCCGCTCTGGCAGTATCCAGATCGGGGACGAACCGTTCGAGACGCTGGATCTGCTTGTCCGCTTCTATGAGCATGCAGACGGGCTGAGAGTCGCAGACCGGATTCGGGTCGTGTTTTCGAATGATCCGGATCTGCCGGCGTTCCTGCGCGGCGACGAGGAACAGATTTTGAATCTTTTAAAGAGCATTGTGGACAATGCTTTCACGCATATGGAAGAGGGTGTCGTGCGGCTTTTTGTCGGAAAATGCGAGGAAGACGGGAAGTTCTGCTTTCACGTGCGCGTGAAATCGGATTCTGATCTGACCGTTCCGGACGACCCTGCGGAACTCTTCGATCTGTTCGAAATGACGGACAGCGGCATGCCTTCGCCGGCTCTGCCGCTCGCAAAACAGCTCGCGGATCTTCTGGGCGGAACGATTGAAGTGGAAAATGAGCAGAGAAGAACGTTGTCTGTGACAGTCAGTCTGCCCTTCACTCCCGCGTCGGATGAGAAGGTCGGTGTCGTTTCCATGAGTCCGGAGAGCAGAGCTTTTACCGATTCTCCGTACATTCCGGACGCCCGGGTCCTTCTCGTCGATGATGAACCGATGAACCGGAATGTGATGAAGGGCATTTTCCGGAGCACCGGAATCATTCTTGATACATGTCCGGGAGGAGAAGAGGCACTCGCACAGCTGCGCCGTCAGAAGTATGACCTTATTATTCTTGATTATCTGATGCCGGGGATGGACGGATTTGAGGTGATGAGCCATATCCGGCACGATGAAGATATGCCCGGAGATTCGGTGCCGGTTATTCTTATGACGGCGGATGATTCGCCCGGCGTCCGTGAACGGATGAAGCGTGCGGGTTTTTCGGACGGGCTGCCGAAGCCGGTTTCCGGAAGTGAAATCAACCATGTCCTTCTTCGCTATCTTGCGGAGCGGAAGGGAGGCAGAGAATGAAACAGGAAAGTGTGATTCGCATTGTTTTTTCCTGCATCCTTGTATTCATCATCGTGATTCTGATCGCAACGGCGGTTTTGCCGCATGACCGCGCAGGATGGTGGGGAGGTTCCTATCGGGTGATCCGTGATGTGACGGTGAAAAGGCCGGGCAGGGCGGCAGAGAGCACGCTCCTTCCGATCACGGAAAATGGCGAAGAAACCATCACGGTTTCTTATAAACTTCCGGAGAATCTTGATCGGGGAAGTGTCATGGCGATCAACAGTGCCTGGGAGAAAATCACACTCTCCTGGAACGGAAAAACGGAGACGTTTGACTGGGGAAGAGCGGAAAAACGGGCGGTTCGGTGGACCGTTTTGAAACTTTCCGTAAAAGATGCCGGAAGTACGGTGAGGGCTGTGATCGTTCCGGGCAGGTCGCTGTCCGGCGGTTATATGAACCAGGTGATCGCGGGAGAACAGACGGCGCTGTATTATTACCTCTTCCGTGAGAGTCTGCCTGATATCGCGGCGGGGCTTTGCGGACTGATCTGTGGCATGCTGATCATGATGTTTTCCGTGCGGATGATAAGAAACAGAAAAACGCTTCAGTACCGGTATCTTGCGACCGGCCTGATCATTGCGGGAATTCTGATGATATGTGAGAACCGCTTTGGGAGGGCGATCCGTATCACAGGCAGCTTTGCGGCCGCCTTCGACGCGCCCGGAATCTGTCTGATGGTCGCGTCTTATCTGATGTATGTGCGGGAAATTCTCGACGGGAGTTTTGCGAGGGTGTTCACGGCAGTGGCCGGCGGTTATGCTGCGGTGACATTTTTGAACATGATCTCGCGGATGACAGGAGCGTTCGGTCTGATCATATCCTGCCATACTGAGATGACGCTTGTAATTCTGATTCCGGTGCTCGTGTTTCCGTCGGTGCTGATTGCGCGCCGGCTCAGAAGTGCGGCCGGGCAGAGCGTGATCTGGAGAGATGACCGCGGATCGGTGATCCGGACCGGGCGGAATCTTCCTATGGAGACAGCGGAGGACCTGCGCACCGCACTCTGGGGGAGTGTCATGTGTGTGCTGGCGCTTTTGATCGATCTTTCGACATACCTGGCGACGGGAGTGCAGGATTACATGGGCGGAGAGTGCATCGCCCTTCTGTTTCTGAGTATTGTCGCCGCGCTGCGGTTTGTACGGTATATGATCGGCGAGGTGATGGAAAGTGAGGAGGTCAGCCGGCGCTATGAAGAGAGCGGGCGTTTTCTCGAAAATATGTCGGGTGCGATCGGGGAGCCGGTCGGCGAGATCCTTGCACATAATCAGAATGTATATATGGCGTCGGCCGACAGTACGATAAAAAACTATACCAGGCAGATTCAGTCCGCCTGCAACGTCCTTTTATCAGTGATCGGAAATATACGGAGTTTTTCCGAGCTGGAATCCGGACAGGCGGAGCCGCATCCGGAGTTATATGATCTTCCGGAACTGATCGGTGAATGTGCGTCTCTTGTCGAGGTGATGGCGGAAAATAAAGGATTGCAGCTGAAGGCGTCGTGTGATCCGGGATTGCCTGTCACGCTGATCGGAGACCGGGAATGGATCCGGATGATCCTGACGAATCTGCTCACGAATGCGGTGAAATATACGACCGTCGGTTCCGTCACGCTGGAAGCGGAATCGAACGGGATAGACGAAGATGGAAAAATTCCGATCCGGTTCACGGTCGAGGATACCGGAATCGGAATCAGCAGGGAGGAACAGGAACGGATTTTCGAGACGTTTCACAGGCCGAGCGATGCAAAGCGGCCCGGGCTGGAAGGAGCAGGACTCGGACTCTCTCTTACGAGACGCCTGATCGAGCTTCAGGACGGAGCGCTCTGGCTCGACAGCGCGCCGGGGAAAGGATCCAGATTTGAGGTGTTTCTGGCGCAGGAAACGCTTCCGGGAACGGAACGGGTCGGGGAGCGGGGAGTGTGGCACCCTGCGAACGCGCAGGAAGAAGACGACGGTGTGCTCCATGCCCTGTCGGCGTTTCTCAATACGGAGGAGGGTCTGGGATACTGCATGGATGATCCGAAACTGTATCTTGAAATGATTCTGGATTATATTCATTCGGACCGGTGCGCGCTTCTTGAAAAAGCGTACGCCGCCGGGAACTGGAAGAGCTACCGCGTGAGTGTCCACGCGCTGAAGAGCACATCGCGCATGATCGGCGCGGATGAGATTTTCCCGATGGCTCTGGAACTCGAGAATGCATCGGCGGACGGCGATACGGAGACGATATGCGCCGGTCACGGGATTTTGATGAAAAAAACGGAGGCGCTGCAGGCAAATCTTGCCGCGGTGCTTTCCGAAAATGCTACGGAGGTGGAAATGGAGCATGAAAATAGCGATCTGTGATGATGAAAAGATGGACCGGAGGCTGATCCGCTATATGCTGGACGCATATCTGAAGGAGTATCACATCGACTGCGGGGTTGAAGAGTATGATTCCGCCGCCGGCCTGCTTGGCGCGGTGTCCGGCGAAGCGGAAAAGCCGGCCCTGCTTTTTCTGGACATCCTGATGGACAATATGGACGGCGTGGAACTCGCGAGAAAAATCCGCGCCGCCGGGGTCAGAAGTGAGATCGTGTTCATCACCAGCAGCAACAGCTATGCGGCTGACGCATTTGAGGTAAACGCTTTTTCCTATTTGAGAAAGCCGCTCGAAAAAGAAAAGTTCACGGCGATTATGAACCGCGCCATGGCGCGGCTCGGTTCCACCGGATCGATCGAGGTACTCTGCAGCCGTGTGCCGGAAACGATTTATTTCCGTGATATCCTGTGGATCGAGACGAGCGGACGCCAGATCGTCTTTCACACAGAAAACAGGGACTATGGCGTCTATATGACACTTGCAGGACTGATGCAGAAGCTTCCGCAGGGAAGCTTCGCCCAGATCTCCCGGTTTGAAGTCGTTGCCCTCGCCAGGATCCGAAGAATCGGAGAGAAGGAAGTGGAACTCGACGGCGGCGCAACCCTCATGATTTCTTCCAAATATCTCGCAAACCTGCAGAGCGCGTATGAAGCATGGAGACGCAATCAGATCTGAGCATCTGCGGCACGTACCATCGCAAACCATCGGGCGCGGGCAATCGGACGTGGCATTCGGCGCCGGAACTGCCTCTACATCACTTTTGATATTGGAAGATTTGTTTGCACGATCGTTTATGTTGAAAATGTCTGTCTGGAAGGATCCGGCAGATGTTTTTTTTGTGCGCTATCACATGAAATTTCATGACATTACGGGGGTGTTTCGCGCAAGGTCTGTAGTTTTGGCGGTTCGTCTGTAGTATGGTGATATCAACAGTAAAGGAGCTCGATCGAAGAGGGCGGTGTTGACGTGATATGAAAAGAACAGGAGAAAATGAATGCCCATTGTATATTGGCTCCTGGATAAGAACGGGGAACTGACCGGCGACTGCACATTGAATCCGGAAAAAGGAAAAACCTATTTTGTGGGTTCCGTGCTGAAATACGGAGAAATGAGCCGGCGGGTGAACGGAATCGTGATCACGATCGGCGCATCTGAAAGAGACGGCGATTCCAGGAGAGAAAAGAAAGCAAAGGAATGCGAAGATCCGGTCGGGCCGGACGGAAGAAAAGAACACGGAAATCGAGACAGGGTGGTGAAGAAATGAGAAGAGACAAGGGAACAAATCAGAATAAAGGAAGATGGAGTGTGAGACAGATCCGGCCTTTATCGATCGTGCTCGTGATCATCATGGTCGTATCACTTCTCTGCGGAAACATCCTGCCAGATACGGCATATGCTGACAGCTCCGATCCGGCACAGACCGGGGAGGAGGTCCTGACGGAGGAATCCGGAGATGCGGGTCAGGTTGAAACCGCAGCGGTGATCGAAGATGCAGGGAATGAATCGGGAGATGCAGCAGCCGGCGGTGGCGGGACGGAGATCACGGCGGCAGATGGAGCGGCGGAAGCAGCCGCGCCGGCATCTGAACCCGGCGGCGCGCAGAAGACCGGAGAAGCCGGCGAAACAGGCGAAGAGACTGCACTGGAACAGGACGGCGCAGGTGAGGCAGCTGTGAATGAACCGCAGGAGAATCCGGTTCCGGTCGTCGAGTACTTCGAAGGAACGATGACGGCTGAAGGAAACGGATACACCGTATCCGTCACGGTCGGAAAGAACGCGATGATTCCGCAGGGAGCAGCGGTACAGGTCACGGAACTCCCGGCAGGAAGCGCAGGCTACAGCGATTATGTCGCAGGCGCAACGAGCGCGGTCGCGCAGCAGAATGCGAGCGTCAGTGCGGACACGGCGAACGCGAGACTGTTTGATCTTTCTATTGTAACGGCGGACGGTCAGAAGATTGAGCCGAACGAATTCGTAAATGTCAGCATCTCCTACGGCAATGCGATGACCGTAGCGGCAGACGCGGAGATCAGGACGGTCCACTTCGGAAGCAGCGGAACGGAAGTCCTGACCACGGCGGAAAACTCCTCCGGGACGGGAGAGGGAGAAAAAGCGGTCAGCGGCGTCAGCTTCGCGACGAACGGATTTTCCGTTTACGTGATCATCCCGGTCAACCCGGATGAGGGCGAAGGCGGTGAAGAAGAAGCGGTCGTCCGTCGCACGTATCGCTTCAAAAACGCGGACGGAAGTGATTACAGCTTTACGCTGAAGAAAAATCCGGACGGAACGGACGCCGCGGGAACTGCGGTCACAACGAATACCGAGATCCTCAAAAACGGCGATTCGCTGATCGATCCGGGCGTGCCGAATGATCCGGAAGGATCGGGCAGAGCATTCAAGGGATGGAAAGTCATTGAATCCACGGCGGATGCGGTTAAGGTCGGCACAATGATCAACTTCGCCACCGTCAGCGATATTGCAGAGAATGCGGCGGAAAACGAGATCGTGACGGTTCAGGCAGTTTTCGATGAATCCTGCAGAGTGATCTACCACGACGAGGACGGCACCGCGATCCGGACGGATCTTGTGGAAGAAGGAAGTACGATCGCGACCGATGCGGCGTCCGGCGTAAGCTACAGCCCGTATGTCGGAACCTATGCATTCATCGGCTGGAGCAAAACGGCATATTCCGGACTTAATGACCCCAATCGTCCGACCACCGTCGCGGAGGCGATCACGGCGGAGAAAAACGGCGAGATCCATCTCTACCCGGTTCTTATGAACTGCCTGTGGGTACGTTTTGAGACGGGAGAAGGCGCTTCCCATGTCGATTCGCAGGCGGTCGCATACGGCAATAATAAGGTATCCGCACCTGCGGATCCGACGAGAGCAGGGTACCGCTTCGACGGATGGTACACAGCGAAAGACGGCGGCGAGAAATACGATTTTGATACGGTTGTGACTGGAGATATCACACTTTACGCGCACTGGACCGCGGATACGGTGAATTACACGGTCGTCTACTGGCTGCAGAACGCGAACGATGACGACTATGCCGTCGCGAAGGGCGGAGTCGTCACGAAAAGCGGCCGTACCGGCGACAGGACGGCTGTGACTCCGGATGCGGATGATCTGGACGATGCAACTGTACTTGAGGGATTCCATGTCAAGGGAGCTCCGGAGCAGCAGACCATCAAGGCGGACGGAAGCACCGTCGTGAACGTGTACTACGACCGGAATATTTATCAGATTTATTTTTACGAGAACGACGGGGAGAATGCATACACGGAAGACCCGGAGGGCGGATACTATTACTTCCCGGGCGGAAGGGTTGAGAACAATCGTTTTGCCCATAACTATCCTAAGGGGTATTACCCGAATAACCAGGGTCCGTGGGCAAATAAGAGCGGGCAGCAGACCTATTACACAGGTTCATATCAGTGGTTTGTTGGATATGAAGCCAAAACAATTACCGTGACGCATTTCAGAAAGACGGACGGACGGATCGAAGAGCTTACGATCACGGCGAGGTACGGAGCGGATATCGGGAAGCAGTGGCCGAGTGAGCGGTATAATAATAAGTACGGTTCCGTATGGAGAGTGGAAAGAGATTCCAACATTTTCCAGAGCAACATCTCGACGATGCCGCTCGGCGGTGAAGATTTCTACAGCTTCACAGTGAACTCGAACGGAGAGCATATTGATTACTATCTGGAGGATCTGAATGGAAGGTACGTTCTGGATCATACAGATACAGTAGGCACCAATATGAGTACGACCGAGGAGGATTACTACGACATCGCCGGATTCACATGCGACAGAACAAAGTCTCCGAAAATCGGCACGAGCATCAGCACGAAAGGACTGAAATTCTACTACACGAGAAACAGCTACACCATCACATTCATGAATGGCAGCGGCAACCTCGGTACGGAAACCTACAAGTATCAGGCGGACATCTCGGAAGCGGGAAATACATTCAGTGAACAGATGAAGGGACTGGAGACCGGTGATCTGGAGTTTGCCGGATGGTATGACAACCCGGAAGGATACGGAAATCCGTATGATTTCACTGGAAAGACGATGCCGTATTCCCATATGATCCTGTACGCGCACTTCGCGCCGAGGACCCATATCGCCGAGGTGGATTATAACGGAGGCGCATCGGACG
The DNA here is from genome assembly GCA_902797025.1 of uncultured Lachnospiraceae bacterium. GTDB lineage: Bacteria > Bacillota > Clostridia > Lachnospirales > Lachnospiraceae > CADBRN01. The sequence goes on from CADBRN010000076.1 coordinate 24,065, forward strand.
GCCCGACATACATCCGCTTCGAGAGAGGGAACAACGATCAGTATCCGGAACTGGGCACGACGAGAGATTATATCGAAGATCCAAACGGCGAATACTATTACGTTCAGGTACCTTATACAGGCAGTGAGACAGAGGCGTCCGGCGGTTACGCGAAATATGTGAAGAAGAGCGAAATCACAGAGGATGAACGCAAATACTGCAACACAGATGAGACCTACAGCTATCACGAAGGCGCTTACATTTTCGCCGGATGGTACTGGTCAGGCGGACCGAAAGACGGACAGGCCGTTGACTTCGGCGAAAAGCTGACGAAGGACTGCAGGATCATCGCAAAATGGCGCAGATTCGGAAGCTATTATCTGGCTTACGACAACGACGGCGACGGAACGATCGACCAGGTAGGAAGCAGGGCCTATCTCGACGGCGCGGAGGCGGCGGTCGGAGCGGCGCCGGATAAGATTCCGGAGGAGAAGGTCTTCATCGGATGGGAAATCGATGAAAAACTCCTGAAACCGGGAGACATCTGCACGATCGACAGCGGGAAGACAGAGACGTATGAAGGAAAGCAGGTGATGAAACTCACTGCAAAGTACAACGCACTGGATTCGACGTACATTCAGTATCGGTACAACGCGGAGGAGGAAGAAGGCGGCACATACGTTCTGGCCGATATCGGAGAGGGCGTTACGGACAACATCCAGCGCAATCTCCAGATGAACGCAAATGTCACGCTGAGCCGCGGCGCGGGATTCACAAGAGCAGGTTATGAACTGGCAGGATGGAACGATCAGCCGGACGGATCCGGAACATTCTTCACACCCGGAGGCACATATGCAGCCGACGGCGTCGGGGGAAATGTTCTCTATGCGATCTGGAAGCCGGCGAACCGGACCCTCACCATTTCAAAGAAAATTTCCGGAAATATGGCGGATGCAAATGAAGCGTTTGCTTTCACACTCGCGGTATCGCTGAATGGAAGCGCAGAGCTGGCGAATCTGCCGGAGGGCGTCACGAAGAACAACGACGGAACCTATACGTTCCATCTCAAGGGCGGTGAGAGTGCCGCATTCACGATCCCTTACGGCAGTACCTATACCGTGACGGAAAACAAGGAGGCGGGAAGCCTGTACCAAACCACCGTATCGGTCGGTGACGGAGCGGGCGTTGAGACAGAGAAAGCGGAAGGTACGGTCACCGATGACACGGCAATCGTATTTACGAATACATTCGAGATGGATGTCGATACCGGTGTCAGAAGAAACATGGTACCCTTCGTGCTGATGGCGCTGATGGCCTTCGCGGCAGCGGCGGTATTCATCCGGACCCGCAGGAGAACATGACAGGAAGAGACAGGGCAACGGGTGAGACAGAATGACAACGGGTGTGACAGATGGCTGTTTTCCAGAAAAAAGTTCCGGAAAAGAAACCGGATAAAAAGCCGATGACCAGGGAGCAGGCGGTCGGAGAAGTGAAGACATTTTTTCTCCGGCTCGCCGTCCTGGCGGGACTGATCCTCGTGATCTTCGGATTCGTCTTCGGCTTTGCGGTGATGCCGGATGACTCCATGAAGCCGGGAATCGGGGCGGGCGATCTGCTCTTCGTCTACCGGCTGGAGAAAGCCTACAAGAGCGGCGACGTGATCGTTTACAAAACAGACGACGGAAAGCACGTCGGAAGGATCGTGGCGAAGGGAGGCGACACCGTCGAAATTACGGAAGCTGAGGAGCTGAAAGTGAATGGTAGTATCGTCATAGAGGACGATATTTACTATAAAACGCCGATGTACGATTCAGGAATTACTTATCCCGTGACATTGGCAGAGGGTGAGTTTTTTGTACTCGGTGATCACAGAGAAAACGCCGAGGACAGCAGGTGGTCAGGTCCCGTGGCCGGGGATGCGATCACCGGGAAAGTTATTACAGTAATAAGAAGAAATGATATTTAATCAAGGAATCAACCGGAGACAGCAGAAAACTGATTCACTGAAGGAGAGGAGTAAATGATGAGATACACATTTTTTAGAACAATGGGAATCGCGGCGGTCAGTGCAGCAATGATTATGGGAACGGCGATGCCGGCATTTGCGGTGGACGACAATCCGCCGGCTGCAGCCGCAGACACGCTTACAGTCAGCAAAGTCCTCGAAAAGGATGCAAGCGACTACGTGCCGAACGAGACGTATCAGTTTGCAATTGCCCCGGGTAAGGCGGATGCGGCGAATGCGGTTCTTGCAGGACCGGTCAGCGCGGTACGGATCAACGATGCGGGCCTTGGAGAGGACGGAACATTTACGATCAAGGCGGGACCGGACGCGGCGGATATCGGCAAGACGAGCGTTGCTGTCGGTTCGGCGAACCTCACATTCGACACCAGTAAGTTCGAAAAGCCGGGTATTTACCGTTATACGATCGATGAACTGGGGACCGACAACGCGGATGAAGATTTCGACGACAGCGTCTACACGATGGATGTGTACTTTACAAACACCCACGAATTAAATGTTAAGGCGTATAAGGATGGGACGGAGAAATCCGCGGCGATCACCTTCACGAACAGCATCGCGGGAACCGGCGAATATGCACACGACGACCTGACGGTTCTTAAGAAAGTAGAAGGAAACATGGGAGAGAAAACCCGCGCCTTCAACTTCACGGTTACACTGAAGAGCGGAGACGGAAGCTATCGTCTGGCGGCCGGCAACTATAACTTTACGTTGAACAAAGAGAATCCGTCTGTGAATCTTACACTCCAAGACGGCGAGTCGTTTACCGTTTATGGCCTTGATTCCGCAGCCAGAGTTACCGCAAAAGAGGAAGATCTGACGGGAGAAGGATACACGACGACGTACTACAGCGATTATGATCAGAAGACAAAGGAAACCGAGCTGACGAGTAACAGCGGCAAGGCGGTCACCGATAATGCGACGGTCACCGTTGAGAACAAGAAGGATGTCAATATCACCACCGGTATCGTCCGTGAGTATGCGCCGTTTGTTCTCATGATTGTCCTGGCAGGTGCGGCTGCAGTCGTGTTCTTCCGCAGAAAGAGAGCATGATCGGGAAAGAGTGACGGAACAGACACAGACCGGGCAGGATCATCGAAGGCCCGGCTGAGAAAGAATAAGAGAGAAAGGGGGGAATGAAGCGGGATGATCCTGGCAGGACGGCTTGCTAAAATCGGGAATCGGATACTGGCGGTGTTCGCAGCGCTCCTGGTGATTGTCATGCTGCTCTACGGCGGATATTCCCTGTGGGATACGTGGAGACTGTATCATTCCGCTTATACCTCCTCCGATCTATTAAAGTACAAACCCGATGCGGACGTTACCGGAGACGGACCGACGCTTCAGGACCTGGCGGCGATCAACGGGGATGTGGCCGGATGGATCACCATCGACGACACGCACATCGATTATCCGCTGGTTCAGGGAACGGAGCCGCTGGATTACATCAACAAAGATGTATACGGGAAGTTTTCTCTGGCGGGATCGATCTTCCTCGATCCCCGGAATTCCAGAGATTTTACGGATTCCTACAGTCTCCTCTACGGCCATCACATGGATAACGGAGCGATGTTCGGCGATATTATCAAATTTGAAGATGCGGACTATTTCAACAGTCGCATGTCGGGGACGCTGTATCTTACGGACGGCACGCAGTACAGAATCACACTTTTCGCCTGCCTGAAGACGGATTCCGGAGACGGCACGGTGTTTAACCCGACCGCTCATCCGGAGGACAACAGCGAACTGATCTCGTACATTCAGGAAAAAAGTGTGCAGAAGAGGGATATCGGAATCAGCAGTGCAGACCGCGTCATCGGATTATCCACGTGCGAGGACGCGCAGACGAACGGAAGAACGATTTTATACGGACGATTGGAGAAAAAAGTTTGAGAAAGGAGGCGCCGAAAGTAATGAGTGGAATGAGAAAGAAATTTCAACGCGTATCCCGGATGCTGACGGCAGCCGCGCTGGCCCTTGCAATGGTCCTTTCCATGACAGGCATCAAGGCCAGGGCAGCAGTATCGTATCAGGCGGATCTCGCGATCCGGGGAACGGTAAAGTTCAGCGGCGCGTCCAACAAAGAGGCGCCGCGTGCGGAATTCCGGCTGACGGGAACCGACGGCGCGCCGATGCCGGAAGCGGACAGTGTCGCCGTTGATCTGACGGGAGAGGAGGAAAAGGAATTTTCATTCGATCACGTCACCTACACTTCGCCGGGGACGTATCGTTATCAGGTAAAACAGACTGTGATCAGTTCCGGTTACCGGATGGATACGACGGTCTATGATATCACCGTATTCGCGACGTATGAAGACGGTTTCCTTACGGCAGTGATGTACGCGAACCGGGAAGGCGACACGGGCAGCAAGACGGAAATCCGTTTTATCAATACAAAGGAGAGCGGTGAACTGCCGAATACCGGCGGTGATGAGGATCCGACACCGAAGCCGGAAGATCCGAAACCGACGCCGCAGCCGGAAAACCCGAAACCGACGCCGGCCGTCAAACCGACGGTGGTGACTGCGACCCGGAGAGCCACAGTGCCTTCTGTTGTACGGACGATTTCCAATGCGGTGAAGACCGGAGATACTTCTTCGGTCGCGCTCTGGTCGATTATCGCAGCGGCGGCCGTCATCGGGACGATTGTAATCGCCGGAAAGAGAAAAAATCACAACAAAAAATGAACCGGACCGATCTAAACCAGAATTAGAGAAACACGCCGGATCCACGATTTGAACAGGAAAAGGAGCATCTCCGCGGCAGAGTCCCCCGCCGCAGAGGAAGCTCCTTTTTCTTTGTCCGGAATGAAAATGCCGTAGTCGTTTCCGCACCGTACCGGATCCTCCCACCGCACATATTAAGAAATTTGACAAATATGTTGCGAAATGTTAATATTTTCCGTATGTATCAGGGAGGATATTTGTGGTGAGATTGAAAAAAACTACCGGAGTGTTGCTCTGTTCCGCGTTCTGTGTGCTGACGTTTCCGGCAGGAAGGGTCAAAGTTCAGGCATATACCGCGCATACGGCGGATGAGGCGATCGCGTGGGTCGACAGTCAGGTCGGCCGGTCGATCGATTATGACGGCGCGTACGGCGCGCAGTGTGTAGACCTCGCGAAGGCGTATTATCATTATCTCGGAGTGACGCCGGCATTCGGAAACGGCGCCGATTACCGGACCAATAAGCTGCCGGACGGATGGCAGCGGATTGCGGGGGCACAGCCGCAGAAGGGAGATATTCTGGTCTATACCGCAAGATACCGCGGACTTGGTCATGTTGCGATCTATGATTCCGACACATCGGCTTATCATCAGCATCTGCATGCGGACAGCAGGGTCGAGCACGTGACGGGTTCCTCTTATGCCGCATTTGGCAACATCACATACTGGGGCGTGATTCGCCCGGATTTTGCAGATGCGGGGAATGCCGGCGGTGAAAACGGAACGAGCAGCGGAAATGACGCCGGTGATGGCGGGACGGCGATGTACCGTCTGTACAATCCGAACAGCGGGGAGCATTTTTATACGAAAAACAGCGCAGAAGCGAAGCGGCTGGCTTCGATCGGATGGAATAAGGAAGGAGTCGGCTGGATTGCGCCGGAATCATCGGGAACGCCGGTGTACCGTCTGTACAACCAGAACGCCGGTGAGCATCATTACACGACCGATCCGAACGAGAGAAGCGATCTGATCGCGGCCGGCTGGAAGGACGAGGGGGTCGGCTGGTACTCAGATGAGCAGGAGAGAGTTCCGGTTCACCGTCAGTACAATCCGAATGCCGACAGCAACAATCACAATTATACCGTCAGTGAGGCGGAAAAAGACAAACTCGATTCGGCCGGATGGACGTACGAGGGAATCGCGTGGTACGCGATATCCGGAAGGTAATCCATTCAAAATTAAAAGCAGGAGCGGTCATTTTTATGCGGGATTCATCCTTCGGGAACCGGTAAATCTGGCCGCTCTTTTTCACCGCGGGTCAACGGCAGAACAGAAGGAAGGAGCGGATTCGTCATGGAGCGATCCAAACACAGAAGAAAAGAGGAATATCTGATCACAGACCCGCCGCTTAACGCGCTTCTGCTCTTCTCGCTTCCGATGATTCTGGGCAGCCTGTTTCAGCAGATCTATAACATGGCCGATTCGATCATCGTCGGTCATTTTGTCGGTCAGAACGCACTCGCTGCGGTCGGGGCTTCTTCCGCGCTGACGAATGTTTTTATCTGCGTCGCGGTCGGCGCGGGGGCGGGAGCTTCGGTGATCGTCAGTCAGCGCTTTGGCGCTCGCGAGTACCGCGGGATGAAGCAGTCGGTCCGTACGTCGATGATCTTTTTCCTCCTGCTCGCCGCTGCGCTCGGCGCGCTGGGGTTCGCCTTCAGCGGGCCGATCATGCGCGCTCTCCGGACGCCGGATGAGGTGATCGGCATGGCGGTTCTTTACCTGCGCGTGTATTTCGCCGGTTTCCCGTTCCTTTTCATGTACAATATCATCTCGAGTATGTTCAATGCGCTGGGGGAATCGAGGATTCCGCTGTATTTTTTGATTTTCTCCTCGGTTTTGAATGTCTTCATGGATCTCTTTATGGTTGCGCGGCTCGGGATGGGCGTGTTCGGTGCGGCGCTTGCCACGCTGATCGCGCAGGGGGTCTCCGCTGTGCTTTCTTTCGTCCTGTTCGTCCGCGCGATGCGCCGTTACGATGTGGATGCCGCGTTTTTTTCAGGACAGGATCTGAAAAAAATCCTGGCCTTCGCCGTGCCGACGATCATCCAGCAGTCCACCGTTTCGATCGGCATGCTGCTCGTGCAGTCGGTGGTGAACCGGTTCGGAGCGGAAGCACTTGCGGGATTTTCAGCGACCGGACGCATCGAAAATATTATTGCGGCAGTCTTTGTATCGATCGGTAACGCAGTTTCGCCGTTTACGGCGCAGAACTTCGGCGCGTTGAAGAAGGATCGGATTCCGAAGGGCTACCATGCGGGACTGCTGCTCGATCTGATCGCTGCCGGTGTTGCGTGCGCGGTCATCGAGCCATTTGCGCGTCCGATCGCGGGCCTGTTTCTGGGAAGCAGGGGGACCGCGGAAGCGTACCGCGTGGCGGTCGATTATATGCGCTGGATCGGGCTGTTTTGTTTTCTGCTCGGGGCAAAGGTTTCGACCGACGGCGTACTCAAGGGAATCGGCCGGATGCGTATTTTCATGGCTTCAAATCTCTGCAATCTATTTATCCGGGTCATGGTGGCGATGACGATGGCTCCGCGCTTTGGCATAGAATTCGTCTGGTATGCGGTGCCGGTCGGCTGGGCAGCGAACGTGCTCATCTCCTATTCGGCTTACCGGAAAAACCGGAAGCGGGGATTTGAATAATCATTGAATTCCGGTAAATTCCCTTATTGACAAAGGGTATGGATATGGTATAATCCCTCTGTGTGAAGTTAGAGATGGCAAACAATAAATCAACACATCGTTCATGAAGTAGATGTGTAAACGGAAGGAGATTTTATGCTGCCCTTATCTATGGCAAAGATCGGAGATCGCGTGATGGTCGCACGGGTCGGAGGAAATGCGGAAGTAAAGAAGCATCTCGAAGATCTGGGCTTCGTATCCGGAACGGAGGTGTCGGTGGTTTCAGCACCGGGGAATGGGAATGTGATTATCCGGGTCAAGGATTCCACGCTCGCGGTCACATCGAAGATGGCGGAGAAGATCTACGTCACGATGTGAAAGCAGCATGAAAAGGCGGCTTATTTTTTTACACGATGGTTAGACATGACTAATATATAATAGATTGCACAACATCTATTATGCGGAGTAAAGATCGGATGAAACCGGACATACCATTCTGTCTGTTTCTATAAATTATTATTATGAGGAGGATGAGCAATGAAAACTTTGCGGGACATTCCTGTAGGACAGTCCGCCACGGTGCAGAAGATCCACGGAAGCGGTGCGTTAAAGCGCCGGATCATGGACATGGGCATCACGAAAGGAACCGAGATTTATGTGCGGAAGGTGGCGCCGCTCGGCGATCCGGTGGAGGTGACCGTGCGCGGCTATGAGCTTTCGGTCCGAAAGGAGGACGCGGATATTCTTGAGATGAGCTGACTGCCGAAGCCGTCTTTTTCAAAGATCTTGAAGGGAGCCGCAAAGGCGGACGTCCCGGTCGAAGAACAGTACAATGAAACTTCCGGCCTGCACAGGCAGAGGCGGGAGGGAAAGCGTGCAGAAAAGAGGAAAGAATGAGTATTAAAATAGCACTCGCAGGAAATCCGAACTGCGGCAAGACCACGTTGTTTAATGATCTGACAGGCAGCACCCAGTACGTCGGGAACTGGCCGGGCGTCACGGTTGAGAAGAAAGAAGGACGTCTTGCCGGCCACAAGGATGTGATTATTCAGGATCTTCCCGGAATCTATTCCCTGAGTCCGTACACACTGGAGGAAGTCGTCTCCAGAAACTATCTCGTCAATGAGAAACCGGATGTCATTCTGAATATCGTCGACGGAACAAATATCGAGCGAAACCTGTATCTGACCACCCAGCTGATCGAAATCGGGCTGCCGGTTGTACTCGCGTTCAACATGATGGATCTCGTGAGAAAGAGCGGCGATTCGATCGATACGAAGAAGCTCGGAAAAGAGCTCGGATGTGAGACGATCGAGATCAGCGCGCTTCACAGCGAGAATACGATGCAGGCGGCCGAGATGGCGGTCCGGGCGGCGGAACGCGCGAAGCAGGAAGAGGCCGCGGGAAAGCGGCACGAGCTTCCGCACGTATTTACAGGAAGCGTCGAGCACGCCCTGGCGCATATAGAGGAGTCGATCGAGGGCACGGTGGATCCGAAGAATCTCCGGTGGTATGCCGTCAAGCTCTTTGAACGCGACGGGAAGGCGACCGAATCACTTCATCTGACGCCGGATCTGCAGCAGCACATCAATCAGCACACGCAGGACTGCGAGAAGGAGCTGGACGACGACGCGGAGAGCATCATCACGAACCAGCGCTACTGCTACATCCAGAAGATCGTCGCGGATACCGTCAGAAAAAAACGGACGAAAAACAGGATGACCACATCGGACAAGATCGACCGGATCGTGACGAACCGGATCCTGGCACTCCCGATTTTCGCCGGCATTATGTGGCTCGTTTACTATATTTCGGTCACAACCCTCGGGTCCTTTCTGACCGACTGGACGAACGACGTTCTGTTCGGGACCTGGATCACGAACGGCGCCAACGCGGGGCTTTCCGCGATCGGAGCACCGGGATGGCTGCAGAGCCTTCTTGTTGACGGCATCATCGGCGGCGTGGGCACCGTCCTCGGTTTCGTCCCGCAGATGATCCTGCTGTTCCTGTGCCTTTCTATCCTGGAGGATTCCGGATACATGGCGCGTGTCGCGTTTATCATGGACCGTATTTTCCGCCGGTTCGGTCTTTCCGGCAAATCGTTCATTCCGATGCTGATCGGAACCGGGTGC